>CAZUZA010000110.1:0-2545 GCA_964624875.1 uncultured Carnobacteriaceae bacterium | reverse complement strand
ATGGAGTTTCTATACGTTTAACTGGCATTTTACCTGGATTATTTTTCCAGTTGCCGGAATGCTGTGGGGGATTATTTCCATCTTCCTTAAAATGAGAAGTGACCGAGAAGAACATTAATGAAGAGTGCTCCAAAAGAAAATTTCTTTTGCGAGCACTTTTTTACATATCCTTTACTTAGTTTATGAGCGAATTGCTGTATAATGTAAGGGAATACAATGAATTTTAGGAGGTTACGAATGGAGTTTAAAGTGATGTCTTTCAACGTGCGCTATGATAATTCGGGAGACCCGTATCTATGGCCGCAACGTTTGGTTGGAATATCAGAAATATTAAGCACGCATCAACCCGATGTGATCGGTTTTCAAGAAGTAAAAGCAAGGATGTATGACGATTTAAAAAGTGAATTAGGTGCAGACTATGACTCCTATGGTCTTTTACGTTCTGAAGATGATGGTGCCGAAATGTCAGCCATTTTTGTGCGAAAAGAACGCTTAAACCTGACAAAGCCTACGTCTTTTTGGTTATCAGATACGCCAGAAGAACCGTTTTCGACAGGCTGGGATGCTGCCTTGCCACGGATTACTTCAATGGTCACGGTTGCCGACAAAAACACAGGGGAAGACCTCTTCGCCTTTATGAACACACACTTCGATCACGAAGGAGGGGAAGCCCGAAAAAACAGCGCAAAGCTCATCCAAGGTGAAATGAAAAGATTGCAGGAGCAAGGTTTGCCTGTTATTTTAACGGGTGACTTTAACACATATCCAGCAGACGACCCGTATACGATTTTAACGAGTACTGAGGGCGTAACCGATTCTTTCGGAAATTTATCCAAAGAAGAGCAGAAGAATGCGTTAACGTTTCATGATTTTGAAGGTGGTATCCAAGGGGAACCGATTGATTACGTATTTGTCACCAAACATTTCACCATAAAAGAGATTGAGATTATTTCAGGAATGTTTGCTGAGGTGTATCCATCTGATCATTATCCTGTGCTTGTTGAATTGCGTTTGGATTAAAAATGGTCTGGGATAAATCGATATAATTTACTATGAAATCGTTAGCATGTATACTTTTAGTAATACTTTCGTGCATATAAAGAATAAAATTAGAAACGACTATTTATAATTTAAGGAGTGAAGTATATTGAGTACAGAAAAAGTAGAGTTAGATGACATTTTAGGTGGAAATGAAGGTTCAGAAAATTCAGAAGATATAGATAAACTGGTTCAAGATGTAACACACACGAATGAACCTGAGCCAACGATTTCACTAGATGATGCCTTAGGAACGATGGCTAAGCCTGAATCGATGGAGACGACTGAAACGGTTTTAATGGAAGTTGAAAAAGAGACGAACAAGTTAACACCAGAGCAGCAAGAAGTTGTTGATAAAGTTAAAAACCAAATTAACTTAAGAGATTCGAACAGTATTGCGACTTATGGATTTGAGAGTCAAAAGAGTCTGGCTTCATTCGCGGATACGGTTTTAGATAAAGTGAAGGTTAAAGAATCTGGTGAAACGGGCACACAAATTCAAAACCTAGTGAATATGATGCAAGAAGCGGATGAAGATATGTCGAATAAGAACTTCTTTGAACGACTATTTTCACGCGGGAAAAACAAGTTAGAAAATCTGATGACGCAATACCAATCGATTTCATCACAAATTGATAAGATTGAAGCGCAATTAATTAGCGAACGTGATGATTTAATGAAGGATAATGCCGTCTTAGATAACTTGTATCAGCAAAACTTAGACTATTTCCGTAGTGTTCAGATTTATATTGAAGCTGGTGAACAAAAGATTGAAGAAGTGAATGTGAATATGCCAGCGTGGTTAAAAGAGGCTGAAGAGCGTGACAATGCTGAAGGCGGCTCGATGTACATGCAAGGTGTGAAGGATATCCAAGATTCCGTCACGCGTTTTGAGAAACGTCTAGCGGATTTAAAAACAACAAAAACTGTTGCAATCCAGCAAGCGCCACAAATTCGTATGTTACAAAACTCGAATCACTTATTAATCGATAAGATTAATAGTACAACAACGAATACAATTGCTTTATGGAAAGGCCAAATCATTATTGCTTTAGGAATTGCCAGTCAACAAAATGCACTGGAAGCCCAACAAGCAACATCAGATTATACAAACGAATTGCTTCGTAAAAATGCGGAGAAATTACAACAAAGTACAATCGATGTCGCGAAAGCATCAGAAGAAACCATTATTGATGTGGAGACATTGAAAGAAGTGAACACACGCTTAATTGACACGTTGAACGAAACCTTACAAATTAGCCAAGATGGTCGTAAGCGACGTCAAGAAGCAGCGATCGAACTACAACAAATCGAAGGCGAATTAGCGAATGCCCTTAAAAATGCCGCTCGTGGTGACGTAACTGAAATCCAACCACGTAGAGATATCGATGTTGAAGAAGTCGATAATAACCCAATTTAATTAAAAGAATGATTTGAAGCGTATGCCGAAATGGCATACGCTTTTTCCTTACTTAAAGATAAAAGGAAGATTTTCGTTGAAAATCGA
>CAZUZA010000109.1:0-2569 GCA_964624875.1 uncultured Carnobacteriaceae bacterium | reverse complement strand
GTAAGACTTCTGTTAGAGTATAGATAAATAAAAAACACTTTCCTGTTCGACAAACCGGAAGTCGAATATAGGTTTCCAAAGCGGCCGTGCTCCCGTGACAGAGTAAAACTAAAAGTAGCCAAAAAAAATAAATTATAAAGGTAGGCAATGCACATGTCAAAAGAGCTAGAATTAACTGCACCCATCGGAATTTTTCTAAACAAAGGAAGCGCGAACTATTCACCAAGCTGGAGAATGTTCATCACAGTAGAGGATTTAGCGACAATTCCAGATGACTTGTTTGCAACAAAAGTATCACAATCACAAAACCCGGACTTAGCGGGGAAAGTTGTCTTTAAGTATTTCTCATTCAAAGTAAATGACAACACACCTTGGTCAATCCACACTCCGTCTGGAACTCAAATTACTACACCACCAGCAGAGTTGAAACAATTGGTTGTGGACCGTCTAGGTAATATGGAAGGCGTCGAAATGAGCTTAGCCATTAACCTTCCGGGTAATTTCTGTAACATCGACACACCAGAAGGTGTATTCACAGTATTCGACAAGAAAGAGTTCCCACAAACAGATGGTAAGCCGGGTTATTACATTAAGTCTGAAAGTCTGGTAACCATCCACCTAACAGAAGCAACTCACTTAGGTAACAAGTACTACCAAGTACGTCTATCCACTGACTTAACACCTGATGAGTTATTTGTCAAAGCAGGTCGTGGTCAAGTTTGGGGACAAGATGACGGCGGAGCAGGCGTATCTGCAGTAGCGGATGAAGAGTCTGACGACGGTCAACCTTGGTAAGAATGAACACATAGTCTATCATCCGTCCGGTAGATGGTAGACTGGTCACGCAAGCATATAGGCTGTTTAGGCGGTTCGATTCCGCCCTTGCGTATCTAGCCAAAGACAAATCATTACCCGATTTGTTTTTGGTATTTATTACATATAGGGAAGGGGGTTACATAGCGTGCTAGAGCAATCTACACAAAACGGAGCTGTTTATCTATCTCAAGAAAAGATAGAGAATGGACAAATGAAGTTAGTCACAAAATCAGTTGTTATTAATCGCATAAGGTTCGGACCACCTTCACCTATTATTATCCACCGTAGCCCGCGGACAACAACAATATTAGTTGAATATCCAGAAGAGAACGGTCATAATGGTTATATTTACAGTAATAACCGCCTTGAAAAACGTATACCAGCCGTAACAAATGCTGACGACGACTTATTAACCTACTTATACGGTATAGCCATAGTAGATGACGAAGTCGTCCCTTATTTTATACAGAACAATCCAGACGTCTCAATAACAGATGTACCTGACAGGGAGGCCTTTTCATTACCTCCGACGGTCGGCGGCTACCCGTACGACAAGGTATTTACCTATGACGAACGTATCATTGCATTATTAGGGGATGTTAAAGCCACCTTTGTTGACCGATACAAACGCCCTATACATCCTGTGTATATGACACGCAACCGGTTTTTTCCAACAGAATTGGATACCGTCAATACGACGTTTGGGGAGTTAGTGCAAACAATGCAACCGTTTCCGCTTGTCATACAATTAAATCATACAAGTTTCGGTTGTCTTGATTTAGAACCCGGATATACGGAAGAAGAGTATGACCTAGCCACATCATTTGATGCTTATTACGTTGAAGACACACCCAACGGCGGGAAGCACTTTTTGATTAGAAATACCGATGAAGGTTATAAGTACACGCTCTCAGAGAATCTCGAGGGTATTACCAACACCGCAATCACAATATATGGATTAAATGGCCAATGGTTAAATGATAACCCGGATGAGGTTACCTTTGACGCCTATACCGAAGTCGGTACGATGCAAGCCCAGTTTGAAATAAACGAGAATAGACCCGCAGGACTCGACACCGTTGTTGCGGATGTTACGCATGCAATCGATCAGATGGGTTCTACAGGAAAGCGACGTGCCTTGCGTGCGTATAAAACAAGCGATGATGAAAGCTGGTGTGATTTTACAGCACTTTCCAGACTTTATCGATTTGATATTCTACCGTTTAAATCATCCATTCCAGAAGAGATGTTACCATGGGTTTTATCCGAATACGGGGCGAGCATTATCCCTTCGCGAATGAAACACCAGTCAAACCGTAATGGCGTTCCATATCTAACCTATTTAGCTCACAAAATTATACACAATTAACCATGAAAGGACCACGCTTATGAAAAAAATCATCCGATTCCGCCCGCTTGATTGGGAAAATTTAAAAGCCGCAAGATTCCTCAAGCCCTTTGAGGATTTAGGTCTTGTTGAAGATTTTTCCGCAGATGACAACTTACCTGAGCTTGCAGAGCTTATCTGTGATGTCAGCAAGGACTACCATAAAAACCATTATCGATATGACCATTTACTTTACAGCACACGCTCTACAGAAACACCAAGTACTTTATTTGCTGAACTAAAGGAGAAGGGTGATCGATTACCTACATTATGGGCTTATACTGAAGGAAAAGATGGGCGCCGTAAAAACATACACGCTATCAAAGATCATCGCATGTTACAATCGATGGCCTATGCGCTGGAACA
>CAZUZA010000108.1:0-2576 GCA_964624875.1 uncultured Carnobacteriaceae bacterium | reverse complement strand
GGTGCATCCGCTGTCGGTTTATCCGCTACACTTTTAACTTGAACGATTTCTTGAATCGAATGGATCATACTGTCTTCGAGTTGGGCTAATTCATGCATAATCTTCTTTTCGACTTTGCTCATTTTTCCCATTCTTTCTCTAGTGGCGCTGTACGAGATCTCATGTATTCATTCATCCACTCTTTTGTTGCAACTTCATAATGGCATTTCCCGTCTTTCATTTTATCCACTAAATAGACGGTTGGTTCTTGTTCGGCAGTAACAACCGCAAATGAAAAGCCTTCAATGTTTGAAGCCGTTCCGTAGTTCCCGTCTTTATCCATTGCAACAACAGATAAATCCCCAGCTTCACCACGTCGCTCTTTTAACTTTTTATCTAACTGGTCCACAACTTGTTCACACGCTTCTTGCGGTGATAGTCCTTTCTCCATTAAAGAAACAATCTCGTAAGAAACCATTCCTTTCATTAAGTCTTCACCTAAACCAGTCGCAGTTGCGCCTCCGATAGCACTGTCCGCGTAAAAGCCACTCCCAATAACTGGTGAGTCTCCTACACGTCCTGCTTTCTTCATAAATAAACCACTTGTAGACGTACCCACCGTCATTAAGCCACTCTTGTCTAGAGCTACCATCCCGACCGTATCATGGCCAGAATAAGGCGTTAATTCGTTGTCTTGTAAACTCAATTCATGTGTGCGATTTTTATAATGAATCTTCGCACGATCTGTTAACATGTTTTTACGTTCAAAACCTTCTTTATGCGCAAATTTTTCTGCACCTGCGCCAACTAAAAAGTTGTTTGCTTTTAATTTGCTTAATTTCTGAGCAATCGCAATCGGATTGGCGTAATCTTTTACAGCGCCTACAGCACCAAAATCGAGTGACGTTCCGTTCATGTAAGCTGCATCAAGTTCGACTTCCATTTCTTCGTTTGGTAAACCACCATATCCAACCGATTTATAATACGGAAAATCTTCTACCTCACTGATGGCTTTAACTATTGCGTTCTCCGCATCCCCGTCATTTCGCAAGATCTCGGCCCCTTCAGTAATTCCCTCTACGGCCATCCGCCATGTTGCAATCATACCCCACATTTACATTCCTCCTCGAATTTCTCTGTATTTTTAAGCTTCAGCTGCTTCTTCTTCTTCCACGTACTGTTTGTCTAGCACGCGAATGAATGGGTAGTATAAAATAACGCCCAGAATCAATAATAGGGCTTGAAGTACAGCACCTTGCCAGCCTGTTGATAGGAACCCTGAAATAATCGCAGGCATCGTCCACGGAACCGCTACCCCACTTGTATAAGGAACAAGTCCTACTGCCATTGCCATGTATGAAATGATGATGTTTACTGTTGGAACAAGTACGAATGGAATGAACATCATTGGGTTCAATACAATTGGTAAACCAAAGACGATTGGTTCGTTAATTCCAAAAATTCCTGGTAACAGCGACAGTTTTCCAAGCTCAGTGATTCGCTTAGATTTACAGAAGGCAAACATGGCGATCAATAAAGAAAGTGTTGACCCTGCTCCACCAAAAGTTGCGAATAAATCTTGGAATTGTTGGTTAATGATATTCGGTAATTCTTCACCTGCACGGAAAGCTGTTAAGTTTTCTGCAGATAAAGTTTGTAAAATGGGGTTGAATACCGCTCCAACTACCGCACTTCCGTTGATTCCAAAGAACCAGAAGAAATGTAAGAATAAGTAAGCAATAACCATTGCTGGTAATGTATTTCCTAAAGCTAATAATGGAATTTGTAAAATTTCGTATACGAAGCTAAACGCATTTCCATAAGAGGTTAATCCAAATAAAATGTTAATAAAGAAAAATACGAGTAATGAGATACCCGATGGGATTAGAGCTGAGAATGACATTTCAACTTGTGGTGGAACACCTTCAGGCATGCTAATGACCCAGCCTCTATTTTCCACCCATGCGTAAATATGCACAGAAGCGATCGCTACGATGATTGAAAGGAAAACCCCTTGAGATCCCACCCATTGTAGTGGGATTCCGCCTAATGTTACACCGTCTCCGACAACTTCATAAGGCATTAATAGGAACCAGTTGACTAGTGAAATTACCGCTCCAAAAATCGGGTTCACTTCCATCTGACGAGCGAATGAGTATCCGATACCTAATACCGTAAGTACGGCTAAAATTGAGAATGTGGCATCCGTTGGTTTACTGAAAAAGTCTGTCCAGCCTTCTCCAAATATTCCTGACCAAAACTCCGTCCAGCCTGGGATTGGGAAGTTTGCGAATAGTAAGAAAAAGGATCCTACAATTAATAATGGCATTGAGATTAAGAAACCATCTCGAATAGCTAATAAGTACTTATTGTTTCCAATTTTTTGTGCGATTGGCATAAGTACACGTTCTAGTGTTTCTATCATTTAAATCACTCCATCTTCATTTTTTTGACCCAGTATAAACTGAATCGTTTTCATAAATAATTATACTCTATCATACTACTAAACCATTATTGCTTCAAACGTTTTCCCATCCGAATGATTCTTTTTTGTAGTGCACATAAGTATTGAGGAGGCCATGCGATTTGCTTTGGAT
>CAZUZA010000107.1:0-2644 GCA_964624875.1 uncultured Carnobacteriaceae bacterium | reverse complement strand
GGTGCCTCAGGTTCTGCTGGTGGTTCCGGAGTTTCTGGAGCTTCTTGCTCTTCAGGAGCAGGATCTGCAGGTGGTGCATTTGCTTCTTCTTCCGTGTTTTCTTCTGGTTTTTCTACCGGTTCAGCTACCGGTTCACTAACGGATTCTTCTTCATTTTCAACAGCTGAAGGTATATTTTCTTGAGTGATCTGTGCCTCATCATCTCCTACGTCCTCTTCCACGTTACTAAGGGTCATGGGTGATTCAATGCTTTCTTCTGTTTCATCTGCCTGAACTTCTTCAACGTTCGGTTCAATTGCATCATCTTCTGTGGAAGCATCTACGTATGTTACGACAGGTAAAATGAGCTGTAAAAATAATAAAATCACAATCGTTACACTCGTCCAACGATTTGTTTCAACTCGATTTATGTCTGGTAACAATGTCGTTCGCTTCTCTTTTTTTCCTAATGACACATTGAATCCCTCCTCTCGAAAATGTGTATATATACGGTTACTCGCAATATCTAAATGCGAAATGTAACACGAATATCAAATCCTCCTCTCATTTTCACTATATATCTTTTCGGTCTATTTTATGGCATGACAAAAATCGTTTAGCTGCCTTCACAAACAGTATAAGACAATCCATGATTGAATTTTATTCATATTATGTTATAATGGGTGCAAGAAATGAGAAAAAGCTAATTTCCTTTCTCTATAAATGTAAGCGTTTTAGTGATTTAGCGCTTCTTTTTCATCTTTTTATTAAAGGGGGAGATTGTCGCTATGGATAATCTACTTAGAGGAAATGAACGTAGACGACTCAGAATGACAGAGATGTTATTCGAAAAAGATGATTGGATGACGATTTCAGATTTATCAAAAGAGTTAAGCACTTCCACCCGAATGCTCAAGTACGATCTCGATACCATTAAAGAATCCTATGATGATTTCACAATTATTACTTCTAACAAGGGCGTCAAACTTGAGTTTCTAAAAAACAAAGGTTTAAAAACACTCTATAATAATGTTCTTGAACAATCGATGTCCTTCCAGCTACTAGAAATAATTTTATTCAATGAACAATATGCCGCTCATGAAATTGCCGACCAATTATTTATTAGTATGTCGACTTTCTATCGAATGATTGACCATATTAATCAAGTTACGAAAGATTATGGTTTCCAAATCGAAACCAATCCATGCCAACTTTCAGGTGATGAAGATAGTATTCGTTTATTTTTCTATACATTTATTTATGAGAAATACTCGGATTTAGATTGGAATCATTTCTTAAAAGATGTTGAAATCGACATGCCCACAATCGATAGTTTGTTATATTTTTTCATTGATCTCATGCGTATTGAACTTGATTTTGCTTACTACAACCTTCTCAAGTTATTTATCGTTGTTAATCTCATACGTTTTAAACAAGGGCATTTTAGTAAAATTGACACGGAGTCCATTAATATATATGCCGTTTTCTCTGATTTGAGCCTCCATAAAGATGCTATCCGATATTTTGAAAAACACTTAAAAACGAAAGTTGACATTCATTTGCTGACACAGGTGTTCTCTCCATTTATTTATGATAGTTATTCCATAAACTACAACAGCTTGTTGGCTAAAGCTGAAAAAAACAGACAACTCAAAGAAGATATTTCTCATATCGAACAGTTTTTTATTACATTGTCGACAGATAATGATATTCCTATACCTAATATTGAAGACTTAATCTATACATTTCACAATTCGACGCATTTAGAACGTTACGACCCGAGAGCAAATTATATTCTCCATGATCGAAATGGTCAGTTTATGCAAACAATAAAAGATGAATTTCCTCATTTTTACAAGCAGCTGTATAAAGGGATCATCGCTTACCAGAAATACGCAGGATTAAGTCAATCTAGAAGAATGCTCAATTATTTAATGTACATTGTCGTTTCAAATTGGGAGCAATTAATACGAGACCTTCGTCGAAAATACGATAAGATCAATCTTTTGATTGTAAGCAATCGACATATCTCTCATGCCCATATGCTAAAAGATTTTATTGAATACGAATTTGGAACGCGTTTAATGATTCATATTTATCAAGGCATCTTTTTAACGGAAGAAATTCTAGAAGAATTAGAGTATGATTTTGTGCTGGCAAATTTTCCGTTACCGGTATTGTCTTCAAAAAATTGTCTCTGTATTGAAAATATTCCGACATTTAATGATTTGACAAAAATTCAGCAGGAAATTAACGAAGTGATTCTGAAGCGAAATAAAAAGAGGAGTGCTTAATCTTTCATGGCACATAATAAGAACACAAAAATCCCCAAGTAGGCGTTCACAGTGAATACTATACTTGGGGATTTATTTTATATTTTATTGTTAATTACCAGGAACTGGTTCTTCTTCACCTGGTGTTGGCTCTTCATCAGTATCTTCTGAATCGCCTTCTACGGCACCAAAATTACCAGTGTCATCTTCTTCAGGTTCATTGTCAACGTCAACCTCGTCTTCTACAACTTCATCTTGTATGACATCTTCTTCTTTATTATCTGTTTTGTTGTCTTCGTTACCCACAGCCCCAAAGTTTCCAGTGTCGTCATCCTCTACAGGTGGAATCCATGTTTCTTCAGTTGCTGCTTGATTTTCAGCCTCTTCGATTT
>CAZUZA010000106.1:0-2694 GCA_964624875.1 uncultured Carnobacteriaceae bacterium | reverse complement strand
TATAGCACTCCGGATACTACTGAATACTTCATAAGAATCACATTTTTTAGTTAATCAACTCCTGAAAGTATCCACTTTTCAGCTTTTTCCCACTCACCAACATTTCACCATGGGTTTGTTCTTGAAAAAGTTCAATTAAGCGCTTTAAAATTGGGTTTGACACGAAAATTGGTTTGCATCTTGCGCGAGACTTCTGTAACATAGAAAGGGTTAAAAATTATCCATTAGAGGAGAAAAACAATATGGAAAATAGAGCTTGGAGACGCTGGCTGAAAATCGGCTTTATCGCGTTAACATTGGTGCTTATGCCCTTTACATCAGTAGCAAATGCACAAGATAATTCGTATGATATGAAAACTATTAATGAAGGTTTAGAAGAAGATGGCGTTTTGAAGGTTGGAATGGAAGCGAACTACGCGCCTTTTAACTGGTCACAGACGACGGCTTCGAATGGTGCCGTTGAAATTGGCAACTCGCCTGGTGAGTATGCGAATGGGTATGACTTACAGATGGCTGTTCGATTGGCTGAGGAATTGGGCTTAACGCTTGAAATTGTTAAGTTAGAATGGGATGGTCTACCACCTGCGCTTGAATCAGGAATGATTGATGCGATTATTGCAGGGATGTCACCCACACCAGAACGTGCGCGCCAAATTGATTTTTCGGATGCGTATTATGATTCAGACCTTGTTTTAGTTGTTCGTGAGGATTCTGAATTTGCGGAAGCGACTACTTTGGATGCTTTTGATGGCGCTCGTGTGACGGGTCAGTTGAATACATTCCACTATGCGTTGATTGAACAAATCCCTAACGTCCAGCAACAAACAGCAATGGACTCTTTCCCAACGATGATCGCTTCGGTTTTATCTGATAAATCAGACGCGTATGTTTCAGAAAGACCTGGCGCAATGGCTGCGACAGCTTCGAATGGTGATTTAACATATATCACTTTTGACGAAGGTGCTGGTTTTGATACAGGTGAAGTGGATACAACAATTGCGGTAGGTATGCGCAAAGACTCGCCTTTAGTTGATTCAGTGAATCAAGCACTGGCAACTATTTCTCCCGCTGATCGTGATCAATTAATGAACGATATGGTTACTTTAAATGAACGTGGTGAAAGTGCTGGTTTCTGGTCAGATGTTGCGAGTATTTGGGATTCGTACGGCAGTCAATTTATTGCCGGTGCACGCAACACGTTAGTTATTGCATTGATTTCAACTGTGATTGGTTCGCTAATTGGTTTAGCGATTGCGGTCTACCGTTCGATTCCAGTTGATAAAAAACGTAACCCAGTCAGTTATTTCTTTTATAAATTATTCGACTTACTAATCATCGCTTACATTGAGATTTTCCGAGGGACGCCGATGATGGTTCAGTCGATGTTGATTTTCTATGGTTCGAAATTATTCTTTAACATTGATATGTCCCCTCTTACTGCGGCTTTACTGATCGTTTCAGTGAACACTGGTGCTTATTTATCAGAAGTTTTCCGTGGTGGAATTATGGGTGTCGATGATGGCCAAGCAGAAGCGGCCAAAGCAATTGGGATGAATCACTTCCAGAGTATGACAACGGTTGTCTTGCCACAAGCGATTCGTAACACATTGCCAGCTTTAGGTAACGAGTTTGTCATTAACATTAAGGATACTTCGGTATTAAACGTTATTGCGGTAACGGAGCTATTCTTCGTTACTCGTTCAGCTGCAGGTTCAACATACATGACGTTCCAAAGTTTCTTAATCGCATCAGTCATTTACTTTGTGATGACCTTTGTGACAACACGCTTATTGCGTCTAATTGAAAAATATATGGGTGGATCCAATTCATATACGGTCCACGAATCTAGTACAATGCCAGCAAATGCTGAGAGAGGAGTTCGATAAAATGTCTCATCCAATTTTAGAAGTCCAACATTTAGAGAAATATTTTGGCGATAACTTAGTCTTAAGAGATATTGATTTTGAGGTTGAATCTGGAGAAGTTATTAGTATTATCGGTTCTTCCGGTTCTGGTAAATCGACGTTGTTACGTTGTCTGAACCTCCTTGAGATTCCAACAGATGGTGACATTTTATACCATGGCGACTCAGTGTTAAATCATTCGTTTGACCAAAACAAATACCGTGCGAAAGTCGGGATGGTTTTCCAAAGCTTTAACTTATTCAAAAACATGAATGCATTGAAAAACTGTACAGTCGGTCAAGTGAAAATTTTAGGTCGTTCACAAGAAGAAGCGGAAAAGATTGCGATTGCGAACTTAGAAAAAGTTGGGATGGCGCCGTATCGTGATGCTCGTCCGGATCAACTTTCTGGTGGTCAACAGCAACGTGTGGCGATTGCTCGCGCACTATCGATGAACCCGGAAATTTTACTGTTCGATGAACCGACAAGTGCCTTAGACCCAGAAATGGTTGGCGAAGTATTAGATACAATGACAGCTTTAGCGCGTGAAGGATTGACAATGATTGTTGTTACGCATGAAATGGCTTTTGCTCGCGACGTTTCAAGTCGTGTCGTCTTTATGGATAAAGGCGTTATCGCTGAATCCGGTCCAGCTGACCAAGTCATTAACAACCCACAAAATGAGCGTACACAAGAATTCTTGAAACGCTATTTAAGTGAGAATACTGCAAAAGATATTTTGTAAATTTAATTAGAAAAGCTAGCACCTCACTTGAGGCTGCTAGCTTTT
>CAZUZA010000105.1:0-2752 GCA_964624875.1 uncultured Carnobacteriaceae bacterium | reverse complement strand
GCATACTACCTTGCTTAATAAGTATTGGACGGAATACCAAAACTTCTATAGAATAAGTGATGTAGAAGTTGACAACGCTTACTGTGATGCTTGGTGTTGCAGAATAGTTTTTAGAAGAAAGGATAAAGTCATTGATGAAAAAGAGAATGCTAAGAGATTTAGAGGTTTCACCAATTGGAATTGGAACAATGGGTTTTTCGCATGGATACGGAGAAGTCCCAGGGGAAGAGTATACGATTGAAGCGATTCGTGAGGCGTATGAATTTGGAGCGACTTTTATTGATACAGCTGAAGTTTATGGGAGAGAAATGTTCTATCCAGGTCATAATGAAGAAATGGTTGGAAAAGCTATTGAGCCGTTCAGAGATGAAGTCGTGTTGGCTACAAAATTCTTTTTAGAACGCGAAGAATATGGAGAAGAAGTGACTATTTACGATGCGATTCGTAAGCATTTAGATGGGTCATTAGAAAAATTAAGGACAGACTATGTTGATCTTTACTACTGGCATCGAGTGAATGAAGAAATTCCAGTGGAAGATGTGGCTGAGGTTATGGGACAGCTTATTGAAGAAGGTGTCATTAAAGGCTGGGGGATGTCGCAAGTGTCCGTTGAGTATTTAGACCGTGCGCATCAAGTTACACCTGTTTCAGCAGTGCAAAGCGTCTACTCAATGGTTGAACGTGGAGCTGAAGAAGATGTGATTCCATACTGTTTAGAAAATAATATTGGATTCGTACCCTTCTCACCAATTGCTAGTGGATTACTTTCAGGTAAAGTAACGAAAGAAACGAAATTTGAAGGAGACGACGTAAGAAAATTTGTTCCTCAATTATCAGATAAGAACATTGATGCGAATCAACCAATCATAGATTTGATTGCGAAGTACGCGGATGACAAAGGTGCAACGAACGCTCAAATTTCAATGGCGTGGATGCTACATAAATATCCAAACGTCGTTCCAATTCCTGGATCGAAAAATAAAGGCAGAATTATCGAGAACCTAGGTGCTTGGAATGTTGAGCTAACAGATGAAGAGTTTGAAAAATTAGAAAGTGAGTTAGAAAAATTACCTGTACATGGTCACCGTGGACATGTTGAAACACAACAAAGAGGTTGGGCCGAAAAACAAAAAGCAGAAGGAAAAGAATAAAAAATGAGTTTTTCAAAATCAAAAACTTCTAAAAAAAGAATAAGGGAGATAATAAATATGAAGAAAACATTTTATTTAATGAGACACGGACAGACGTTATTCAACCTAAGGCGTAAGATTCAAGGGGCGAGTGACTCACCACTTACTGAACTAGGAATAGAACAAGCGAAAATTGCAGGAGAATACTTAAAAGACATCGACTTTGATCATTACTACAGTTCAACTGCAGAACGAGCATCGGATACATTAGAGCTAGCAGT
Organism: uncultured Carnobacteriaceae bacterium; assembly: GCA_964624875.1. GTDB lineage: Bacteria > Bacillota > Bacilli > Lactobacillales > Carnobacteriaceae_A > Atopostipes. The sequence continues at coordinate 1,341 of CAZUZA010000105.1, read as the reverse complement.
TGGTCATGACATAGAATACACACGTTTAAAAGGTCTAAAAGAAATGAACTTTGGAATCTTTGAAGGAGAAAGTGAAGATTTAAATCCAACGTGGGAAAATGGGTATGATGAACTATTTCCTAAAGTAGGAGGAGAACTCCGAGATGAAGTGCGTGATCGAATGAAAGAAACGTGTATCGAAATTATGGAAAAAGAAGACCATCATACAGTTCTAGCTGCCTCTCATAGTGGTGCAAGTTTTCATTTTATGCGTAACTGGGTGGATGCGGATGGAGTCAAAAAAGTATTCGACGAAGGTGGTTTTCCAAATGGATGTATCGCAAAGTACACGTACGAAGATGGAGAATTTGAATTTATAGAAATGATTCGTCCAGATCTCTCAAGATTAGAAATACACAAATAAAAAACTAAATTACGCGATTACCGCATCTGTTTTTCGACTATATACTATATAATAAAAGGAAACAGATAAAGAGAAAGAGGTGCGGAATGGCTAAATACGAAATCCAACTTAAAGGTGATTTTGTCGAATTTATTAACCATATTGATGAGGTTATAATGAATAGGAGCCTTTCGGTTCATTACGAAGATGGAAATGACGTGAATCTAGGGGACATACAAGTAGCTATTCGAGTTTACGAGCGTTACAGCTACTTTGGAGGAAATCGAGTGAGTATGAATGTGACTATCATCGAGAATGATTCGGATATTCATTTAACAGCCATTACGTCCGGTGGCAGTCAGGCAATCTTTTTTAAGATAAATACAATTGGGGAAGAGGCCTTTTTAGAAGATTGTGTTTACGCAGTTGAAGATTATATAGAGAATAAGCGAAAAAAATAAAATTCTTTTTAAATCTTCCAAAAATTGAAACTCAATGATTATAAGGGTTTTGAGCACTTTTTTGAAAATACCTATAAATAATGTGTAACTATTAGCGAAAAGGGCTTGCTTTATCTACAAGTGGATGGTATACTTGCTTGGCATGTTGTAAGAGATCACTGAACGAAGTATGTAATGTATTCCGAATCGGGCTTAAGCAATTGTGTAAAATATTATGTGCTATATAAGCACGAAGAGGAGTTTTAATTATGGAACAAGGTACAGTAAAATGGTTTAACGCAGAAAAAGGTTTTGGATTTATCGAACGTGAAGGTGGAGACGATGTATTCGTACACTTCTCAGCAATCCAATCAGACGGCTTCAAATCTTTAGACGAAGGTGAAGCAGTAACTTTCGATATCGAAGAAGGTAACCGTGGATTACAAGCAGCAAACGTTCAAAAAGCTTAATTAACTTTTTAAACTAACAAAAGGCCAAGCATATTCATTTATGCTTGGC
>CAZUZA010000104.1:0-2958 GCA_964624875.1 uncultured Carnobacteriaceae bacterium | reverse complement strand
TGGGACATTATGTAGGTTCTTTGCACAACCGAGTCCAATTGCAGGCTGACCCGAATAACCAAATGTATATCATGGTTGCGGACCAACAAGCTTTAACCGACAATGCGGATAACCCGAAGAAAATTCAAGAGAGTATTTTTGAAGTAGGGTTGGATTATTTAGGTGTCGGCTTAGATCCAAGTAAATCAACGATTTTTATTCAATCACAAATTCCACAATTACCAGAATTAATGATGTATTATCTAAACTTAGTCACGGTTTCTCGTTTAGAAAGAAACCCAACAGTTAAAACGGAAATCGACCAAAAAGGTTTTGGAAAGAGTTTACCTGCTGGATTTTTAGTATACCCAGTGAGTCAAGCTGCAGACATTACAGCTTTTAAAGCGACACATGTACCCGTTGGAGATGACCAAAAACCTATGCTAGAGCAAGCGCGTGAGGTTGTAAGAGACTTTAACCGTATCTACAGCACGGACGCTTTGGTTGAACCCGAATTAATGTTGCCTCCTAAAGGTCAAGGCCGCTTAGTCGGAATTGATGGGAAAGGTAAAATGAGTAAGTCGTTGAATAACGGGATCTATCTATCGGATTCAGCGGATGACGTTCAGAAGAAAGTGATGAAAATGTACACAGATCCTGGCCACATTCGCGTGGAAGATCCAGGTAAAGTAGAAGGAAACGTCGTATTCACTTACTTAGACATTTTCGACCCAGATAAAGAAAAAGTTGCTGAACTGAAAGCTCAATACCAAGCCGGTGGTTTAGGCGATGTGAAGATTAAGCGTTACTTAATCGACGTTCTAGATGAAGCATTGAGCCCGATTCGTGCTCGTCGTGCGGAATACGAAAATGACCGAGGATACGTTCTAGATATGATGAAGCAAGGTAGCGAGAAGGCTGAGCGCGTAGCAGCAACAACACTTGACGAAGTGAAGGAAGCAATGGGAATCAATTACTTTTAATTGTTTCACCAATGATGAAAATAAGTAAATAATCTAAATAAGAAAGAGGGCATATAAATGGTACGAGTGAGTAAAGAACATGTGATTTTTGAAATGAACAAGGAAAATAAGGCCGCAGCATCTGTAGATAGCGGTACGACAGTCGTATTTGAAACGCTTGACTGCTTTTCAGGAGAAGTTCAATCTGAAAATGATACCGTAAGTGATATTGATTTTTCAAAAGTGAATCCTGCAACGGGGCCATTATATGTCAATGATGCTAAAGTAGGCGACACACTAAAAGTTACCATTAAGCGTATTGATATCGATGACAAAGGTGCGGTTTTAACTGCGCCTGGACTTGGTTTATTGTCAGAAGGTATTGAAAAAGAAGAAACAGCGATAGCAGAAATCACGGAAGATATGACAGTATACAAAGGTTTCAACATCCCACTGACTAAGATGGTCGGTGTGATTGGTACAGCTCCTGCTGGTGAAGGGGTAAACACTGGAACGCCTCATGACCATGGTGGAAACTTGGATACGACTTTGCTTGGCGAAGGTGCAACACTTTACCTACCCGTAAACGTTGACGGCGCACTTCTAGCGATGGGTGATATGCATTCGTCAATGGGAGACGGAGAAATTATGGGGTCTGGTTTAGAAGTAGCGGGTGAAATTGAAGTTTCGGTTGAAGTGCTGAAAGATTCAGACTTACCACTACCATTCCTTGAGACGGACGAGTTATATGTGACGCTTGCTTCTCGTGAAACGATGGAAGACGCGAGTAAGTTAGCCCTAAATAATATGGTCGACTTCATTACGAAGAAAACCGACCTCACGTTTAACCAAGCGGGTATGTTCTTATCAATGGCTGGAGATTTGAAAGTGTCACAAGCCGTTAACCCAAATAAAACAATGCGCGTCGAAGTCCGAAAAGACGTTCTAAATAAAGAAATCTAAGTATAGTTTATTAATCATAAATAAATTGCTGCCAAATCGAATTTGCCTAACCCGCGATCCGTTTGGCAGTTTTTGTTTTCGCATGAGTGTGGTGGTGTATTATTTAGTTTAATCATCCGGCAAGAGGACATTACCCAAGCTAATCGCTCCTTTCGTTGAGCTCTTTCTTGTTTCATGTATAATTTAGATAAGGAATTCTTTCATCAAACAAAATAAAGAACTAAAAACAATAGCCAACCCCGATAATTGCAAAGTAATTACGTAATCTAACACTGAGGAGGTAATGGGATGAGTGAAGAACATTCAATTGTCCAGCGCGTCTATCTTGCGAAAGGCGATATGATGGCAGCGGATGATTTGATTTCGGATTATTTACCATTTATAAAAGCTCAAGTAACGAAAGTTATGAAAAGGCCATTAAACGTGAATCAAGATGATGAATACAGTATCGCCATGATAGCTTTCCACGAAGCGATCAATGGCTATTCAAAAACTCGAGGCTCATTTTTAAACTATGCAGCCATGCTCATTCGAAACCGTATCATAGACTACTGGCGAAAAAATAATAGGCATAACCAAGTAATCTCATTAAATACTCCTACAAACGATGATGCAAGTACTCTCGAGGAAAGCATCCCGGACAATGAGTATCAAGAGGAAAATTTAGTCATTCGCGAAGCAACAAAGGAAGAAATTCTAGAGCTGAGTCAACAAATGACAGAGTTTGGCGTTTCGCTAACAGATGTGGCGGAAAGTAGCCCGAAACAGGAACGAACTTTGACCTCTTGCAAGGAAGTGATTGCTTATGCAAAGGATAATGAGGAAATTATGAAAGAATTTTTAAGAACGAAAAGATTGCCACTGTCAAAAATATTAGAAGGTGTAGATGTTCCGAGGAAAACAATTGAGAGACATCGAAAATATGTCGTGGCATTATTATTAATTTATTCAAATGGCTATGAAATCATTCGCGGGCATTTAGCAGAAGTGATGAAAGGGGTGACCGCACAATGAAATATTTAGTGATGGAAACATTTACCAGTTACGCGGTCCT
>CAZUZA010000103.1:0-2966 GCA_964624875.1 uncultured Carnobacteriaceae bacterium | reverse complement strand
GCAACACCCAGAGCTATAGTTATAACCAAAATCGAAATCTGCTCAATTTGAAACACGGTTAACTCTCCTTTCTAAAGTAATTTGTAAGGAACATTAAAGCACGATCTGCAAAAAATGCAGCGAAAACGGTTAAAGGATTAATGTATTCTTCCAACAACAAAGAAGTAACTAACGGTATAGCAATCCAAACCATTACACCTAGTAAATAGGCTATATAGAATTTTGTAGAAAAATTATCAAAATCAATGATATATTCTAAAATAGGTTCGCGAAAATGTCTCAGTAAACCAACAAAAATCCATCCAAATATCCAACCTATTCCATAAGATGAGTCTAAAAAAAACAAGCTTAATCCTAATGTTAATACAATATAATGTGCTTTTGTCATGATACCTCCCAAAGAAAATAAATTAACAATATGAAAGTATTACTACTCTTTTACCATATTATTAATATTAACTTAAATAGCGACTGATTTGTTAAAAAAAGGGAAAATACTTTTTTTTTTACGTTAATTCGTGAAATAAATCGCTATAACTAGCATATGTAAAGGATTGTAAAAATCGCTTCCATTGTCTTTTTGATGTTTTTCGGTCTTGAAAAAAACGCATAAAATCCTATAAAAGAACTTTATCGAAACATTTTTTTGTATAACCATCATTTTTCTATTCTGGATTGTTCTTTTTATGTTCGCCTAGAAAAACATTTGTTATTTCATAAACACACATTCATTCAGAGAATCCCCTTTCTGAATGAATGATTTCAATAGAATTTTTATTGTAATTTGCTCGCTTTTTCTCCCGTATTTACGTAGTCCATCGAAGCAATATCCTCAACGAAAACTTCTTCGTTTTCATATTTTAATAATGTGACACTCGCATTTTTAACATCACTAATATAATTGATGTGCTTATCCGATAGGTAGTTTAGGATGGCAAAAATGGCAATCCCATGACCGACTACTAATATTTTACGATGTCCTTTAGTTTGAGCGGTTTTGAAGATGTCTTTTGTGGCTTGTACGATTCGATTTTCAAAGTCCGTGTAATTCTCAGATTCACCCGAAAGATCCAATGAATAACCTGCATCAATAAGTTCTTTTACAGTTACTTCTTTTAAATGCATTTTATCATTTAACTCATCCAGACTTTCTTTACCCAATAACACTTTCGATACATCCTTTTTATAGCTGTCCTTCAAGCCACCACCAAACTTCCCGAAGGAAATCTCTTTTAGCTCATCTAAAGGATGGTGTGGGATTCCTTTTTGTTCATTTTGACTTAAGATAACTTCTGTTGTTTTAACAGCGCGCATTAAGTCGCTTGAATACGCCACATCAAAAGGAATATCTTTTAAACCTAAGCCACAATAACGCGCAACTTCTAGCCCGTATTCCGTTAACGGGCTATCCATCCATCCTTGAATTTGACCTAGCTTATTAAATTCTGTTTCACCGTGTCGTACTAAATACAATTCAATTGCTTTGATAAAAACACCTCTTTATTTCTTCACTGTTGCCATAACATCAATTTCAACTTTTGCATTGTTTGGTAATGCCCCTACTTGAACAGCTGTACGTGACGGGTAATTACCTGCTGCAAAGTATTCTTCATATACTTCATTAAATGTACGGAACTCATTCATATCCGATAAAAAAACATTGGATTTGATGATATTTCCTAACTGACTATCATTTTCTTCCAGTACAATTTTAAGATTCTTCATCACGCGATGTGTTTGCGCTTGAATGTCATCTTCAACCATTTGATTTGTTTCAGGATCAATCGGAATTTGACCTGACGTATAGATAATGTCGCCTACTTTTGTAGCGACTGAGTATGCTCCGATTGCTTTTGGTCCTTTTTCACTTGTTAATCTTTCCATCTAAAACGTCCTCTCTTAACTTTCTTTGTCTATTCTATCAACATCTCGAGCAATTTCAACTTCTTCGTTTGTCGGAATGTTCAAGACAGTGACATTTGATTGGTCGTCTGAAATGATGGCTGCTTTTCGTGTATCATTCTTTTCTTCGTCTAATGCCATACCAAACCATGAAATGCCTTTAATAATTTCTTGACGAATCGACGAAGAGTTTTCACCAATTCCTGCTGTAAAGACGATTGCGTCCACACCATTCATTGTTGCAATATAACTCCCGATATATTTTTGAATACGACTAACAAAGATATCAATGGCTAATTGTGCACGTTCATTTCCAGCTTCTGCTGCTGCTTGGATTTCACGCATGTCACTTGATACGCCTGAAATACCGACTAAACCAGATTCTTTGTTTAAAATATCGATTGCTTCATTCACATCTGCAATATCTAATTTTTCCATTAGGAATGGTATAATGGATGCATCTACATCACCTGAGCGTGTCCCCATTGTAACCCCCACTAAAGGTGTGAAGCCCATTGATGTATCGACTGACTTGCCACCGTCTACGGCTGTAATAGAAGCGCCATTTCCTAAGTGACATGTGATAATTTTCAAGTCTTCAATCGGTTGGTCTAACATTTCCGCTGCTTGATTGGCAACAAAACGGTGACTTGTTCCGTGGAAACCATATTTCCGAATTTTGAATTCTTCATAGTATTCGTAAGGGATACTATATAGATAGTTTTCTGCTGGAACTGTTGAGTGAAAGGACGTATCAAAAACAGCAACCATTAATGTTTCTGGTAATATTTTACGAAAAGCACGGATTACCGCTACTTGCCCTGGGTTATGCAGTGGCGCATATTCATTGAGTGATTCAATTTGATCAATCACATCTTCTGTAATCAATGTCGAGTCGGCAAATAATTCGCCACCAGCCGCAACGCGATGCCCAACACCCGTAATCGCTTGGTAATCTTCGATAATCGTTAATTCTTCAAGTAAATTGAACAACATTTCAACCGCTTGTTGATGATCGGCAATGTCACTTGTCATCGAATAACTTTTTTCTTTACCTTGCTCTA
>CAZUZA010000102.1:0-2972 GCA_964624875.1 uncultured Carnobacteriaceae bacterium | reverse complement strand
CCCTCTTATGTTGAAAAGTGAACCTTCTTTTCAAAAAAGAGGGTTTTTACTTTATGAAGGATGTCTTTACATAGATAATAAGGAAAAGAGAAATGAAATAGATAGACGGAGGAACGTATATGCGTAAAATAAAAATTGGCATAATTGGCTATGGCAACCTAGGGAAGGGTGTTGAGATTGGACTCAACAATCATCCGGATATGGAATTGGTCGGCATTTTTTCAAGACGAAATCCAGAAGACCTGCCGACAACGTCACCAGCTTACCAAATTGATGATATTTTAAACTTTAAAGATAAAATAGATGTCTTAATTTTATGTGGGGGTTCAAAAACAGATATTCCAAAACAAGGACCAGAATTAGCAGCCCACTTTAATACGGTGGATGCATATGATACCCATGCCTTGATTCCAGAATATTATCGTAAAATGGATGGCATCGCGAAAGAGAATCAAAACGTATCGGTTATCGCAACAGGTTGGGATCCCGGCCTGTTTTCACTGAATCGTTTAATGCAAGAAGCGATTTTACCAGAAGGCAATACATATACATTTTGGGGACGTGGTCTGAGCCAAGGACATAGTGATGCGGTTCGAGGTGTGCCTGGTGTTAAAAAGGCAGCACAGTATACCGTACCGGATCAACTTATGATTGATGCGATTTTAGATGGCGAAGAAGTGGTCTATGACCAAAAGAAGGCCCACGTTCGTGAAGTGTATGTGGTCTTAGAAGAAGATGCCCAACCAAGTGAAGTAGAAACTCAGATTAAAGAAATGCCGGACTATTTTGCCGATTATCGTACGAGTGTGAGTTTTATTTCGGATGAAGAATTTGATGCCGAACACCAAGGGATGGCTCACGGAGGACGCGTAATCCGTCAAGGCAACACGTCAGCCGAACATCAATCTGTGATTGACTATGCCTTAAAACTAGAGAGCAATCCGGAGTTTACGGCTGCAGTTAACATTGTTTATGCACGAGCAGCCTATAAACTGGCACAAGAAAAACAGTATGGTGCCAAAACGGTGTTGGATATCCCACCTGTTTATTTATCACCAAAATCGCGAGAAAACCTGATTCGCGATTTGTTGTAAGAGCTTTTATGAGATGAAAAACAATATAGTGCAAGTTAAAACGCATGCATTCGACACACTGTGGCATTTCACCAAAGAATAAGGGGTTATAAATGAACTTTTATTACGCCACAGATTGAAACTTAATTGACTTAAATTGAAAATAGGGATATTATAATAGATGTGTACTCAATGTAGAAGATTATATCGAGTACAACTTTCGTGTAAAAAGAATGCTTTAAAGAGTAATGCATAAAAACGATTATACATGAATATAAAAAATTGAATGATACGGAGGTGTAAGAATGGAATTATTTATTGCTATAGCCTCTGCTATCGTTACTTTAATCATAGGTTTTGCTATTGGTTCGAATATGGGTAAGAAAACTGCCGAACAAAAACAAGCCGATGCAAAACAAACAGCTGCGCAGATTGTCGAAGATGCTAATAAAGAAGCTGAAATTATTAAAAAAGAAGCGTTATTAGAGGCTCGTGAAGAGATCCACTCACAGCGTAATGAAGCCGAGTGGGAACTTAAAGAGCAACGCCAAGAAATTTCTCTACAGGAAAGTCGCTTAGATCAACGAGAAGATAATTTGAATCATAAAGAAAAATTATTGAATTCCAAAGAAAGTAGTCTACAGAGTAAAGAAGATAAGTTAAACAATCGATCTGAAAAAGTAGAACAAACTGAAACGGAAGTTGAACAAGCTAAGGAGAAAGCAGAAAAAGAATTAGTACGTATTTCAGGACTTACAGAAGAGGAGGCACGCAATATTGTCCTCCAACGAACGGAAGAAGAGTTAGTCAATGAAACAGCCGTGATGGTGAAACAAGCGGAAGCCGAATTGAAGGTGGAAGTAAACCGTCGTGCGAAGAGTCTAATTACGGAAGCAATCCAACGTAGTGCAGCCGATCAAGTAACTGAAACAACAGTAAGTGTTGTTCATCTACCAAACGATGATATGAAAGGTCGCATTATTGGACGAGATGGTCGAAACATTCGAACTATTGAGAGCTTAACGGGTATGGACTTAATTATTGATGACACGCCTGAAACTGTCGTATTAAGTGGCTTTGATCCAATTCGACGTGAAATCGCGAAGATGGCTTTAGAAAAATTAATTTCTGATGGTCGTATCCATCCAGGAAGAATTGAAGAAGCTGTTGAGAAATCACGTAAAGAAATGGACGAGCGTATACGTGAAATTGGGGAAGACACTGTCTTTGACTTAGGCATTCACTCAATTCACCCAGACTTAATTAAGATTATCGGTCGTTTATCCTTTAGAACAAGTTACGGACAAAACGTATTAACGCACTCTGTTGAAGTCGCTAAAGTCGCAGGCATTATGGCTGCTGAGTTAGGCGAAGATCAACAACTTGCGAAACGAGCAGGTCTGCTACATGACATCGGAAAAGCATTAGACGGTGAAGTAGAAGGCTCTCACGTTGAAATAGGTGCACAAATTGCTATGCGTTACCAAGAGAAGGACACAGTCATTAACTCGATTGCTTCTCACCACGGTGATGTAGAACCAACAAGTGTTATCTCAGCTCTAGTACAAGCTGCAGACGCAGTTTCCGCAGCAAGACCAGGAGCGCGAAGTGAATCACTAGAACACTACTTACAACGTCTAGAGAAATTAGAAGAAATTTCTAATCGCTTTGATGGAGTTAAAGAAAGTTTTGCTATTCAAGCCGGGCGCGAAATTCGTATTGTAGTAAAACCAGATGTAGTAGATGACGTTCAAAGTGCCAAATTAGCACGTAATGTTCGAAAAGAAATCGAAGATAATATGGATTACCCTGGAAACATTAAAGTAACGGTAATACGTGAAACAAGAGCGATAGAGTACGCGAAGTAAAAAACTTAGAGCGTATTAAAATTAAATATAA
>CAZUZA010000101.1:0-3129 GCA_964624875.1 uncultured Carnobacteriaceae bacterium | reverse complement strand
TAAAAACCGGTGAGCCTATGAGAGCTCTAACCGGTTTTTTTGCTTTATTCTGCTTTTGATTCGAATCCAATTCCTGGTGTATCAGGTAAACCAACATATCCATCAACGATTTCAATATCATCCGCAAAGCCAAAAAATGGCTTTATTGCACGAATTAAAAACTTAAGTCTATTCGTTAAAATAATGATTGGTTTCATATTGGGTATTACAGTTGGTTTAGTTATGAAGGAAGACGCAGCAATGTTCGCGTTCCTTGGAACGATCTTAATGAACTTATTACAAATGATTGTTGCACCACTAGTGTTTTTTGTTATTATTGGCGCCATTGCGAATATTGGTGATAGTAGTAAAGTTGGACGAATTGGGATTAAAACAATCGTTTGGTTCTTAGGTACAACCCTATTTGCTATCGTTGTTGGTTTATTCTTCGCAAACTTATTTAATGTTGGATCTGGCGTAACGCTTCCTTTACCAGATACTGCGTCAGAAGCCGCTCAAGCTGCTGAAGGCTTTACCGTGTTAGACACAATCGTTAATATTGTTCCAGTAAGTATCTTCGATGCTTTAAGCCAAAACGATTTATTACAAATTATTTTCTTTGCACTATTAATCGGCTTCTCTATTTTAAGAATGGGCGAAAGTGGCAAGAAAATTCTAAATGCTGTCAATACAGCATCAGATTTAATGTCTAAATTAACGGAAATTGTCTTAGAATTTACGCCGATTGGTGTATTTGGTTTAATGGCAAGTGTTGTCGGTAGCGTTGGTTTAGATATCCTCTTCCCTTACGCTAAAGCGATCTTTGCTTTATACCTCGCAAGTCTCTTTTACTTAGTGGTTGTTCAAGCTGGTATCTTAATGGGTGGAATTGCTAAGATATCACCAATTGTTTTCTTAAGAGAACTAAAAGAAGCAATGGCTTTTGTATTCGCAACGTGTTCAAGTGTTGCAACTATTCCATTAACAATAGAAGCAACTTTACGTTTAGGTGCAGATGAAGATACAGCAAACTTTGCTGTTCCTTTAGGAGCCGTTGTAAATATGAACGGTACAGCGATTTACCAAGCGATATCCGTCATCTTTGTAGCACAAATATATAATTATGATCTTTCAATCGGTACGCAAGCAATGGTGATGTTTACAGCAACATTAGCTTCTATCGGTACGGCAGGTATTCCAGGTTCTGGGTTAATTATGTCCGTTATCGTATTAGGTGCTGCTGGTTTACCATTAGAAGGTGTTGCATTGTTAGCTGGTATCGACCGTATCATGAACATGGGTCGAATCATTCCAAACATTACGGGTGACGCAGCTGCAACATTACTTGTTTCAAAATCAGAAGGTACACTTCGAGATGTTCGACCAAAAGAAGTCACACAGGCTTAAATATTCTTTAAATAAATATTCCATCGGACAATCATCTTGGGTTTTCTTCCAGGATGGTTGTTCTTTTTATTTAGCAAAACACATGAGCATCTATTACTCCCTCTCCCACTTTTGTGGTAACTTAAAGGAAAGAAAGATTCAATTTGTATTGGAGAGAAAGCACATGAAGACCTACTCAATTGGTATAGACATTGGTACGACGAGCACAAAAGCAATCGTCTTTTCGGATGCTGGCGAGACGATTCAAGTGGCCTCAGTCGCCTATCCTTTGTACACACCCGAACCCAAAGTAGCAGAACAAGATCCTGATGAAATTGTATCTGCTGTATTATCTACCATTAAAAAAGTCATTATCGATGCACAATTACAACCGGAACAAATAAGATTTCTATCCTTTAGTGCTGTTATGCATAGCCTAATCGCTTTGGATAAAAACAATAAACCTTTAACAGCTTCAATTACGTGGGCAGATCAGCGTAGTGAAGTACAAGCACGCTTTTTAAAAGAAACCAATGGACAAGATATTTATGAACATACAGGAACACCAATTCATCCGATGTCACCACTCGCTAAAATCATTTGGTTACGAGAAGAAAAACCAGAAGTATTTGAAGAAGCCTATCATTTTGTAGGGATTAAAGAATACGTTTTTTACGCTTTATTTGGTGAATTTGTTGTCGATTATTCGATCGCTTCGGCAACAGGCTTATTTAATATTCACACCTTGGACTGGGATTCACTCGCTTTAGAGACGGCTAAGATTTCACCCAAAGAACTGCCTCGACTCGTGCCGACGACGGAATTTTTTAGACAGATGGATACAGAACTCGCCGCCGACTTAGGGCTGGCAGCAAATACACCCGTGGTCATTGGTGCGAACGACGGCTGCTTAGCGAACCTTGGTGTGAATGCGATTCAACCAGGCGTCATTGCCTTAACAATCGGAACCAGTGGTGCGATTCGGACAGTGACGGAAAAACCCGTGCTAGATGCTACTGGGCGTACATTTTGCTATGCACTGACCGAAAATCACTGGGTAGTCGGAGGTCCGGTCAACAACGGTGGTATGATTTTTAATTGGATGATGGACGAAATTGGCGATTCCATCGTCAAAGAAGCCAAACAGCTTGGCTTAGAGCCGTATGATGTCGTTTCTGAACGGATCGAAACTGTGATACCTGGTTCGGAAGGGCTCCTGTTCTTCCCCTATCTTTCAGGTGAACGAGCACCCTTGTGGAATGCGAATGCGAAAGGTTCCTTTTACGGTCTCGCTTTACAACACAAAAAAGAACACATGATGCGCGCTGTCCTTGAAGGTATTAATCTTAATTTATACTTGGTTTATCATGCTTTGGCCGATGTGATTGGCAAGCCCGACAGCATTCAAGCTTCGGGTGGCTTTGCGCAGTCTCCGACTTGGCGACAAATGGTGGCGGACATTTTCAACACTGAGATTCAAGTATCACAAACCATTGAAAGTTCGGCCTTAGGAGCCGTAATCCTTGGACGATTCGCTCTTGGTGAAATCCATTCACTTGAAGAAGGTGCGCAAATTGTTGGAACGAGTGAAAGCAACAAACCGAATGCAAAACATGTTGCCGTTTACCAAGAATTGGCCCCACTATATGAAAAAATTGGTCAGCTATTAGAGACCGGCTATGAAGAGATTACAAGATTTCAAGAAAAACATTAAAAGAAACCCGTTGAAGTCATGTGCTTCAACGGGTTTTTGCTTCACTATAT
>CAZUZA010000100.1:0-3198 GCA_964624875.1 uncultured Carnobacteriaceae bacterium | reverse complement strand
AACTCAAAATTCCAGCAACAACTAAACGTAAAAACGCTTCATGATCTTTCGCATCCTCAAAATCCGACGTCCCTGAAAAATCAGGTAAAGAAAGCTTCTCGCCATTATATTTAATCTCACCTTCAGGGTCATACCCTTCTCCGCTAATTTCATATTCTTGATCCTCTTTCAGAATCACTTTCGATACAAGCATCTGATTTTCGGTCAATGTCCCAGTTTTGTCTGTCGCAATGACAGAAGTAGAACCAAGTGTCTCAACGGCCGGTAACGTCTTAACCAATGCTTCATGACCTGCCATAATTTCCATTCCACGTGCCAACGTAATCGTCTGCACCGCAGGCAGAGCTTCAGGAATAGCAGCCACTGCAAGAATAACAGCCATTTGAATCAGAGATTCTAGCTCTTGCCCCGTCATAAAACCAACAACAATTACAGCAACAGCTGCTACAACGGCAATCGTTATTAATACTTTTCCTAATCGACTAATTTCTCGGTCAAGCGGCGTGCCATCGTCCTCTTTACCCTCTAACATCTTAGACACATTTCCAACTTCCGTGTCCATTCCAATACCTGTAACAATGGCTTTCGCACTTCCTCGAGTCGAAGCCGTTCCAGAAAACACCATATTCTCTCGGTCACCCAAAGGCACTTCTTCCTCAAAAACCGAATCCTCTTCTTTGTCTACCGCTTCTGATTCACCCGTCAAAGCCGATTCAATCGCCGCAAAGTTATTCGACTCAATCACACGTCCATCCGCTGCGATCGCGTCTCCTTCTTTTAATAGCATCACGTCACCTGGAACTAACTTATTTGAGTCGACCTCTTTGACTTCACCGTCTCGCAACACATCGACCGTTGTTAGCAACATCTCTTGCAACGCATCGACCGACTGTGCCGCACGCATCTCAACCACAAATCCTGTAATCACAGAAATTAAAATGGCCAAAACAATCGCAATCGCCTCAATATACTCTCCCATAAAGACAGATAACAATGTCGCCCCCGCCAACAAATAAACAATAATGTTATTTAAATTATCAAACAAAATCTTATACCAAGATTTCGTCTCCTGTTCTTCCAACTCATTCGGTCCATATTTTTCTTGTCTTCGTTTAACTTCCTCAATCGATAATCCTTTTTCTATGTCTGTTTCAAATTCGTTTATAATATCTTCAATATTTTTTTGATAGTATTTAGAAATAGTCATTCCCCCTCATAAATTATTCTCTTAATTATGCTATCAAAAAACAATTCTGTATAAAAAGAGAAGGACCTATATTATTAAAATCTTTTTCTTCTAAAATGATTGGAAAAGCCCTGTTCATTTCAAAGAAATAATATTCATTCCTACGTTTATATTTTTAGCCAAACAAGCATAAATTGATATAACCTAAAAATTAATACGTGCATTGGTATTGTAATGATAAAAAAATAAAAAGGCTTCTACTCAATATTGAATAGAAACCTGATATACATACTAACCTTTATATCTGCCATTGGTGATCTTTCATTTTAACGTGAGTCTTGTTTTTAAAAGATACACCTTCTGCTTTTAACAATTCGCCTTGTTCTTCCCAACCAGGTGCTAAACGCCCGGCATGATTGACTACACGATGACAAGGGTAACTCCCATAATATTTAGACATACCAAGTACTCTTCCGATTAAACGTGCATTCTTAGGCCGGCCAATTAATCGAGCAATCTGTCCGTAAGTCGCAACTTTTCCTTCAGGAATCTCATCAACAACTGCTAATACTTCATAAATAAGATTTTCATCTAACATTTGACTCATTCGAATTTTAACTCCTATTATTTTACTCTTATAACAGAGAATTTTAGTCTAAATATAAAGATTGTTGGAGGTATGTCTCGTCGTATGCAATCGCCAATTTTTTTAGCCATTTTTTTATACGAGAGATTTTTATTTGATCATTCAACCAATCTTCTCTCATTTTTTGAAATTTTATTCGTTCTTTTTCACTTACTTTACGTTTTAAATGTCCCCAAACATGATCTAGCCCATTTAATTCAGCATTTTTACTTGGCTTAGTATCGAGAGCCTCTTCGATTAACGTATAAAACTTTACAACGGGGTAAGCAGATTTATCTTTTAGTAGCATTCTAATTTTTTGATATTTTTCTTGCGAATGACTCAATACTAAATATTTATACCGTGCCCACTCCTTCTCGAGTTCTTTCATCTCTTTTTTCTCATTAATCAATAAATTCGCTTTGACAGCTGATAAATTCTTGTCCTTCACTTCTAACATGATATCTATATCCAAAGGTGCTATTTCATCAAGATACTTCTCAAATGGTTCGATATAAATTGTTTCTGTATGAGCACCTAATCTAGCATTTTTTCGCTGTTGCGAGTAGTGGGTTTTTGGTTTTCCATCATCTGTATTCCAAGTTTTAGCGGCCAATGCAATCCATTCTTTGTCTGTTTTGTCTAAATGACTAGGATTACATGCATTATGCAAATTATCATAAACAACAGGAGCACCAGTTTTTTTACTTACTTCCAAAACATCTTCTATCGTATATAAGCGATCATCGTTTTCTATAATTAATCGATTTTTTACCTCTGAACTCAATTGATTATAGACTTTAACAAATCGCCCTATTGCAGCTTGTTTATCTCCATAAACACCACCAATGTGTAAGATAATTTTATGCGAATTATCAACTTCTAAAGCATCTAAAAATTGTGTGTGGTATTCCAAATCTAAAATAGCTCGGTCTACAACACCCTCATCCAATGAATTTAATACTGTATATTGACCAGGATGCATAGAGACACGGATATCATGAGCTTTAATTTTTCTGCCCAATTGCTTGAATGTCTCACTAAACAAACTCACCCAATCCAATTGATTGGTTTCTAAATCCGAGCCAAAAGGAATAATATCAGAGCTGATGCGATACATCTGGATGTCATGCTTTATGTTGTAATCAATCATATTTTCCATTGAAACCAAATTGTGCTGAATCAGTTCGGTCAATCGTTCAGGTGTTGCATTGGCTCTCCGTGTGGTTTTCATGGTCGTATCTGGCACCCCAACCACTAAACAAGCATACCCAATTTTCATTCGCATCTCTCCTCCGTTTCTTCTATACTACAAGTTTTTCATATCCAAACCAACATAACCGTCTTGGATTTCAATGACTCGATCGGTTTCTTGCGCTACTTTTTG
>CAZUZA010000099.1:0-3371 GCA_964624875.1 uncultured Carnobacteriaceae bacterium | reverse complement strand
CTAATCGAGAAGATAAAGCAAATTACGTGCTCGTTTACCGACTAATCGAACACAAAAAAGCAGCCCCAAAATCGGGCTGCTTTGATTTAAATAATGATTAGTCTTGTAATAATACTTGGTTCGCTGTGATGATTGATAATTTGTAAACATCTTCTTCATTACATCCACGAGATAAGTCTGCGATTGGTTTCGCTAAACCTTGTAAGATTGGTCCAATTGCTTCGAATCCGCCTAGACGTTGAGCAATCTTGTAACCAATGTTTCCTGATTGTAATTCTGGGAATACAAATACGTTTGCATTTCCAGCTACTTTTGATTCAGGAGCTTTTTTGTTCGCAACGTCTGCACTAAATGCCGCGTCAAATTGTAATTCACCATCGATTGAGAACTCAGGTGCTTGTTCTTGTGCAATAGCAGTTGCTTTCGCTACTTTAGAAACCATGTCACCAGAAGCTGAACCTTTAGTTGAGAAGCTCAATAAAGCAACTTTAGGATCGATATCAAACATTTTCGCTGTACGTGCACTTTCGACTGCAATTTCAGCTAATTGTTCTGCATTTGGATCAGGGTTGATTGCACAGTCAGAGAAAATAAACTGGTCGTTTTTACGTAACATTAAGAATGCACCAGAAGTTAATGTAACACCTGGACGAGTTTTAACAATTTGTAATGCAGGACGTACTGTATCACTTGTTGAGTGAATTGCACCACTAATTAAACCATCAACGATATCTTGATAAACTAACATTGTTCCAAAGTAGTTACCGTTTTTAAGAATTTCACGAGCTTGTTCTTCTGTCGCTTTACCTCTACGACGCTCAACGAAAGCTTCAACCATTTCATCAAATTGGCCATAGTTTTCTGGGTCATAAATTTCGATATCTGCTAAGTCGAACCCTTGATCTTTAGCTGCACCGTAAACTTCATCTGGGTTACCAATTAAAACTGGCTCCAATAAATCTTCACGTTTAAGACGTACAACTGCACCTAAAATACGTGGATCTGTTGCTTCCGGGAAAACAATACGAATATTTTTGCCCGTAATTTTACTTTTTAACGTTTCTGCTAAACTCATAAAAACCCTCCATTAATAATTTTTTATAATCCTATCTTACCAATAAAAGCGCTGAAGTTAAAACCTTTAATTGTCTTTATTGTGTGCACCACCCCATTTCAAGAAATATGACACTCATGCAAAAACAACATTGTTTGTTCAGTCGTGATAATAATGGCATTTTTTAAAAAAAGAAAACCTCTATTCTCCTTCTAAGCATATTCTTCAACTCTATTGGAGCTTTGCATTTATAATGAATTTAAGAAAACGTTTCACAAATGTGCAAATTCTTTTACCAAATTATGTGCATAAGTGTTGCATAAATATCCATTATTGAATATTCGTAATTATAAGGTTTGTTTCAATTGTTACAAACACCGACATAATATGCTATGATAAGCTTAGGAGAATGACAAAAATTAAAGTAGGAGGGATTGCTGGTATGAAAAGACATACAACCATAAAATACGTGTTTTTCAGTCTAATATTTTACTTGTTTTTAACAGCTCCAAATATTACATTGATTCGTAATAATGAATTCACATATATTAGCCATGCTGAAGATATCGTTGATGATCACTTTTCGACGACTCAATTGCAGCCGGTAACGCCACTCGCTACTTCTCCTTGGAATCACCAAGTCATGAATATCGATCATGCGTGGGCAGATGGATACACTGGAGCTGGCATTCGAATAGCCATATTAGATACAGGTTTCGATATCCAGCATCCTGATTTAAATATGGCTGGTGGCAACTCCGTCTTTCCTGATGATCCTTGGTCGAATGATCACTCTGGTCATGGTACTCACGTGGCCGGTATCATCGGTGCAGCTACTAACACTCCTTACCAAGGGATTGCACCTGGTGCTCAGTTATACGGGATTAAAATTTACCATGAAGAAAACATTGATGAATTTGGTTATGTTTCAACGAACGTAGAAAGTGTTATAAACGGCATTAGGTTAGCGATGGATTTTGATGTTGATATTATTGTGATTAGTTCAGGTCTAACTTTTGATGACAACGAATTACATGAACAAATTATCGAAGCCCACCAACAAGATATATTAATTATTGCGGCTTCTGGAAATGGTAGCTCAGCAGTAAACTTCCCAGCGAGTTACCCGGAAGTGATTGCAGTAACGGCTGTAGACGAGCGTTTACACCCTGCTTTAGATATTATTTATGGGCAAGAAAATGAATTTGCTGCACCTGGTGTTAACATTGGTGGTTTATCTATTCCAGGCAGTCCTTATAGTTACCCTTATATTCTAATGAGTGGTTCTTCGCAAGCTGTTCCACATGTGGCTGGCTTAGCAGCGATTTTGATGGAAAAACATGATGAACGTGGAGAAGAAATACGTCAGATTATGCACGAAACGGCTATGAATCTTGGGGACTCAGGATTTTATGGTTACGGCTTAATCCAGTACATTTCAGAAGAAGAGGAGCAAGAGTCGAATCCGAGCCCTAAACCTGTTCAAGATACACCACCTACCCAAAATGGAGATAACGAAGTAACTCCAGCTGACAATACAAATGAAGAGTCAGATGAAGAAGCAACGGCCAAAAAACCCAGTTCAGCGCGTGCGCCTGATGAAGAGGAAGAAGAAGAGCTTGAAACAACCGCTCACTACTTTACAGATGCGATTGAACAAGGTGACAATGGGGCTTTAGCACGAGACATTTTACAACTGATTGAAAATGGTGGACGTTTGGAAATCCAGTTAAATAATTTTAACTCCCTCTACTTGAGCGAACAGCAAGTCAATGTCATTCGTGAAAGAAATATTCGACTCGTTTTAGCAAGAGATAATGCCAGCTGGTCTATCCCACCGGCGAATCTATTGCCTGGTAATGCACTCCTACGTTTCTATGAAGGGGCACCCGTAGGACGAGTCCCACATGAAGGAGCCGTATCGCCGATTTTTACGACATCTATTTATCAGCATGATACGAATCGTTCTATTTATCCAAGTCAGATGCGTATTCGAATTCAGATGGAGCATTTTAACGAGGATGATCTTAGAAAACTAAGAGGTTTTGCATGGGACAATGAAAGCAAAGAATGGTTCGAGCCAATCTCTGAAGCGGAAGAGGATCAGATGGTGATAACGACTAGACATACAACGACTCTAGGTATTTTAGATCCTGATTTAATTCCAGAAGAAGTTGAGAAACCTGCAGAAGTTATTCCTGATATTGAAGACGAAGAAAATCTTGATCAATCTATTTTAAATCAAGTTATCATTGGCGCTGTACTTTTCATTGCTTTATTAATCATCATTCGCCTTGTTGTCAGAAAAAGAAAATAA
>CAZUZA010000098.1:2112-3430 GCA_964624875.1 uncultured Carnobacteriaceae bacterium | reverse complement strand
ACAAAAGCAAACTCTGAATAGTTTGGACGCCAGAAATCGTCAATATCTTTTGTATAAGCGGCACTTTCTTTTTCAATTTCTAAAATCTTTGGATCAGCAGACAGTAACATTGCGACTGCACCTGCTCCTTGTGTTGGCTCTCCACCAGTTTTCGCACCGTATTTTGCAATATCTGTTGCAAGAACGAGTACTTTACTTTCTGGATGAAGGGCGATATGGCCCATCCCTAACTGGATACCTGCTGTTGCACTGTAGCAAGCCTGTTTCAATTCAACCGAGCGAGCAAATGGTTGGATTCCAACTAAATCATGTACCCAAGTTGCACCTGATTTTGATTGATCGACTCCTGTTTCAGTCGCAAATAAAATCATATCGATTTCTTCTTTATCTTTATCAGACAAGATTCTATCCGCCGCATTTGCAGCCATAGCAACGACATCATAATTTTTTGAAGCAATACTCATTTTTTCTTGACCAATACCAATCAAGTATTTATTTGGATCCACATCGCGAGCATCCGCTAATTCCACCATATCGACATATGTAGGGGGTGTAAAAAATCCAATCTTATCAATACCAATTTTCATCTGTCTGCTCCTTACGTTTATATACTTATATTTTTGTAAAATTCAGTTTATTTCTAAGACCTTATAAGTTTATCAAGAATTAGTTAAGAATTTCTTAATTCTTGGCCTCTTCTCTATTATAGTATACACTCTAAATCTTAAGAAATGATTCAGAAAAATTTGCGCATAATTTTTGTACATTAAAGCGCTTTGATTTATAATAGGTTTACAATCAACCATTAAAAAATAGGAGTGGTAGTCATGAGTTCATCATTTTCATCATTTGTAAAAGGTGTATTAGTCGGTTTAGGTGTCGGATTACTAACAGCGCCTAAAAGTGGAGAAGACACAAGAAGAGATATCCAAGTTAAGATGGATGAGTTAAAGGACCAAGGAAAAGATTTAAGTCATTTAGCCGTTGAAAAAGGTGGAGAAGTGACAGATACTACAAAAGACGCTGCAATGGACGTGAAACGTTCACTCGTTGACTCATCTAAAAAGCTTCGCTCAACACTAACGGATGCGGCTAGAGAAGTACAACACACAACAGAAGATTTTGTTCATGAAGTTAGCAAGGAAGCGAAAACAGCTTCACAAGACTTGAAAGACACAGCAACAATCGCTAAGTTCGAAGCCGAAGACGTAGTGAATGAAACAACTAGAGATGTTCAAGCAACGACAGATAAAGCCGTTAAAGATGTTAGACATGTAGCAGATGAAGTCGAAAGCGACCTTAACTAATTTAATCAATA
>CAZUZA010000098.1:0-2012 GCA_964624875.1 uncultured Carnobacteriaceae bacterium | reverse complement strand
AAACTGCTCTTCAGCTAATTCCTCAGCCAAAAAGCAGTCTCTTTATTTTTATTTATCTTTATTTTCTTCGTTATAACGACTCACCATACCGCGAGAGTCATAAATTTTATCTAATGTTTTATCAATATTACGAGAAGCGTAGGCATAGAATAAAATATCCACCACTAAAAACTGTGCATGCAACGAACTTGTTGCGGCACTACGTAGCTCAATCTCATTTGATCGTACGTGTTGTAAAGCAACATCCGAATTCTTAGAGATCGTATTGGTTCCAAAACGCGTAATCGAAATCGTTTTGTGACCCAAATTATTCGCCATGTCGATTAATTTAATCACTTCGTGCGTTTCACCAGAGTTTGAAATACCGATAAATACAGCATCCTTCTCTGTACTTGTCATCGCAGCGAGTAGCACATGCGCGTCATTTAAAGGAATACACGTTTTACCAATTCGACTCCATTTTTGAGCAATATTTTCAGCCACTAACCATGAAGCACCAATCCCAAACGTATAAATCACCGTAGCATCTCGAATAATATCTGAAGCTTCGATGATCATATCATCGTCCAACATTGAAACAGTATCTTTCATCGCCAAACTTGAATTCCAATGTAGTTTTTTCATAATGTCTTTTACAGACTCATCCGCGTCAATATCTGAATATACTTCTCTTGTCTCAGAATTTATCTCACGTGAAATAAAAATCTTCAATTCTGTGAAACTAGCTATCTTAAGTCGCTTCGATAATCGGATAACTGTCGCAGCACTTGACCCCGCAGCCTTTCCTAAATCAGAAGCCGTCATATGAATAATCTCTTCAGGACTCTTCAATATCTTCTCAGCTATGCGCTTCTCCGCTCTCGGCAATTCTTCAAGCATACTCATCAGTAAGCCTAATATGTTCTTAGTCGGCATTCTACTCACCTCTCTAATTCAATCATTCTCTCCCCGATTATACCATGGATTCCAAGAAAGCAAATGAAATTATGAAATTAAATTTTGAATAGAGTCCCGAACAAAACCATTCGTTTCCTCTAAAGCCTTCGATGCATCTTCTTTAGAAGCACCCGATAAAATCATCACAATCGCTAACTTCACCGATTCAGCCTCTTCAAACACACGCTCAGCTTCTTCGTATTCAACCCCTGTTGCTTCAACAATGATTCGTTTCGCGCGGTCTACTAATTTTTCATTGGTAGCCATCACGTCGACCATCAAGTTTTCATAAACTTTTCCTACTTTTACGAGACTAATTGTAGAAATCATATTTAAGACGAGCTTTTGAGCCGTACCTGCTTTTAGACGAGTCGAGCCCGTTAACACTTCAGGTCCTGAGATCACTTCTATTGGATAATCTGCAAGGGCACTGACCTTTGTATTTTGGTTATTAGAAATAGAGCCTGTTTTTGCTCCAATTTCATTTGCATATTCTAATCCACCAATAACATAAGGTGTACGACCACTTGCCGCAATTCCAACAACAACGTCTTTGTCTGTAAGGTTTAGATTCTTTAAGTCTTCGACTGCGAATTCTTTTGAATCTTCTGCACCTTCAACGGCATCTTTAATCGCAGTTTCTCCACCCGCAATGACTCCAACAACTTGTTCAGGAGGTGTGCCAAATGTCGGTACACATTCTACAGCATCTAAGATACCTAAGCGGCCACTTGTTCCTGCTCCAATATATATTAGTCGGCCATCATTTTTGAAAGCTTCAACAACTGCTTCAATAAGTGGCGTTAAGTCTGGAAGAACTTTTTCAATAGCGGCAGGAACACCTTGATCTTCCTTATTCATCAATTGTGCTATCTCTTCAATCGACATTTCATCCAACTTCATTGATGCTTGGTTTCTTTGTTCAGTAAAATTTTTCACTGCTCTTAACCTCCTATAAACTTAAACTTCGTACGCCCTTTAATAAATGGTAATAACGGAATGGCTTCATCTGTAATTTTTCCAAGGACATTTACTCGATCATCCGCTGGTAAATCTTTTTTCATGACTTGGATTTC
>CAZUZA010000097.1:0-3448 GCA_964624875.1 uncultured Carnobacteriaceae bacterium | reverse complement strand
GAAAAAGAATATTTGTGAAAGCAAGGGGCTTATATATAGGCTCCTTGTTTTTTTGATTTCGTTTTCATTTCAAAAGGACCAGAAAGTCGTTCAAGAATAGTTCATTTCGTGCATTTAAAATGGTACAATAAAGATATATTAGCATTCAATAGTAGTTTGAGTGTTGTCACACAGCTCAATGAGGTGAAAGGATGGACTATAAGGATTACAAAATAGGTGACATTTTAACAGTAACGGTTAGTGGGATTCAACCTTACGGAATATTTGCGTCTTTAGATGAAGAAACTCAAGGATTAATTCATATATCAGAAATTAAACATGGTTATGTCAGTGAGTTAAATAAAATATTTGAACTAGGTGAAAAGCTAGAAGTGATGATTCTAGATATCGATGAGTTTGACGGACGAATTAGCCTGTCGTTAAGAACTCTCCAAAAAACAAAGCATCATCCTTTTTCAAATCGCAAAAAGAATCCACGTTATGGAAAACAAACAGGTGTAGGTTTTGAATCACTAGATAAAAAACTTCCTGGTTGGATAAATCAAGCTTTAAAAGATATTGAGAATAAAAAATAACGAATCTCACATTTTCACATGTGTAGTAAGAAAAGGAGAGCTACATGATGGAGAAAAATAAATCATATATAGCGTACACTATCATTGTTGAAAGAGCCGATGGAAAACCGATGTTTCTAGTCGAACACGAGGACGCTGACTTTTTATTTCCGGCAACAGAAACAATTGATGAAAAAAGCGGCTTGTCGACAATAATCGCAGAAATCAAACGAACACTGAGTATTAATTTCGATAAATTAGAACTTTCAGAACTAACAAATGCTGTTATCAATGACCATCGTATCCCACTATTTGTATTTAACTATGACTGTAGTGAATGTGAACCAGAGGATATATTAATTAAAGATACAAATTATGAGTGGCAAATATCGGATAACTTTACCGATACACTGCAGCAATACGAAATTAAAGGTGTCCCATTGTTTTAAGTTAAACATATGATAAAAATTATAAACGGAATAAGGAGTGGAGTAAATGACACATTTATCTTTAGACTATTCAAATATCGTTGACAAATATGTTAATGAAGAAGAAGTAGCAAATATTCAAGCGCAAGTAACACTTGCAGATCAACAATTAAGAGAAGGCACAGGACCAGGGAATGATTTCCTGGGTTGGATCGAACACCCAGAAAACTATGATAAAGACGAGTATGCACGTATTAAAGATGCAGCGTCAAAAATCAAAGAGAATTCAGAAGCATTAATTGTTATCGGAATCGGCGGATCTTATTTAGGTGCTCGTGCAGCCATTGACTTTTTATCGCACTCTTTTGCAGATCAATTAGATGATGACAAACGTGACGCTCCAAAGATTTACTATGCAGGGAATAATATTAGCGCGACATATCTTGCTGACTTAGTGGATGTCGTTAAAGATAAAGACTTCTCAATTAATGTCATTTCAAAATCAGGTACAACAACGGAACCAGCCATTGCTTTCCGTCTATTCAAAGAGTTATTAACAGAAAAATATGGTGAAGAAGAACTAAAGAACCGTATTTTCGTTACAACTGATGCTGAAAAAGGTGCACTAAAATCTTTAGCAGATACAGAAGACTATGAAACATTCGTTATTCCAGATAACATTGGTGGACGCTTCACGGTATTAACAGCTGTCGGTCTATTACCAATCGCTGTAGCAGGTGGAGACATTGACGAATTAATGCGTGGTGCTCTAGAAGCTCAAGAAGCATATAGAAATCCAGACTTAAAAGAAAACGCAGCGTACCAATACGCAGCAATCCGTAACATCTTATACCGTAAAGGCAAGACAGTCGAAATGTTAGTAAACTACGAACCACGTCTACGCTTCTTTAACGAATGGTGGAGACAGTTATTTGGAGAGTCAGAAGGAAAAGATCAACGAGGCATTTACCCAACAAGTGGAAACTTCTCAACAGATCTACACTCAGTCGGACAATATGTACAAGACGGTCGTCGCGATTTAATCGAGACGGTTATGAACGTACAAAGCCCAGCTCGTTCAATTAACATCCCATCACAAGACGAAGACTTAGATGGTTTAGGATACTTACAAGGGAAAGATGTCAACTTTGTAAATGAAAAAGCATTCCAAGGGACTCTATTAGCACACGTTGATGGAGGCGTTCCGACATTCGTACTGAACTTACCAGATATGAGTGCACATACTCTAGGTCACCTATTCTATTTCTTTGAAATCGCAGTAGGAATCTCAGGTTATCTAAACTCAGTTAACCCATTTGACCAACCAGGAGTAGAAGCTTACAAAGAAAACATGTTCGCTCTATTAGGTAAACCAGGTTTTGAAGAACTATCAAAAGAATTAAAAGCTCGTTTACCAGAATAAAAATCGAGTTTCTTCTATAAAAGTAGATTAAAGAAGTCCTAGTGAAAGCTAGGGCTTTTTCTTTTTCCCGGTGAAATGGGTGAGGAAGGAGACAAAGTGTTGTATTTCTAGTATTCATTGAGCTTAAAATCGTAAGAAAGGAACAAATAATTGTCGAGATAAAAACCAGTATCTACTATATAAAACAATTAAGTCGTCATTGTGAGTAAACTCAAGTAAGAAAAGAGAATTTAATTAGCAAATAAGAAAGAGTTTATGTTCGATATAAAAGTTATTGCTGCTGAATTGAGCATTTAATAAATGGAAACGAAAGTAATTCATAAGTATTTTAGAAGGTAAAGGCAAATTGTAAAGAATGTTTCTGAAGAATATCGGATAAATAAAAAGATTTTGAAGATTCTTTTTAAATATTTACACACGATATGAACTTAAAACCGCTCGATCGGATTTCTTTCTATGGCTATTACACAAACGAACAGTTCAATCGATTTCTGTGTCGAGTATATTCAGCGCACAAAAGATGAAAAGAATTTAAAAAAGGAAGGTTGATAAGACAACGTTCCTACAGAAGACTAAATTTAAAAGAGACTAATTACGAAAATAGTGTTGACATCTTTCCGTACCGATGGTATTATATTCTTCGTTGCTTGATTGCATCACACGCAAACAAATGAGTGATATATTTCTTTCTTTTTAAAAAACGAAAGAGGCCATTTTAAATAAATGGAACAAGCGACTTACAATTGAACGTAAAGAAAATGACAAAAGTGTAAAATAGTTGTTGACAAACAAATCAACACAATGTATACTATGTAAGCTGACTTGGACGCGATAAGCGTTTACAGCAAAACAAAACGTCATTACTTTATGTGACTAGATCTTTGAAAACTGAACAAAATAATACAACCAAAAATGTGCAGGTGTCTTCTATCATATCGGTAGTAAGACAACACAAGTTAATTTTTGAAACAACAATGTAATGAGTCAATCAAACGACTAACGAAGGTTAGTCCTTAGTTTTACAAAAACTGAGAGTTTGATCC
>CAZUZA010000096.1:0-3505 GCA_964624875.1 uncultured Carnobacteriaceae bacterium | reverse complement strand
TTTTCTGGTTCATCCCACAGTATGAACCCAGCGCCCATATATTATAGAACCCGTTTATTTTATAATCCCTTATACTATAAAAAAAGCGACCAGAATTTTATCTGATCGCTTTTTAGCTTTTTATTCAAATCTTATTGTTTAACGGTTTCGTATGAACCTTGCTCGACGTACACACTTAAAATGGCGATATCGGCAGGGTTTACACCACTAACACGACTTGCTTGAGCGATTGTCGCTGGCTGAATTAACGCTAAGCGATCTTTGGCTTCTGTTGCAAGGCCGGCAATTTTCGAGTAGTCCATGTTTTCTGGAATTTGTTTGTTTTCCATACGTTTCACTTTGTCTACTTTACGTTGCGATTTGTTGATGTACCCTTCATATTTAATATGAATTTCGATTTGTTCTTTTACTTCTTTTAGGATTTCTTCATCTGCTGGATAAATAGCAGCAACATCATCATATTTAACATAAGGACGACGTAAGAAATCATAAGCTAAAATACCATCTTTTAATTGTGGTTCTCCTTTAGCTTCAAGGTATTCTGTTACTTGAGTTGGTTTAATACGAACTGTTTTTAGACGCTCTAATTCGCGTTCTGTTTGATCTCTTTTCGCGTTGAAAATCGCATTACGCTCTTCTGAAATTAAACCAAATTCGTAACCATAGTCTGTTAAACGTAAGTCTGCGTTGTCGTGACGTAATAATAAACGGTACTCAGCGCGTGATGTTAATAGACGGTATGGTTCAGCTGTTCCTTTTGTAACAAGGTCATCAACCATCACACCCATGTAGCTTTCGTTACGTTTCATGATGAATGGCTCTTTGCCTTGGTTTCTTAAAGCAGCGTTGATTCCAGCGATTAAACCTTGTCCAGCAGCTTCTTCGTAACCTGATGTTCCGTTTGTTTGACCAGCAGTGTATAAACCTTCAATTTTTTTCGTTTCTAATGTTAAACGTAATTGGTGAGGTTTCACCACATCATATTCGATGGCGTAACCTGTACGCATCATTTTCGCATTTTCCATTCCTTTAACCGAACGAACCATTGCGACTTGAACATCTTCTGGTAAAGAAGTGTTTAAACCTTGTACGTAAATTTCATCTGTATCAGCACTCTCAGGCTCTAAGAAGATTTGGTGACGGTTTTTATCTGCAAAACGTACCACTTTATCTTCAATTGACGGGCAGTAACGCGCGCCGACACCATCGATGATACCTGTAAACATTGGTGCACGATCGATATTTTTTAAAATCGTTTCGTGTGTATTCTCATTTGTGTACGTTAACCAGCAAGGATACTGGTCTTCAACTGGCATATAGTTTTCATCCGGTGTTTCAAAACTAAAGTGATTTGGTTCTGCGTCACCTGGTTGAATTTCTGTTTGCGTATAGTCGATTGAGTCTTTGTGTACTCGAGGAGGTGTTCCCGTTTTAAAACGGTCAATTTCAAAGCCTAACTCACGTAAGTTATCTTGCAATTTAATGGAAGGTAACGTGTTTTCAGGACCTGAAGAATATTTTAATTCCCCAATAATGATTTCACCCTTCGCTGCTGTACCTGTTGTTAATACGACAGATTTCGCGCGATAGATGGCACCTGTGTTTGAAATAACCCCTTGAATTTTATTGTCTTCAATGACTAATTCTTCAATAATCCCTTGTTTTAAGTCGAGATTCTCTGTTCTTTCAAGTGTTTTCTTCATTTCTAGCGAATATAAGTGTTTGTCTGCTTGTGCACGTAAAGCACGTACTGCAGGGCCTTTTGCTGTGTTTAATAGGCGCATTTGAATATATGTTTTATCAATGTTGCGTCCCATTTCTCCACCTAAGGCATCGATTTCACGAACAACGATTCCTTTCGCTGGTCCACCGATTGATGGATTACATGGCATAAACGCGATTTTATCGAGACTAATTGTAACAAGTAGAGTGTTTTCACCCATTCTTGCTGCAGCAAGTGCTGCTTCTGCTCCGGCATGACCCCCACCAACAACGATGACGTCATAATTTTCAGCTTCATAAGTTTGCATAGTAACCTCCTTTAATTATTTTCCAAGACAGAATTGACTGAATAGTTGCGTGATTAGCTCATCTTGAACTGAATCGCCCGTAACTTCTCCTAAAGCATCCCATGCTCTTGTTAAATCAATCTGTACTAAGTCGACTGGCATACCAAATTCAATGCCGTTAATTACTTCATCTAATGCACCAATGGCTTGTTCTAATAAGGAAATATGACGAATATTCGAGATGTATGTTGCATCTTTTTCGCCTGTTTGTCCTGAGAAGAATAATTCCATAATCGCATTTTCTACTTCATTTATTCCCATATTATTTAAGACGGACGCTGAAATAATACGCTTTGGATCGATATTTTCAAGTAATAGATTCACATCTAGTTTTTGTTCTAAGTCCATTTTGTTTAAAATGACTATTCTTTCCTTGCCCTCCGTTAAGCGCATCAGTTCAAAGTCTTCATCCGTCAGTTTCTGACTCTGGTCAAAGACCAATAAGACTAATTCAGCTTCTTCAATGGCTTGTTTACTACGGATAACACCAATTCGTTCCACTTCATCTTCCGTGTCGCGAATACCAGCCGTGTCGATTAATTTTAAAGGAACGCCTTTGACACTGACGAATTCCTCGATCACGTCACGCGTTGTCCCTGCAATGTCTGTTACGATGGCTTTGTCTTGGCGAGCAAAGTTATTTAGTAAGCTTGACTTACCAACGTTTGGACGACCAATGATGGCTGTTGCTAAACCATCTCGTAAAATTTTACCTTGTTGGGCTGTATCAAGTATTCTTTCTACTTGACTCTTCACTTCTTGTGCCTTTTCTTGCATCAATTGGGATGTCATTTCTTCTACATCATCGTATTCAGGGTAATCAATATTTACTTCTACTTGAGCAAGCGTGTTTAAAATATCTTGACGGATATCGGTAATTAACTGCGATAAGTTTCCATCTAATTGTGAAATCGCGTTGTGCATTGCTTTGTCCGTTTTGGCACGAATAACATCCATAACCGCTTCGGCTTGCGATAAGTCAATACGGCCATTTAAGAAAGCACGTTTTGTGAACTCACCGGGTTCAGCCAATCTTGCACCAGCGCTTAATACGGTTTGTAAAACTTTGTTCGTGACCAATACGCCACCATGGGTATTGATTTCAACAATGTCCTCACGCGTATATGTTTTCGGTGCACGCATAACAGTAACCATCACTTCGTCAATTTTTTCATTCGTAGTGTGATGATAAATATTTCCATAATGAATCGTGTGCGAAGGCTGATCAGATAACTTCTTCTTGCCTAGTCGATATACCTTTTCTGCAATTTCAAGCGCTTCGTCACCACTTAAACGAACTATCCCAATCCCACCTTCACCTGGTGGAGTCGAAATAGCTGCAATTGTATCAAAATCTATTGCCATAATTCTCCTACTCCTTTACATTCATCTCATTTGCTCAATTAGCTCGGAATCGAGCACGTAATTTCGTTTAT
>CAZUZA010000095.1:0-3537 GCA_964624875.1 uncultured Carnobacteriaceae bacterium | reverse complement strand
ATTATAAGTACAAGATTAACTAACAGTTTCAGGAAAACTATGAATTATTCAGGTAGGAGTATTTTTATGCAATTATTTCTCATAACAATCTTTTTTATATATGGTGCGATCTTTGGATCGTTCTTTAACGTGGTTGGTTTACGTGTGCCAAAAGGTACGCTCTTTCAAGAGGAACGTTCATACTGTACAACCTGTGAACGAACATTAACGTGGTCAGAATTGATTCCGATTGGTTCTTATCTTTTTCAAAAGGGAAGATGTCGTGGATGTGGGGAGCGCATTTCACCAATCTATCCAATCATGGAAACGGTGACTGGTCTTTTATTTGCTTATACATATATTCACTTCGGCTTTAGCCATCAATTGGCTCTAGGCTTACTACTCGTATCATTAATAATTCCGATTACCGTTTCGGATATTGTTTACCAAAAGATTCCAAATAAAATATTACTTTTCTTTTTACCGTTCTTTGTCGTTTATCGCGTGATGTATCCACTACAACCTTGGTGGGATTCATTATTAGGCGCAGCCTTTGCTTTCCTATTGATCTTTTTGATTATCCTACTATCTAAAGGTGGTATGGGTGCTGGCGATTTAAAGTACTATACGTTATTTGGCTATATCTTTGGCTTACGTTCATTTTTATTAATTTTCTTCCTATCTACTATATATGGTGTGGTAGGGGGACTAATAAAGATGAAAAAAGCAGGAACGGGTGGAAAAACAAAGCTAGCCTTTGGACCATTTATTGGTTTAGCGGCATTAACGGTTTACTATTTTGGTGAATCCATTTTACAATGGTACAGCCAATTCTTTTATTAACCCTAAGTAATGGGAGGAAACAGAATGTTATTTCAAACAAAACCTATCTTATATTTACAACTGCTTCACCGTAGTTTGCGTTATATGCTTGTTCATCCGACAAACAACTCGATTATCGAACAAAACGAGTTAGTTTTTGAGGCGGATATTTTAGTTGATGGCTATATCGCAAGTGAATCGCTTTTAGAAACACGCCTTGATGTCTTAGTAAAAGAGAAGAAATGGCGTAATTCGAAGGCGTATATTTTATTACCCAATGATTTTGTGACGGTCCGTGAAGAGTCCATTCCTGGTCAACTGTCAGAAAATGAAATTAATGATTACTTAAAGCTTCATATGAATCAATCGATTCGTATGCCTTTTGATAACCCGGTCTTTCAATACACTCTTATAGAAGAAACAGAAGAGACGGACGTTATTCATGATAAGCGCGTTTTACTATTAGCTTATCCTGGGGAGTCAATTAATCAATATAAAGAGATCTTAAAAAAAGTCTCGCTAAAACCAGAAGTTGCTGATGTCACAGCACTCAGCTTATATCGTGTGGTCAAAAAAGGAAGCCCTGTACATATAGAAGATACGCAACATACAATGCTGTTGCAATGGAATCCAGTTGATGTATCGATTATGGTATTTCACCAAAATCGCCCGATGTTTAACCGTCATTCACAAAATGATGCCTTGTTAGAAGCATGGAACGTTAGTCCAGAGGCAAAATGGGTCTGGACAGATACAGAAGTTGACTTACAAATGAGTATTGAGGACCAATTGAATAGTTTAGAACGATTTTTAGATTTCTATCGTTATTCCGTCTTAGATGGCGAAGAGAGCATTACGGAAATTATCTTAACGGGTTATTATCCGAATTTAGATGTCTTAAAAGAACAGATTAGTGAGCGATTCCCAGTGAACGTTCAATTATTAGAGTTACCAAAAGAGATTCAGCAACCTTTTGGCGCGTTGTTTGGTTTAACGCTCAGGGATGAAGCTGAGGCAAAGGATCGTAAGAAGTCTAAAGTGAAGAGAGGCCGAAAGAAATGATGAACGTAAACTTTTTTGTGAAGAAGAAAAGAAATATTCTTCCTTATATAGTTGGCGGAGTCTTTATTCTGTTTCTTCTATTAATGGCGCTTTATTTCTACTTCACTTATAACAACTATCAAGATCAAATCACGGAACAAAATAACTGGCTAGATGAAAATACCGAAAAAGTTGTGCTTGCACGTCGTATCCGTCAGGTGGATGAATCAGCGACGCAAGCAGTCACTGTCCAAGAAACATTGCGTGATAACCAATACCCGATGAATGAACTATCCGAAGAATTAGCAGCAGCTGTACCGAGTGAAGAGGAACGCATTACGTCGTTTACGATTACACAGCCAACGCAGCTAAACTTAACTGTTGAAAATATCAATGTCGATGAAGCACAAAGCATTGTTGAAAACTTTGAAGCACTTCCTTACGTTCGTGGCGTACAATTTTTACGTGCCGACAAACAAGATATCGAAGAAGAGGACCATCGCTTTGAGTTAATTATCGATTTGGATCCGAATCATTTTACAAAGGAGGTAGCTGAATGACCGCAAAATTAAATCGAGAAGCTATTCTAGTCATTGTAATGAGTGTGATGATTTTATTCGGTGCCTTCTATTATGGGAACCTTTATTTAGTGCAGCCCATAAGTGAAGAAGCAGATAGTCTAACGGCTACTGTGGATACTCGAAAGTCTCTCTTGGATCAATATCCTCCAAGTGAAGAGTTACTTGCAGAGTATGAAGAAGCTTATTTAGCGACTGAATCTTATCTACCTTTAGGAGATTTAGCGAATCAAGCACTAATTACTATAGAAGAAAGAGCCAATCAATCGGACGTAACCATTTCGAGTGTATCTCGTAGTGGCGCTCGTCAATCAATTGAGGGTGTCCCTTCGAATTTCGTGAAAAATACTTACGCTGTCGCAATGACTGCAGAGTCACCAAACGACTTCCGTTCGTTAATCAATCGTTTAATGGAAGAAGAGCGTGTGTGGAATATTCCATCATTCACATATAATCGTTCGGGTGAAGATTCCTATACAGGTACTTTAACATATGAAATTTTCTACCTATTAAACTCAGACGAACCCTCAGAAGAGATCATTGATGAAATAGAAGAAGAAAATGTAGAAGACGAAAGCGCAGAGTAACAAGCTTTATCATCAAATTAAATAGAAAAAGAGAAGAAGTTTGAAAAAGTGTTTGACATTTCAGATAGGCATCTCTATAATAAGAAGTCCGAGCGAGATATACATGTCGTTAGGACTTTCTTTTTTTGCAGAGAAGTATTCATACAATAAATGATAGGTATTAAAATACTTTTAAAAAAGTGTTGACATAACCTTTAATGGATGGTAAGATATATCTTGTCGCTTCCGGAATAAAACGGCAAGCGAATAAATAACAAAAAAAGAAATTTAAAACATTTCTTGACAGCAACTCAACAAGATGGTAAGATATATCTTGTGCTCGTGAAACGCGTTAAGCGCTTACGAGAAAT
This sequence comes from uncultured Carnobacteriaceae bacterium, assembly GCA_964624875.1. GTDB lineage: Bacteria > Bacillota > Bacilli > Lactobacillales > Carnobacteriaceae_A > Atopostipes. Next base: position 180 of record CAZUZA010000095.1, on the reverse strand, counting down.
AATTTAACCAATTGATCTTTGAAAACTGAACAAAATAATACAACCAAAAATGTGCAGGTGTCTTCTATCATATCGGTAGTAAGACAACACAAGTTAATTTTTGAAACAACAATGTAATGAGTCATTCAAACGACTAACGAAGGTTAGTCCTTAGTTTTACAAAAACTGAGAGTTTGATCC
>CAZUZA010000094.1:0-3543 GCA_964624875.1 uncultured Carnobacteriaceae bacterium | reverse complement strand
AAACACACGTCTTAGTGGTAAACCCGTTTGCTTTCGAATCGCTTCAGCTATATTTTTCGCAAATCGTCCATCAGAAAAGATCGAATGGATCGTCTCAATCCCTCGCGCTTGCCCATTAAATGCATTGAAGTGATTGGAAATACAATAATCATACTTATTTTTTATTTTATTCGATCGTGGATTCGAATCCAACGTGACATCACTTGAGCGCGTCAATGCCACTTTTGCACCCAACTCCTTTAAGCGCTCATATTGATACAAACTCATCTTTAAATTCCATGCTTTTTCTTGCACCCCAAAAGCCACTGCTCCAGGATCCGTCCCACCATGACCTGCATCGATAATGATTGTTTTCATCTTAATCCCCTTCCTTATAGCTTATGCCTTAATTTATCTTGAATACTTTTGCGTCGCTTATAAATCGTCTGACGCGAGACACCCTCTTTATGTGCAATATCGGTAATCGTCATATGGTAAAGACACAAATCAATCACTAAGCGACTTTCAACAGCATTCAAATACGACAACACACTTTCGAGCCACTCCTGCTCATAAAGATTTTCCTCAAAATCACTCGACGTATCCATCAACGTGTGATCAAAAGAGTCATCCCACACTTGCTCATGTTCTTTTTGGCGCGTCTTTTGTCGAATCACGTCTAGTATCGCCCAACGAATTCTTGTGAAAGCATATGAAACAAACGCCCCACGATGCGTATCATCAACCACATCATTTGGAAATGTCTCATAAGCTTTCACTAAACTCAGGCGCCCAATCTGCGCAAACTCCTCATAATCTGCATGCAAATAATGAATACTCATCCGCTTCAACACACCAAAAACCACACCCTCAAACTGTTCAAAAAAATCCACTTCCTCTTCTCGCTTTAAACTTCTTACTTTTGTCATAAAACACCTCTTACATGTATTCCAAGGCCTTGTGACAATAGAATACTAAGTCGAGACAGACGATTCAAAAAGCTAAATGCTTGAATAGTGTAGCCAAATGATGGATTTTCGTGAATACAGGCTAGACTTTAAAGAATATGGGGGGAACTCCTGGTGAAATGGGGTGAAATAAAAGAAGTTTGTGGTGAGAATAGTCTTTTAGCAAAAATAAAAAGCCCCCATTAATTAAAATGAAGGCGAAAAATGAGAACAAATTATTTGCGTGAGCTATGTAACTCACTCATGTGTTTGTGCATATTCTTAATCGAGGCACTCTTGATATCATGTGTTTTAGGAAATGTCTGATTTAATTTCCCTTCCATTATCTTTTTACGGTCAAAAGATTTAGCTTCAAGATCAAGTTCTTCTAACATATAAGCTAAATTAATAAAATCAAGGATAGCTTTCTCAGATTTCAAGGACGCATTATTTATATAAACTTCGCCCATATTATCTGTGATGGCTTCAATAAATGGTTGAGCCGGATCCACAGCATCCTCTAATAATTTGCGAAAAGTCGATTCCTTTGTTTCACAAGGATTCATTTTTAAATAATGAATCATACTGTAGTAGCATCTAAACTCAATACTCTTATCTTCGACTACTTTTCTAGAACTTAAACCTCTTTGAGTCACGATGACATGATCAAGATAATGCTTTAAGTTATTTGGTGTAATCCGATACTGTTGATTATCTTGTTCTAACAAGAAACGGTCATCAAATAAAATCGGCTTACTAACCCCTTCTAAATCAACGACATAGTAACTATCCAGATCGATGCCAGAAATATTAACCGGCTCTAACCAGTCAACGAGCGTTAAATTCTTTGGTGGTTTCTTATCGTATCGGCGAACGAATTGTTCAATCAACTCACTACCAACAATAAGCTTATAACCATTCACTTCAAATTCAGCTTTCGCTTTTAAGCTTAATTTTTCAGACCAAGTACGATCCAGGGATTCAAAGTTTTCTAAATAATCTAGAGGGTCTAAATCATTATCCATATTAAATGCCATTAAATCTTCTCGAGTTGGATTCACCCAGATATTAAAGACATCTTTTATAAGCGTTTGATACATCGAATAGTAATGAACATAATCCACACTCGATAAGTAATCACCACTCCAGCAATCCACTTTCTCAGCTATTTCATCCGAATCCATTCTAAATTCCGGTACATCATCCAAAATAATCGGCGCACTACTTCCGTCATATTGAACATACGTCATATCCGAGCGTATGTAATATTGTTGAATCAAATTATCAATAAATCGGTTTAAACAGTTGTGCATTTTAATCCCCTCTAACTTAGAGTATATTTGGAATGTGAACATTCCATCTCTAAATTCAATTTCTACTTACTAATATTATGAACGAAAGCGTGTAACATGTCAATAATATTTATTAATATTTGTTAATATATTAATAAATATTAATAAAGTATTGCAAAAACTAAAATATGTTTTATAATTAAAACAAGAATAGAAAAGGTGAAAAAAGACTATGCAATTAGGAGATCTCATAAAGAGCAGACGATTAGAACTCGGCATGACTCAAAAAGAGTTAGCCCAAGGCATTTGTACACAGGCACTTATCAGTCGGATAGAAAATAACGACACCATACCAAAAAAAGATATTCTTGATCAATTCGAAAAACGATTAGAGTTAATGCATACCGAATTAAATATTTTCTATAATCTAAAGTCGAATCAGCATAAAATTGATGAGCTCATTAAAGAGATCAGAGATGCGATTAACCGTCGAGATTATAAATCGATAGAATTACTCATAATTTATAATAAAGAAATCATTGCAAGTAGCAAAGACATTAACGATATCGCATTTTTCAATTGGATGAATGCTTCTATCTGTCACCAGCTACACAAGAAAAGTGACCAGGCATTAGAAATCTTAAATAAAATACCATTAGAAGATTTAAAAGATGAGCTGAGCATTGAAATTGTAAACGCAACTGGTTTAATTTATTATCAAAAGAAAGAGTTCAAACCAGCGCTCGCCTCTTTCTATACGGGGATGCAAAAAATTAACGACCAAGTTGATTTTAAGTTACAAGCAAAATTACTTTTTAACTATACCCTAACCTTAGAGGAAAGCAATAAAGATAAAGATGCTCTCGACACACTATTATCAGGCATCGAACTATTACTTGAAAATGATTCATTGTTTTTACTAGGAGACTTTTATTATACGAAAGCATTTATATTCAACAAGCTAAACAATCATGCTGAAGCAATCAGTAACTTAGAGCTTGCAAAAACAATCTTTAAAATACAAAACAACTCTCGTTTCTACGATTTGTCAACATTTGCAATAAGTGAAATCAAAAAAGAATTAGTAAAAATGGAGGAATAAAAATGAGAATAGTCAAAAAAGCAACAAAGGCACTAGTTATCGGATTCGTTTTATTCAATATCGTCAAACCACTTTCAATTCCTAGATTACCACCTATCGAAATGCTGTCAGAAACGGTATCGCTTGTAGAATTATCGTAAAGAAAATTGTAATAATCAATAAAGTTATAGAGAAAACGGGCTGTCATTTTGAGTAGGTGACAGCCTGTTTTTTATGTCTTCTA
>CAZUZA010000093.1:0-3610 GCA_964624875.1 uncultured Carnobacteriaceae bacterium | reverse complement strand
TCTGCCAGTAACCGTAGATATTTTTACGAAAGTCAGAGTCTGGCTTTTGATTATTCTCTTCATCATCTGCTCGTACTTCTGCAGTTTCAGAATCTGGTGCTGTATTTGCATTCTCGGTATCTCCAAGATTTCCTGCAAGAAAGTATCCTCCAACCAATAAAGCGCCTACCGCAATACCGCCTACCCATTTATTTTTCTTGAGAAAATCTAGAGGGGATACCTTAGATTTTGTCTTTTCATTTTTGTTCGTCATGTTATCTCCTTCATATGTATTTTAGTACTTAAAACGTATTGCATTCTTCTATGTATACTTACTCTACATATGATTATACATTCAATTATAATTTAATCGAGTGTCTTTGGGATTTATGTTACATTATCACAAGTTGTACAATTTTAAACAAAAAATAGGCGCATTGAGTGCGAAACACTCAATGCGCTTATTTGTATCTTCTATTCTTTATTAATAGTCTAAAAAGTCTGGTTTGTCTGACTCTTCATCTGAATCGCCATCTTCTTCTTTATCTTTATCCGAGTCGTCGTCCTTCTCGTCTTCGTCACCTGGAAGTCTATGTCCATCTTTTTCAACTTCGTCACGCTTGTCTTCGTTTAGGCCAAACTCGAACTGCTCTTTAACGTTTTCTTCTTCAGTAATGTTTAAAGCATCTTTGTCTTTGTTGTCTTTATTGTCTTTACTCATAATCGTTCACTTCCTTTTAATATTTTAAATATCAATTTCTTCGTTTTGTTATATATATCTTATAAAAAATACGCTCCAATCGCCAATAATACACATTGAGGCTGTCTCCATTTGAGACTTTTAAACTTGCAGTGGCAAGTATCCCGTAGAATATCAATTTTACATGCCTATTTCCCTTTTATTCTATTCCAGCGGGTGTCAATATCCGTTTGGGACCTGCAAGAAGCGTCTACGAAGTTCCAAATTGAATTTGAAACACCAAAAGTTTGAAAACTCATTTTCAAATCTAGAATGGCAATCGCTGGAACGCTCCAGCAGGTTCCAAATCTCATTTGGCAATCCGTAGACTCAAAAAACGCTGAAAAACGTCAAAAAGTCCCAACTTCTTAAAAAGCTGGGACTCCTTTTCTTCTATTTTAATATTAGTGACTGTCCTGTATTCGTTTGAACATTTTTTCAAGGTCTCTTGTCGTCATTTTGACAAGTGTAGGGCGACCGTGTGGACAGTTATATGGATTTTCGGCTTCCGGCAATTGCTCGATGAGCGCGATGGCTTCTTGATCGCTTAGGCGGTGGTTCGCTTTGATTGACCGTTTGCAGCTCATCATAATTGCGGTGGCTTCGCGGAAAAGTCCGATTGACAAGTCTTTTCGCTCTAGGAAGAAGTCGATCATTTCTTCGATGGTGTCCTGTTCTTGGCCTTCGATGATCCACGTTGGGTGTTCGCGGACGATGAAACTGTTTTGTCCGAATGGTTCTAAACTAACCCCTGCATCCGCTAATTTTTCCAAGTTGTCGGTAATGGTCATCACTTCGTCACTTGGGTATTCTAAAACGATGGGGACCAATAAATCCTGCATCGACGTGCCGGTGTCTGCGAGTAATTCTTTGTAGTACTCGTATTTGATGCGCTCTTGCGCGGCGTGCTGGTCGATGATGTAAAGTCCGTCTTCATTTTGCGTCAGCAAGTACGTCCCGTGCATTTGACCGATGTACTCGAGTTCTGGGAAAAATCCATCTGTCTCTTCGTTGTAGCTCTTTTTCTCCGCATTTTCTGCGAGTTTCAATGCCGAGTCGTCGTCTCGAAGGTCGTGCGTTAAGTTCGAAACATCGGATTCATTGACCATGCTTTCTCTTTTTTCCTCAGGTCCGAAATGACGCGTATCCTGCCTACTATCGGGTGGGACTTGCTCGCTAGTTGGAAAGGAGAATTTATTTGGTTCTTTTCGAGATTGAAAGTCGAAATTCATTTGTTCAGGTTTTTTAGTTTTAATTCTAGCCTGTGACGGTTTTGTCTGATTATCTGAACCAGGTATGCGAACTTGTTTATGCATTAGTTCATGAATCGCCTCTTTGATTAGCTTCCCTAATTCTGTTTCATTACTAATACGGACTTGTTGTTTTGTTGGATGCACGTTTACGTCAAGTAAAAGTGGATCCATTTCGATATTCAATACCGTAATTGGGTGTCTGCCTACCATTAGTGTTGTCGCGTAGCCATCTGTGACTGCACGATTCAAATGATAGTTATGAATATAACGCCCATTTACAATGAGTGTAATGTAGGAATTATTTGAACGCGTGACTTCTGGTAAAGAAGTGTATCCTGTTACTTTAAAGTCGAAATCTTCAGCTTCTACTTTTCGCATCTTACGCGCAATATTGACGCCATATACACTAGCGATAGCCTGTCTAATGTCCCCATTTCCAACTGTCTTCGTAATGGCATTGCCATCATTGAAGAATTCAAAGGAAATGTGTGGATTCGATAAAGCGAACCGGTTCATGTAATTCGTGATGTGTGAGATTTCCGTTCGTAGTGAGCGGATATGTTTTAATCGAGCCGGTGTGTTGAAAAAGAGTTGCTCGACTTTGATTGTTGTTCCGCGTCTCGACTGTGCAGAAGTGTTGTCGATAATTTCTCCACCTCTTAAGTAGAGGTGTTTTCCAGCTTGATCTTTTTCAGCGGTCTCGATGGTTAACTCTGATACGGAAGCAATACTTGGCAGGGCTTCTCCACGGAAACCAAGTGTGCGGATGCGGAATAATTCGTCTGTTGTGTAGATTTTACTTGTTGCATGGCGCTCGAAAGCACGTTCAACGTCGTCGAATGCAATCCCATTTCCGTTGTCTGTTATGACAATTTTCTGAAGGCCTGCTTCTTCGATTTCTACTTTTATTTTCGTACTTCCCGCATCAATCGCATTCTCTACCAGTTCCTTTACAACTGAAGCAGGTCTCTCAACCACTTCTCCCGCTGCAATTTGGTTTGCGAGTGTTTCCGATAATATTTTAATTTCTGACATGTATTGGCTTCTCCTTTCTATGAAAGAATAAGGCTATAGAAATTTCTTTTGAAACGCCTATAGCATTCACTCTTGTATTCTAGTCTTGTAATTTATTTTGAAGTTCGTTTAGCCTATTCATCGCTTCTAATGGTGTTAAGTTTAAAACATCTAGTTTTCTTAACTCATCAAGCACTTTTTCTTCGTATTCAGAGAACGCATTGCCAAATAGTGATAACTGATCGCTATCTGCATCCGCTGTGCTCTCTTCTTTCACGACAGTTTCTTTTTGTTTCGCACTTTCTTCCAATTCTTCTGGCGTTCCAGAAACGATTGGAGAATCTGCATTTTTCTTCTCTAGCTGCGTTAGAATAGTTGATGCTCGATTTAAGACAGAAGTCGGCAATCCTGCTAGTTTCGCGACTTGTACGCCATAACTTTTATCTGCTGAACCTGGTGTGACTTTGTGTAAAAAGACTAAGTCACCATCTTCTTCAACTGCACCCACATGAATGTTTTCTAAATGTTCTAGGCGCTCTTCTAATGCGGTCAGTTCATGGTAGTGCGTAGAGAATAATGTTTTTGCACCTACTCGATCATGCACGTATTCAATAATCGCTTCGGC
>CAZUZA010000092.1:0-3615 GCA_964624875.1 uncultured Carnobacteriaceae bacterium | reverse complement strand
CTGGTGTAAGTAACTCCGTATGTGATAACTGATGGACATCAAAAATTGGCTCTTTGTAATCTGACATAATGTATTACTCCTTCTTTTGTATGTTTTTTATTTTTTATAGACATTATTAAGGTATTGCTGTAAAACTGATCTTGCCTAGTGTGGTATATTCTATCTCGATGAAATCGCCTTCATTTACGACAACGGCAGAAGTCATTCCACCGGTCATTATGGGAACTCCTGCTGGTACTGCTTGTCCTTTCTTACCCATTTCATTCGCTAAAAATACGAGCGTTTCTAATGGATTGCCTAAGACGGCAGACCCTGTTCCTTCAGCTTTTATTTCACCGTTAATGAATAACTTTGCTTCTTCGTTGATGAGATCGATATCTTTTAGTTGAACCCTTGCGTTTGAATAGACGGCTCCTCGTGCAGATGTGTTATCTGCGATGACGTCTGAATGGGTAAAATCATAACCGATGTAACGACTGTCTAAAATCTCAACGCTACTTACGACAGCATCGACTTTTTCAACGACATCCTCTAGAGTCACATTTGGACCTTTGAGTTCTTCTTTTAAAATAATAGATATTTCAGGTTCCACTCGAGCATGGATATAATCACTCATTCGAAAAGTTCCATTGTTTTCAACAAGCATGTAAGTAAATACGTAACCGTAGATTGGATCTGTAACGTTCATTTGCTTCATTTTAGCTGGAGAGGTAAGTCCTAGCTTCGGGGCAAATATTTCGTATCCATCCGCTAACTTCATTTCAGTCATTCGGTTTTGTATTTGATAAGCTTCTACTGCTGTTAAATTTGGTGCTTTCGAAATGGTAATCTTCTCTATTTCAGTCAAATTCATTTCTGCTTCGTATAAATAGTTTGCAAGCTCGTTTATTTGTTGCAAATCCATTATCCACACCTCCTAAGAACCCTGATATTACTTCTGATCCCTTGCGGCTGCCATTCCTGCTGCAACATCTTCAACCATATCTTCTTGACCACCAACAACTTTTAGTTTTCCTAACTCAACTAAAATGTCACGTGAATCTATGTCAAATCGTGCACCTGAACGCTGTGCGAAGAGTTTGAAACTCGAGTAAACTCCTGCATGACCTAGTGTTAAACTATCGCGGTCAATAATTTGTGGTGTTGTGATAATTGGTGCGATTAGATCTTCTGCTACATCCATTAACTTGAATAAGTCAACGCCTGTTTCATAACCAGCTTTGTCTAATACTGAAATCATAACTTCAGTTTGTGTATTTCCTGCACCTGCTCCTAAAGCTCTTGCACTACCATCTAAATAAGTTGCGCCTGCTTCAGCTGCAGCTAGTGTGTTGGCCATCGCTAAACCTAAGTTGTTGTGACCGTGGAAACCAACTGGTACATCTAATTCTTTAACAAGTAAGCTAATACGGTCTGTTACTTGATCAGGTAATAAAGCACCTGCTGAGTCTGTTGCGTAAACAACATCTGCTCCGTAACTTTCCATTAATTTCGCTTGTTCTAATAATTTATCTGGCTCAACCATGTGTGCCATCATTAGGAAACCGACGACTTCCATGCCCATTTCTTTTGCGACTATAATATGTTGTCTTGAAACATCCGCTTCTGTACTATGCGTTGCAATACGAACCATGTCCGCGCCTGCTTCACGAGCTTCTTTTAAATCTTCTACCGTCCCAATTCCTGGAAGTAGTAAGACTGAAATTTTAGAATTTGTTGTTTCTTCTTTCGCAGCTCTAATTAACTCAATATCCGATGTGTGTGAGAAACCGTACTGTACAGATGAGCCACCGATACCATCACCGTGTGAAACTTCGATGTATGGAACCTTTGCTTCGTCTAACCCTCTAGTAATATCTCTGATTTGCTCTTCTGTAAATTGGTGTTGAATCGCATGCGATCCGTCACGTAGAGCAACTTCAATAACTGTTACTTCTTTACTCACTATGCTTGCACCTCCGATTTATCTGCCTCAACAAGGTAGTCCGCTACACGTTCGGCTACACCTAATGCAGATGCAGTCATAATGTCTAAGTTTCCAGAGTATACCGGCAAGTAATCTCCAGCTCCTTCAACTTGAACGTAAACAGCAATTCGATTGCCATCAATTTGCGGCTCTGTTCTTAAAGCAAATCCAGGTACATAAGATTGAATTTCTTTTTCTTTCTTACGAATCGATTCAATCATTTCAGCTTCATCAAATTCACCTTCAACAATCGCATAGATTGTGTCGCGCATAATAATTGGTGGTTCAGCTGGGTTAAGGATAATAATTGCTTTTCCTTTTCTCGCTTTCCCTACAACTTCTAATGCTTTTGATGTTGTTTCTGTAAACTCATCGATGTTTGCACGTGTTCCAGGCCCTGCTGACTCACTCGAGATCGTTGCGACAATCTCAGCATACTCTACAGGTGCTACATCACTAATCGCGGCTACGATTGGTGTTGTTGCTTGTCCACCACATGTAATCATGTTGATGTTTGGCTCATTGATAAATTCTTCTAAGTTAACACTTGGCGATACAAATGGTCCAATCGCTGCGGGTGTTAAGTCGATCATTCGGATGCCCAGTTCTTGTGCAACCTTGTTGTTGTATTGGTGTGCATTAGCTGATGTTGCATCAAATAAAATTTCTGGTCTTTCTGATTCATCCAATTCGTGAATCCCATCAATTCCATTATCGAATGTTTTAAGTCCGTTCTCACGAGCCATTCGCATTCCACGTGAATCATTATCGATTCCATACATTGACGTTACTTTAATCTTGTCCGAGCGTAGGATTTTCATCATCAAATCTGATCCGATATTTCCTGGTCCAATGATTCCTGCTAATATTTTTCTACTCAATCTATCTTATCCTCCTTGTGAAACTTAGTTTGTCGGCGTATCGTCTTCGCTAAACGTAACCGAAACTTCTCCAAGTCCTTCAGTGAACTTACAAGTAAATTCATCTCCGGGCTTCGCTTCAATTGCTGCAGATAAGGCACCAGCTAAGATGACTTCGCCTGCTTTCAATTGAATATCGTATTGGTGCAATTTGTTTGCTAACCAAGCTACACAATAAGCCGGGTCGCCTAAAACAGCAGCACCTGTTCCTTCATTAATTAATTCACCATTTTTATAAAGTTGCATCTCAACACCGATTCGGTCAATTTGGTCTGGAGCTAGGAAATTCTCTCCTAACACGTACATTGCTGATGAAGCGTTGTCTGCAACGGTATCTCTCAATTCAATCTTCCAGTCTTTCACTCGACTAGCTACAACCTCTATAGAAGCAACGATATATTCTGTTGCATCGATTACATCCTCAACTGTGACGTTCGGTCCAACTAAGTCTTTCTTTAAAACGAAAGCTAGTTCACCTTCAGCACGTGGCTGCATGACTTGATCTTTATACACTACTGGGTTGTCTGTCGGAATAATCATGTCATCTAACAAGTGCCCGTAATCTGGCTCGTCTACTCCTAAAGATTCTTGCATAGCGATAGACGTTAATCCGATTTTCTTTCCAACAATCTTTTTGCCCTTCTCCAATTCTCTCTGGATATTATATAATTGAATGTAATAAGCATCATCAATCGTTAAGTCTGGTTTCTGTTTTACAAGTGGTCCTAT
>CAZUZA010000091.1:0-3640 GCA_964624875.1 uncultured Carnobacteriaceae bacterium | reverse complement strand
AAATATAGCTGAAGCGATTCGAAAGCAAACGGGTTTACCACTAAGACGTGTGTTTACCAAGAAAAATAATGTGGGTACGGATTGGTATTTTATGCATCGACTGACGGGGCATACGGAGACGGTGATTATAGAATATGGTTTTCTAGATAATGCTACGGACCATAATTACTATAAAAATAAAACGAATTTTTATGGGGCTGCAGAAGCGGTGGTTGAGGTGATCTGTAAGGAACTAGGCATTCCTTATCGAAAGAAGGGAGAACAAAAGAGTTCGCAAACGAATAAGGGCACGTCAACATTGTACCGTGTACAAACAGGGGCCTTTTCACAAAGAGAGAATGCTCTTAAGCACTTGGAAGCCTTGAAGAAAGCAGGCTTTGATGCTTTTATAACGGATTGATCTAAAGAACGACCTGTAGGTTTTGATGTCTACAGGTCTTTTTTTGTGTCTAGTCGTCAAAGTGTTCGTCGAGTTTGTCGATGAAATCATCCAGGTAAGGGTCACCTTCTTCGAAACAATCGCGAGCAATGTCCAACATGTTATCTTTTAGTACTTCGGAGTTAATCTCTTCGGCTGTAAAATTCGGCTGGGTAAACGACTGCTTGTCGATGCGGTCAGCTAAGATGTTTCTTTGGAAAAGCGCGACCCTGTGCACCACTAAATTGTATTGCCTCATGACAGAACTATGTAGGGTGATTTTGGTTTGAACGAGTTGAGCTGCGCGACTCAGCTGTTCTTCAAAGGCGTTCTTTGCCATGGAAATGGCTAATCCAACTGAATGATGTCCATAAAAATGGATGGTATTTTCACTTGAACAGTATTTTGTGTGACGGACTTGGTTTAAAACGAGCCAAGAGACGTTCTTTTTGGAGTAACCGTCACTGGGCATAATCGCTTTATTGCCAATGATGACAGGAATTTTCTGATAGAAGCCGAGGTGATTGGCGACTTTGATTGTTTCCTGGTGGTTGGCTTCAAAATAGTTTGCGTAATCTTTCAGTAACGTCTTACTGGAGATGGCACTTTTAAAAAGTCGGCCACAATTTTGAATGATGATTGTTTTGTAGGAACTCACTTTGAAGGGGGTGATATCCAACAAATACAAGGTCTGGTCATTCATCTCTTGGTACTTACCGTCCAAACTGTCTGTTAATAATTTGTTTACGATCTCTAGACTTAGATTACTCAAATCAATGAATTTTCTAGAGTCGAAAGTTATCGCATGTCTTTTCAATACATCAATCCTTTTCTCTAATATTTTTGAAATGTGTGATCACACAAGACATCATTATTGTATAATATAAATTAAATATTTGTGAGTAATAAATGAAAAAGTACACAGAATATACATTATATTGTACAATTAAATAAATATGTATAGCTAAGAATAGGATCAGGCTGCCATTTGTAGGAGTGGTTCCTCAAATTAAGCATTAAAAAAGTCGATAGCCAGAAGTGGCATCGACTAATTTTTTTGAATAATATCTAAAAAGACGCGACGACTATCGTTTAGCATCTTGGTCATTTTATTTAAATCATACTTCAGTGTAACGAACGGCCCATAAATATTCGGAACCGTTGGCAAGTTTTCGGTATCGGACATGACGACAAATTCGTAATCATTTGCTTCAGTCATCTCCACCAGATAATTATCCACTAAATCTTCTAAGTAGCTATTTTCTAAATAATGGGCATCGTCCACAAAGAGGGCTCGATACTTTTTATCCGGTTCAAGTAAATCCGGATAACTCGCGACATCCATGCCTAATTCCTGTAGGGATTTCCCTGCTTCACCGGTAATGAGATCTTTTAGCTGGCGCGTTTTCTGACTATTGCCAGACACGATTAAGATACGCCCATTTTCTTTGAGGCGATTGGAACAATTAATGGCTCGCTTGGCTAACAAGATGGACTTCCCAGAACCCGAAAACCCTTTAAATTTCCGTTTCGTTTGTGGCAGACTCTCTGCTTTTTCATGATAATCCCGTGGCACGGATTTTGGAATATATTGTTTTAAGTTGGTATTTGGATTTAACGCCTGCTTCATTTCAAAGGTTTCTTTCGGCGTTAACTTAAAACTGGAGTTGATTCTTGGTGCAAAGGTGTTTTTTAGAATTTCTGTATTCTCCAGAAAATCCTTCCCGGTAATAAACACATCTTCTTTCGCCTTCTCCACTGAAAATTCCTCCACAAGCGACTCATCATAGAGATACACAAGTGGCGTATTCAATGCGTTCTTAATCATTTCATCCGTTTGGGCTGATTTTTGAATATTTTGGCTGAGGGTCGGGCTCAGCGTGTGAATGCGGTGTTTGTAAAAATAGTCGAGAGCTTGCTGGCCAGTCTGATATTCTTTGAGCGTCTGTGGCGTTTGAATCGTATAAATAGCCTGCCTTGGCTCGACGATAATAAAGTCAAAGGCCGAGTGGTGCAGCGTTGGCTTGACGTAAATATCAAAATGACGGTCCTGGTACATCTCATCGGCTAAATAGCTCGTCAAATAATCGAGAAAATCGATCTCATAAACTTTTAGCGAGTGATGAAAATGCAGGACAGCTTTATGATCGGGATATAATTCAACGCTCATCGTTCGACACCTTTCTTTTGCTTTCTGTTTCTTTATTATAGCCCAAATCCTGGTGAAATGGGAAACAGAGTGCGTTTTAATGGGAGGGGGTATTGTTTATCATTTTTGGCAGCTTTTGGTAAAATGAGGGTACTCAATTAAAGGAGTGGTTTCGATGAAGCAATTTGGAAAGATACTGAAATTTATGGTGTTGGTCGTGGGTGTCGTGTTTTTAGCGGCGTGTGGTCGAGACGTGTCAACCGTTGATATGGCGCTTGAAGGACACTGGAAGATGACGAATGCGACGATAAACGACGAACCGATGGTGGATCTAGCTCAAGAATATGAAGCGTTTTTAGAATTTGATACCGATGAATTTACGACAGTCGAAGAAGGACAGACAGTTATTGATGTCGACTATTACTATAGTGAAGAGACGTTGACTGTAGAGAATAGTGAAGGCGAATTCTTTGAAGTGCCTTATCGAGTAATCGATAAGGATGAAGAAGCGGGCACAATGACCATTGAATACGCCTTAAGTAATGAAGAAATTGAAGTGCGTATAAATGAAGTGATCTACTTTGAAGGCGAAGAACGAGACAAGATTCGTACCGAAACAAATATCTTTGATGTGATGTTTTTAGTCGAAACGGAAGAAGAAATGTCAGATTTAGAAGCGCGCCTGAATGAATTAGGCGGCAACATCATCTTGCAAGTCGTTTATGAAATGGACTTTGCGTTTGAATTAGAATACGTCGATGATGAAGCAGTACCCAGTCAAGGTGAATAGAATAAAATAGAGGAAGCTTTGCTTGTTTGTGTGAAAACGCAGATCAGTGAAGCTTTTTTGGTTTTATTAGTGGAATGAAAGGCTGATTTAAAGTCCTGCCGAAGGTGCATTGTTTTTTAGGATACTTGTCATATTTTGATCGAATTTCATTATTTAGCTGATTATATTCAGTTATTCCAGAATTCGTGAATATATATCGGAATATATGAATCTATTTTAATTTAACTGAATCGTTATTAAGTCGATATTCAGTTATTCCAGAATTCGTGAATATATTTCGAAA
>CAZUZA010000090.1:0-3674 GCA_964624875.1 uncultured Carnobacteriaceae bacterium | reverse complement strand
ATTGAGCTAAGTGCCTCTGGTGAAATAGGGGCTGGCTTGTGCATCTCATTAACTTTTCCAAAAGTGAATGGAGTTATTTCATCATTATGAGATAGTTGTGGACTTCAATATCTATTTTGAGTAAACTAACTATTAACTGAATAGTAAGAAATTGGTAAGTACTTCAGAAAGTACTTTTAAAAGGGAAGAACGGTTTTAATCCGTCACGGTACCGCCACTGTGTTTGCGAGTTTTCTATCACAAGTCACTGTTTAACTACGGGAAGACGATAGAAAATGTTGACCATAAGTCAGGATATCTACCAATTTTGTTTTTTTATCATTCAACTTACGAGTATAAGGGGGAGGTTTTTTTGATGGAGAATTTGCACTATCATTAAACTTTATAGACTTCTATCACTCAAGTGTTAGAGGTCTTTTTCATACATCAAAAAGGAGTGAAGACAATGTCGCAAGTCGTTATTTATACAAAACAAACATGTCCATGGTGTGATAAGTTAAAAAAATGGATGACAGAAAATGCTATTGACTATAAAGAAGTTGATATCGAAATGGATCAAGAAGCTCTAGATTTTATTAAAAATCAGGGACTCATGACCGTTCCACAAGTGTTTATTGATGGTGTTCACCGACCACATGAACCTGTTTATAGTGGTTTATTGGAATGGATTTCCAAAGATTTAGAAAATACTGGTGAACCAAAAGTTGTTAAACGAGATGGCAAAGTGGTTCAGTTTAATGGTGAAAAAATAAAGGTTGCTATTGAAAAAGCGAACTCAGAAACGAAAGAACTAACGGAAGCAGAAGTAGCAGAAGTAGCAGCTACCGTCATTCAAAAAATAGATAAAGCCGTTATTGAAGTGGAAGAAATTCAAGACATGGTAGAAGTAGAATTAATGGAACAAAGCTTCCCGAAAACGGCGAAAGCTTACATCATATATCGTGATAAACAACATCAATTGCGAAAACGAGATATTTTTAAACCCCGAAAACATTTAAAACCCTATGAATATCCAGAACTAGAATCTTATAAAGAAGCGATTCAACATTCATACTGGCTGCATACGGAATACAACTACACGAGTGATATCCAAGACTATAAAGTGAACGTACAGTCACATGAAAGAACAGCTATACGACATGCGATGCTGGCCATTTCACAAGTAGAGGTTAGCGTGAAAACGTTCTGGGCGAAGTTGTATGATCATTTGCCGAAGCCTGAACTAGCGAATGTAGGCATGACTTTTGCGGAATCTGAAGTTCGACATAGTGATGCGTATTCTCATTTATTAGAATTGCTTGGATTAAATGGCATTTTTGAAGAAATCGAACAAATCCCTGCTTTGAACCAACGTGTGGATTACTTAAATTCACATATTCAATATGCACAGACGGGCTCTAATCGAGATTATGCGATTTCGGTCTTATTGTTCTCAGCCTTTATCGAACATATTTCCCTATTCAGCCAATTCTTGATAATCATGGGCTTTAATAAACACAAAAATTTATTTAGTGGTATTTCAAATGTTATCGAGGCGACTTCAAAAGAAGAACAGTTACATGGTGAATTTGGAATTGATTTAATCAATACAATCCGTGAAGAAAATCCGGAGTGGTTTGATGACCAAATGGCCGAAGAGATTTACACCTTATGTAAAGACGCCTATGAATCTGAAAAGGATGTTTTGGACTGGATTTATGAAGATGGTGAAATCGACTTTATGCCAAAATATACGGTCCAAGAATTTATCAAAAACCGACTAAACAACTCGTTAGAAGCAATCGGTTTAGAACGAATATTTGAAACAGATTCAGTGGAAGTTGAAAAGACGCTGTGGTTTGATGAAGAGATTGTAAGTACGAAACATGTCGATTTCTTTGAAAAACGCTCCGTAAATTATACGAAACGCTCGCAATCCGTCACAGCTGACGATTTATTTTAAATCATCTAGGAGGAAATAATCATAGAAACCGTAAAAACAAGAACATATGAACCGTTTTATTGGTTAACTGAAGACAGTCAGACTTTTTTATCGAGAGGTTATTTAGAAGAAGGTCAAGACGCGAAAGAAAGAATTCGTGCAATTGCGAATCGTGCCGAGGAACTATTAGGCGAAGAAGGCTTTGCTGATAAATTTTACACGTAT
Source organism: uncultured Carnobacteriaceae bacterium (assembly GCA_964624875.1). Lineage (GTDB taxonomy): Bacteria > Bacillota > Bacilli > Lactobacillales > Carnobacteriaceae_A > Atopostipes. Next base: position 1,528 of record CAZUZA010000090.1, on the reverse strand, counting down.
GTCGGTAAAGGTTTCTACTCTCTATCCACGCCCGTTTGGACCAACTTTGGGACCAATCGTGGTTTCCCTATTAGTTGTTTTGGAAGCACGCCGGGTGACAATATGGCAAGTATTTTATACACGGCTTCTGAAATCGGCATGATGAGTAAATACGGTGGTGGTACTTCAGGGTATTTTGGACATTTACGACCACGTGGTGCAAGCATTACGAATAATGGTCAGTCGAGTGGCGCCGTTCATTTTATGAAGTTATTTGAACAGATGACGGATACAGTAAGTCAAGGCTCGAGTCGCCGTGGACGCTTTGCACCTTACTTACCGATTGATCATCCGGATATTGATGAGTTTTTAGAAATTGGTGTTGAAGGAAATGACATCCAAGACTTGAATCATGGGGTCACCGTGACAGATGACTGGATGAAAGCCATGATCGCCGGCGACCATGAGAAACGTACTGTTTGGGCAAAAGTTCTCCAAAGACGTGTTGAAATGGGCTATCCTTATATCTTTTTCACGGATACGGTCAATAAGAACAAACCTGCTTGGTATGAAAATCACCCGATAACACACTCTAATTTATGTAGTGAAATTGCGTTACCGGATAATGAAAAATGGTCTTTTGTATGTAACCTGTCATCCATGAACGTCTTACACTATGAGGAGTGGAAAGATACGGATGCTGTTCAAACGATGATTAAATTCCTGGATGCAGTCATGTCTGAATTCATTGAAAAGTTAGAAGCCCTACGAGATTCCAAAGATTCAGAATATACAGAAGCCTTTTATTTCATGGAGCGAGCTTACAATTTTGCGAAAGAAAATCGCGCTTTAGGCCTAGGCGTTTTAGGCTGGCACTCTCTATTACAATCGAAAATGATTGCCTTTGAGTCCGTTGAAGCAAGTCTATTAAACGAGGAAATTCATAAAGTCATTAGTGAGCGAGCAAAAGAAGCCTCACGAGAATTAGCGGATCAATTTGGGGAGCCAGAAGTTCTAAAAGGAACAGGCTACCGCAATGCGACGACGATGGCGATTGCTCCAACAACCTCATCAGCTTTTATTATTGGCCAAGTTTCACAATCGATTGAACCCCTATTTAGTAACTACTATGTCAAAGATATGAGTAAAATTAAAACGACAATTAAGAACAAGTATTTAGTCGAACTACTGGAAGAGAAAGGGCAAAACACACCCGAAGTTTGGGCAGATATTAAAAACCATGATGGTTCCGTCTTACATTTAGACTTTTTAACCAAACATGAGAAAAATGTCTTCAAGACTTTTGCTGAAATCAATCAATATGAAATCATCAACCAAGCCAGTATTCGTCAACGATTTATTGATCAATCCCAATCATTAAATATTATGATTAACCCTGCCATGACAACCGCAAAAGAAATGAACCAATTGCATCTTTATGCGTGGGAAAATGGTATCAAATCACTTTATTACCAACACTCTACAAGTGCTGCACAAGAATTTTACCGTTCAAGCGTTTGTCTAGCGTGTGAAGCCTAGTATCTAAAAA
>CAZUZA010000089.1:0-3795 GCA_964624875.1 uncultured Carnobacteriaceae bacterium | reverse complement strand
CGGTTACGTTGTGCTTCAAATACGTTTGGTGCATCTAGAACGATGAAGTTTGCAGGCTTACCAACATCTAAACCATACTCATCTTCAATTTTCATTAATTTTGCACCGTTGTAAGTAATTAAGTCAAAGTTACGTGCAAAGTCTTCTTCACGCATTAATTGTGTTGCATGGATTCCGTTATCTAAAATGTTCATTAGATTACCGTTTCCAGCTGGGTACCATAGGTCAACGATCGAGTCTTGACCAAACGCTACGTTAATTCCGTTGTCAACAAATTCTTTAACGCGTGTTAAACCACGACGTTTAGGATACGTGTCTTGACGACCTTGTAAGAATAAGTTTTCTGTAGGACAAGCTACAAAGTTCATACCTGATTGACGGAATAGACCCATCATACGGAATGCATATGCATCGTCTGCTGAACCGAATGAAGATGTATGACTTGCTGTTGTTAAGTCTCCACGACCAACTAACATCGCTTCTGCGTTTAATGCTTCAACAAAGCGAGCTTGTACATCATCTGTTTCATCACAGTGAACGTCGATTAGTTTGTCATATTTAACAGCTAAACGAACGATTTCTTTAACAGCTTTTTCACCAAGATCACGTGACCACTCGTTATGAGGAATTCCACCAACAACGTCTGCACCTAATTGTAGAGATTCTTCAATTAAATCACGACCTGTTTTTCCTTCTTCTTCAAATGAGTACATACCGTTTTGTGGGAATGCAACAACTTGGATTGTCACTTTATCTTTTAGTTCGTCTCGAACTTCAAGAGCTGCTTTAATACCTGTTAAGTTTGGATCTGTACAGTCTGTTTGTGCACGAATATACTGTGTACCGTAACCAACAACGTCACGAATAGCAGCATACATACGCTCTTTCATTTCTTCTTTTGTTGTACCTTTTTTGAAGTCGTTCCAGATATCGATTGCTTCGAACAATGTACCTGTTTCGTTCTTCGCTTCGTCTGTTTGACCAGTCATGTAGTAGTCTAAGTGTAAGTGTGAATCAACATATGGAGGAATAACTACTTTTCCACCTAAGTCGATTACTTCTTCAGCGTCGCCAAGGTCTTTACCAATTGCCTTGATTTTACCGTCTTTTACTAAAATTTCAGTTGCACCATCATTTTTATAAACATTTGCATTAATAAACTTCTTCATTCAAATCTCTCCTCATTAGTTTTTCTGGTTCTTGGTTCATTAAATAGATAGAAGCTAGCATTAAAATCATTCCTACTAGTCCTACCCAGTTCATTGCCTCACTAAAGATATAAACTCCCATTAAAGTTGCTACAATTACTTCTACTGATGAAATAACTGGCGCCTTTGACGCATCCACGTTTGTAGATAAGCCTTTTAAATAGAGTAAGTTACACAGAGTACCTGTTATAAAGGCATTAATAATTGCCCAAAATAGGAAAGTACTATCTGTTAAGAGCACTAGGTTCGCTTGTGAAAATGGCTGCGAAATAAAGCTTTGTAGTATTGTTGAGAACACCAACATATAAAAAGCCATCGTTAGTGGATCCTCAGATCCGCCCGATATCTTAGCCATAATCGTGTTTGATGCATGTAAAAATGCTGCGATTAAACCAAATAGAATTCCTAATGGGGCTACATTTAAATTGGCCACGTTCCCTAATGTAACCATTAAGAAAACCCCAACTAAGTTCATACCTAGGGCTAGAAAATTATTTGCATATAATTTTTCTTTGAATATGAGCACTGACATGATTGCTACAAAAACCGGAGCTGTATAGAGCAGAACCGCACCTGTCGATACACCTACACTAGCAACTGTCGAGTCATAAGCTATCTTGAAGAATCCTTTTGTAAAGATTCCCATAATTAAAGCAAATAACAATCCACGTTTCGAGACCTTAAATCCCTTTAAGCCTTTTGTTACCAAAATAGCAATAGCCAAAAAAGGTAGCGCGAAAAAGTGCGCGGTAAAGCCTGTTAAAAGCGACGAGGCACCCATTTGACTCATTTGGGTAACCCAAGTTCCTCCTGTTCCCCACCCTGCACCAGCTAAGAAAATCATTAAATAGCCGAGACCAACATTATTTTTTTTCTTTTCCAACTGATCACCATCCTTCCATAATATTTTATGTGCTTTTCCTCATAGTGAATAAACACACGATATATATCATACCATAGATAAGATACTTTTGCTAATCCTATTACGACGGTAACAACTGTAGGTATCACTTTATTACATTATTCACGTAATCTTTACACTCGTAAAATCAGCCCCTCTTATAGAAGAAACTCTAATCGTCCCTTAATTAAACATGAAATTATTTCAACAATCTATTTCTAAAAGCTTCCAAAATAAGATACGGTTCATTTTATTTTACTCCTATAGACAAAAGTCTTATACTTAAACCTAGTTCGATAAAAAAGAAGGAAGGTTTTATTTTTGAAATATATTATTGTAGGGTCTTCTCACTTCGGCTATGAAGCCGTAGAAACCATTTTAGAAGCTCAAGCGGATGCTGAAATCCACTTATACGAACGTGGAGATAAAGCGTCATTCATGAGTTGTGGTGCGCAATCGTATTTAGAAGGTATTTCTAAATCACCAGATGAACTTCACTATGCAAATGAAGGTTCATATACAGAGCAAGGCATTAATGTTCACCTAAATAGTGACGTGGTTGGCATTAATCCAGAAGCAAAAACGATTACTGTAAAGACAGATCAAGGTGAAGAGGAAGCAAGTTACGACAAGCTACTCCTTTCTCCAGGTGGATACGCACCAAAATTAAATGTTCCAGGGAAAGACTTAGAGCATGTCTATACGTTCCGTGGACGTAACGATGCAGAAGCTGTTAAAGCCCGTATGGAAGAAGCCAAAAAAGTTGTTGTTATTGGTGGAGGTTATATTGGTGTTGAAGTAGCAGAAGCCTACGTTCATAATGGACAAGATGTGACTTTAATTGATGCAGTGGAACATTTCTTACCTACATATTTAGATAAAGAATTCTTCCCATCGCTTAAAGCTGAAGCAGAAAATAAAGGTTTGACCTTTAAAGGCAATGAATTTGTTCAAGAAATCAAGAGTGACAATGGCGTAGTTACAGGTGTTGTTACAGATAAAAACGAATACGAAGCAGACACAGTTGTTATGGCTGTTGGAGTTCGACCAGACACTTCTTGGTTAGAAGGCACCCTAGAATTAGACGACAAAGGTTTTGTTGTTGTAAACGAATATCTAGAAACTTCTGCTGAAGATATTTACGCTGGTGGAGACGCAACATATGTCCCATTCAATCCAACTGGAAAAGATCTATGTATCGGCTTAGCAACAAATGCACGTAAACAAGGCGTAACAGCAGCATTAAATGCACTCGGTGAAAAAGTAAAGACACCAGGTGTTAATGGAACTTCTGGTTTAGCATTCTTTGACTTAAAGTTCGCTACAACAGGTCTAAAAGATAGCTTAATCGAATCATATGACGGTGACGTTAAAACGTATTACTGTGAAGAAAAAGTCCGTCCATCATTCATGCGCGATGGCGATATCACGGTTGAAATGAAGATTTTATACGATGCAGACACGGAAGTTATTTTAGGTGCACAATTCTTGTCTACAGAAGATATTACACATGCTGCAAACACGTTATCATTAGCTGTTACAGCGAAAATGACGTTAACAGACTTAGCACAAGCTGACTTCTTCTTCCAACCAGGATTCAGTCGCCCATGGAACTTCTTAAATGTTTTAGCTTTAAGAGCACAAGGTAAAACATACGGCGCAACAAAGATGTTGTTTTAAGCTTTA
>CAZUZA010000088.1:0-3839 GCA_964624875.1 uncultured Carnobacteriaceae bacterium | reverse complement strand
CCATTCTATATGTATTTTGAATAAATAAAAGGTCCTGAACTTATCTTCTACTCTATTTTACATCATATTTTCCTCAGCCTATAATTTTTATCGATTTTTCTTTTTGGCTTCAGATAAATCGCTTTATACAGATGCACTCTACTACTCAGATCTATAATTTTTCAGGAAAATATGCTATGGTTGATCCAACAAAGTGACTTGAGGAGACGGACATATGACGAAAAAAACGATTAACGTTGTGGGGGCAGCCATTATTAAAGACAATAAATTCCTAGCGATGCAACGAAGTGAACAGATGACTTTATCCGGTTTCTGGGAGTTTCCTGGTGGAAAAATCGAAGCAAATGAAACCGATGAAGAAACATTAATTCGTGAAATCAAAGAGGAACTAAAGATTGATATTCGTGTACTTGATTATATTAATGAAGCTTCTTACGATTACGACTTTGGCACAGTCGTACTGAAAGTCTATACGGCTGAAATCGTATCTGGACAAATTACGCTTGAAGAACATAGCGACAGCAAATGGCTCACAGCCGGTGAACTGCTTGATATCGATTGGGCTCCAGTAGATATTCCGGCCGCAAAAGCACTAACGACATATTTATAAAGTAATCTCGCTGATTGGCAAGTATGTAGGACGAAGACAGAAGCGTAGATGCACTTATACGCATGAGGGATTCAAAACCCTCTCATTTAGTCAAATTTAAATCTCGAGACAAACAAAAACTCCTTAGCAGCAGTATTAGCTAATAAGGAGTTTTCATTAATCTTCACGTACTAAGTATTGGAATAAGTTATAAGAGACAGGCGTTTCTAATGTTAGATCCATCGAAACAACGGGCTGATCCTTTTTACCGATGCCATTCGGGTTATCTCTTGCCGAATCTTCAACATAGTCTACTTTACCTAAATAATGGTGGGCACCGCTTTTACTCTGCTGACTTTTAACAAACAAAAATAAATCTGTCCCATTTTTGTTTGATTCTATAAACTGAATAACTTCCTTAGACTCTGTCGTTCGATTCGCTTTCGAATGCCAATGTAATAATTGTTCGTTACTAAACATATTCGGGTATTCATTCGTATATTCAAGATCGTCAATTTTATAATAGTTCACAAATAATGGACACTGATTGTTGTGGAAGAAGTAGCCATACATTGTTGAACTTTCATCTTCACTCCACAATAAAAGGCGAGCGACATCTCTTCGTGAGTACTTTTTACCGATTTCCAGAGCCTCTAACGTATAACCCATTGGGTATTCTGTTGTTTTTGCGAGTCCGGTTCGGATAACATCTGTTGTTAGTTTTCTAAAAATCTTATTCATAAATGCTTCTGCTAAATGTTCTGATAAAACATACCGATCTTCTTCGACACGAATTAACGGATAGTTATGCTTGATTCGACGCGGCCCTTTAAAAAAGTCTAACGTTAAAACACGCTCAACGGAACGGATCATCTCATCTGAATATTCAGCATTTTTCTGATCCAAGTACTCTAAATACTCTCTTCGTGAAATGGAACCTTCTCTTTGGATCAGTAACCTTAATAACAATAATTCATGTGGCCTTTTACCATTTAGCAACTCTTCGACAAGCATCTGCAAAATACTCGTATACTCAAAGTCTTCTAGTGCATACGATTTTTGGTCTTCTTCAAATCTTGAGATAATATCTCCATAGTGTTTAATACTATTATTTTCAAAGAAAATCGTTGGATCAATACTGTTATTTCGATAGAAGTCCAGCATATAAGGGATTTCACCTAATCGATTTCGTAATTCCTCGTAAACCGTTTTAAAATTAGCAATACTAGAATAATTCGTATTATCAATTGAGCCTAGAATCTGTTCTTGTGCAATTTCTTCAAAGTTGATACTCGTTACGCCTTCTAATTGCAGCCTATTCCCGACTAAACGCTGGTAATTATCTTTGTTGAAAGAGTTGTCCCCATATAAAGCCATTGGTATTAAGTAGTTATTCTTATAATTCCCAATAAAATCAATGATGGTCACAACTTGTTTATCCGGATAGAGTCGCAAACCACGACCTAGCTGCTGGACAAAAATAATACTCGACTCTGTATTTCGTAGCATAATAATTTGGTTAAGGCTTGGAATGTCAATTCCCTCATTAAATATATCTACCGTCAGAATATAATCTAGTTCACCTGCTTCAAGTCGCTTCACTTCCATTTCACGAATATCTTGCGAATCATCCCCCGACAAAGCGACTGTCCTTAAGCCTCGGTGATTTAACGCCGCAGACAACTCGTAAGCTTCTTTTTTGCGTGAGCAGAAAATGAGGCCTCTCGTTTTTTCCGAACTAATTTCATAATAGTGAATTTTCTCTAAAATATGATCCACTCGTTCAGAAGTCACTAGACGTGAGAAATCTTCTTTCTCATCAATAAGTTCTCCATCCGCTTTGCGCATTTCTGTCACCCCATAATATAAGAAGGGTGTTAACATCTTCTCCGAAAGAGCTGCCTGCAGACGAATTTCATACGCCACATTATAGTGAAACAACTCGTAAATATTATCGCCATCGGTACGATCAGGCGTTGCCGTTAAGCCTAAATAAAACTCTGGCGTAAAGTGATTCATGATTTTCTGATAAGTTGGTGCAGTGGCATGATGTGCTTCATCCATTAAAATATAATCAAATAAATCGGGAGCTAAGCCGGCAAGATTTTTATCCCGATGTAAACTTTGAACCGTCGCAAAGACGTATTTCTTATCCGAAAGATCGTCGCCACTCTTGTATATGATAGATTCATCATCTTGAAACCCGATGACTCTTTTAAAAGATTCTTCGGCATCTCTTAAAATTTGTTCGCGGTGAACTAGGAAGAGCATTCGCTCAGGTCTGGCATCTTTAACGTCAAAGGCACCCAGATACGTTTTACCTGTTCCCGTCGCACTGATGACTAAAGCCCGTTTTATATTTTTTTGGCGCAAAGATTTAATTGCTGATACGGCTTCTTTTTGCATATTGTTCGGTCGGATGACTGGATAATCTTCACTCTCATGCTTAACCGTTCGGTACATTGCTTCGGTATTGACGATCTTTTCTCTATTTTTATCGTATTCTTCAATCCATTCTGGCGTTAAGATATCGGCATTTTCCCACAACGTATTGAAGTCCGATAACGTACGCTTGATAAATTCACCATTGTCTGTCGATGTGAGCTTCACATTCCATTCATAATTCAGCTTTAAAGCCGAATGCGTTAAGTTGGAACTACCGACAATGACCGCTTGCTCGTGATCATGATTGAAGATATACACTTTTGCATGTGATTTTGCTTCGGCATGTGTCATACGCACTTCTATATTTTTTAATTTTAACAATTCGTTCAGAGCTGCCGGATCGTTGAAGCCTAAATAGGGCGAGACTAAAATTTTCCCTGTTCCGCCTCTTGCTGAAAAATCCGCTAACTGCGTCTTGATCATCCCTATCCCTGAAGTTGTTACGAAAGCTACGTTGATACAAAAAGACGTTGCTTTTTTCAATTCATTTTGTAGTTCACTCAAGACAAACTCACCTGTATCCGGATTGTTTATTAATATTTTTGGAGCGTATAAATTATTTTTGTAGTGAATATTATGTATAAAACCGTATTTTAAGGATTGGTCTAATTGATTCTCAAAATTGGATTGCTTTCCATTCGTCATCGTTCCTTCGCCCTCCCGTCATCTTTAGATCATTGTAGCAGCAAACTTCTAAAAGATCACGATTTTTTGGGAACGGCTTACATTAAGACATTAAATCATTAAATAAATATGGATACTTCACGTCTTCTGTCCTCATTACTGACTATTCGTCATTTCACCA
>CAZUZA010000087.1:0-3968 GCA_964624875.1 uncultured Carnobacteriaceae bacterium | reverse complement strand
CTTTTACAATACAATAGATTTAATGTGATGTTTATTACACAATAAAAAGTAAAAACTTGAAATTAAGAAAGGAAGGATAATTTATGACAGGAATTCGCTTTAACGAAACTGTCTTACGTGATGCTCATCAAAGTTTGATGGCGACTCGAATGTCTACTGAAGATATGCTCCCAATTATTGAGAAGTTAGATCAAGCAGGATACTATGCTTTGGAAATGTGGGGAGGCGCGACATACGACTCGGCTATTCGATTCTTAAATGAGGATCCTTGGGAAAGGTTACGTGAAATCAGAAAACGTACACCAAACACAAAACTAATGATGTTATTAAGAGGTCAGAACTTAATAGGTTACCGTCATTATGCAGATGATGTTGTTGACAAATTTGTAAAGAACGCTGCAGAAAACGGAATTGATATCTTCCGTATATTCGACGCTTTAAACGACCCACGTAATCTAAGCGCTTCCTTAGAAGCTGTTAAGAAGTATGGTGCACATGCACAATTAGCGATTGCTTTCACAACAAGTGAAGTTCATACAGTTGAGTACTATACAGATTTAGCAAAACAATATAACGATTTAGGTGCAGATTCGATTTGTATCAAAGATATGGCCGGTATTTTAACACCAGCTATGGCTCGTGAATTAATTCCAGCGATTAAAGAAGTTATTGATGTACCATTAAACCTACACACACACGCGACAAGTGCAGTGTCACATATGACATACTTAGCTGCAGCAGAAGCTGGTGTCGATATTATTGATACAGCGATCTCTCCTTTAGCAGAAGGAACAAGCCAACCAGCAACAGAATCTATGGCGATTACATTAGAAGAGTTAGGCTTTGATACGCAATTAGATGTAGAGATATTAGAAGAAATTGCTGATTACTTCAAGACAATTCGTAACAAGTACTTAGAAAATGGAACACTTGATCCTGTTATGATGTTTGCGGATCCTAAAGCATTAATTTATCAAGTTCCAGGTGGGATGCTTTCAAACCTATATTCACAATTACGTGAAGCAGGAGCAACAGATAAATATGATGCTGTATTAAACGAAGTACCGAGTGTACGTGCAGACCTAGGATACCCTCCATTAGTTACTCCAATGAGTCAAATGGTCGGTACTCAAGCAGTATTTAACATCTTAACGGGTGAGCGCTACAAGATGGTACCAAACGAAATCAAAGACTACTTAAAGGGACAATATGGAAAAACACCTGCACCAGTTGATGAAGACTTCCGTAAGTCAATCATTGGTGATAATGAAGAAGTCATTGATTTCCGTCCAGCAGATCGTTTAGAGCCTGAGTTTGATAAGTTAAAAGAAGAACTTGGTGATTTAGCTAAAAATGATGAGGACGTCTTAACATATGCTTTATTCCCACAAGTTGGATTAGAGTATTTAAAAAATAAATATAATCCAAAACCAGCTGTAGATGAGCCGATTCGTATTCAAGCTCGCTACGCAAATTAAGGAGGAAAGAAATGGAAACCGTTAGTATTATGGATGGTTTAGTTTTAACAGTTGTATCGATGTTGCTAGTATTCACTATATTAACTGCAATCTGGGGGCTTATTGAACTTGTTTCAAAAATTCTTATATCGATTGGTAGTAAAGGAGAAATAGCAGTACCTGCTTCAAGTCCTGTAGCAACAAACAATGCAAGTTCACAAACATTAAACGTAAATGAAAAAAACAAACAAGCAGCTGAAGTTATTTCTTTAGTTTTAGCTTCAGAAGATCAACCAAATAAAAAATTCGAAATAGTTGACTCGAAACGAGTTAAGTAAAAAAACGGAGGATAATCAAAAATGAAAAAGTATGAAATTGAAATTAACAATGAAGTATACCGTGTGACAGTTAAAGAATTAGAAGCAGATGCAGATATGTCTACTGGTACGCCAGCACCAGCTCAAGAAGCTGCACCAGCACCTCAAGCACCAGCAACAAGTGGTGGAACTGAAGTTACAGCGCCAATGCCAGGGACAATTTTAAAAGTTAACGTAACACCTGGTCAAACAGTATCACAAGGTGACACTTTAGTAGTATTAGAAGCAATGAAAATGGAAAACGAAGTAGTTGCTGCAGCAGATGGAGTGGTCGGAGAGATCTTAGTAAATGCAAATGATCGTGTAGAATCTGGCCAACTACTTCTTACAATATAGGAAGGATCGGATGAAATGTTAGAAGTAATTTATGAAATAATCGCAACGTCTGGATTGGCAAATATAACGATCCAAGAAGTTATTGTTTTGGCATTATCTTTAGTGCTAATTTATTTAGCTGTTGCTAAAGAATATGAGCCTTATTTATTAATTCCAATTGGTTTTGGTATGTTACTAGCAAACTTACCTTTAGCAGGAGTAATGGCTGAACCAATTGGTGGAGCAAACGGTGGTTTAATTTACTATCTATACCAAGGTGTTGGGTTAGGTGTGTTTCCTCCATTAATTTTCCTATGTTTAGGAGCAGGTACAGACTTCGGTCCATTAATTGCAAATCCTAAAACATTATTATTAGGTGGAGCTGCTCAATTCGGTATTTTCGCTGCATTCTTTGGTGCTTTAGCTTTAGGTATGACACCACAAGAAGCTGCTTCAGTTGGTATTATTGGTGGTGCAGATGGTCCAACAGCTATCTATACAACAACAGTGTTAGCAGAGCATATTCTGCCAACAATTGCGATCGCTGCATATTCATATATGGCACTTGTTCCAATTATTCAACCACCAATTATGCGTGCATTAACAACAAAAGAAGAGCGTGAAACGGTCATGGTTCAAACGCGTGTTGTTACGAAGCAAGAGAAGATTGTTTTCCCAATTGTCGTTACATTATTCGTAAGTTTACTAATCCCATCGGCTACATCATTAATTGGTATGTTGATGTTAGGTAACTTAATCCGTGAAAGTGGCGTTGTTCCATTATTAGCAGATACAATTGAAACGTCTCTAATGTATATCATTACGATTTTACTAGGTGTATCAGTAGGAGCAACTGCAAACGCAGAAATCTTACTTTCATTTGATACAATCAAAATTATCATTTTAGGATTATTCGCGTTCATGATTGGTACAACAAGTGGTGTGTTAATGGGTAAATTAATGTACAAATTAACAGGTGGAAAGATCAACCCACTAATTGGTTCAGCTGGAGTTTCAGCAGTACCGATGGCTGCTCGTGTATCACAAGTTGAAGGTATTAAAGCAAATCCAAACAACTACTTATTAATGCATGCAATGGGACCAAACGTTGCAGGTGTTATCGGTTCAGCAGTAGCTGCTGGTATCTTAATTAGTTTCTTTGGATAACATTTAACTAAATATTTGATAAGATAGCGTGAGTGCGTAAAATCATCTGCGCTATTTTTTTGCTCTAAGAAACTTCTATTGAGTAGATAAGTCTTGAATTCAACTTACTTTTCAAGTAAACTGAACGTATATAAATAGTTCGAATTCAAAGTAACGGAACCATCTATATAAATACGTGTTTTAGAGAGAGGGTGTATGTAAATGACAATAGAGAATATCACGGATGTTTATACAATGTTATATCAAACGATGGATGTTGTAGAAAGCCAAATTAAAAAAGTCGTTACCCCTTATGGTCTAAACTGTAATGAATACGAAATTTTGAAGTATATTTATCGAAATGGTGACCAACCCATCCAAAAAATTGGTGAGGAAATCAAGGTAACAAGTGGAAGTATGACTTATTTAATCGATAAACTAGAGAAAAAAGGCTATGTTACGCGTAGACCATGTGACAGCGATCGCCGAATTCTTTATGGAACGTTAAGTGACACAGGTAAAGAACTGATGGAAGAAGTTATTCCAGAGTGTTCACTATCCATAAACAGTGTCTTAGGAGATTTTCCAGAAGATGAATTAAACCAGGCGATGGCAACATTAGCAAAAATTAAGAATAAAAAAGCCGTCGTATAAAGAATAAATAAAGAACGCT
>CAZUZA010000086.1:0-4022 GCA_964624875.1 uncultured Carnobacteriaceae bacterium | reverse complement strand
TCACTCATAATATTGACAATTCTCTGTTGTGTTTTCATATTCATCTCCTAATCTCTGGCTTTGTACCCATTAATTATCCCGACAAAAGCGGTCGCTACTAGACCACCTGTAAATCCATTATTGTATAAGTTCAAACCACCGTGTAAAACTCCGGTGAAATTAACCACTGAACCGTGCACGAATCCAGCTAGTATACCAACTAAGACTCCGTATTTACCGGCTAATGGTGCGATAGTCGTTACGAATAATGCGGCAAGTATTGGTCCTGGATCGTTGGCGTTAAATGTTGAAAATAGTGAGGCTAAAAATACGCCCAACATAACAGGGATAATATTTGTCGGCTGCTTACCAAATGCCGCAAATCCAATCATGGTCAATAATCCACCTAAAGTCGCACCGTTATAGTGGCCGCCAACTAACTCGATATAAAGCATCCCGATTAATCCAACGACTCCCATATTAATCAACGTATTACCGAATCCCATAATATCGACAAAGTCACTGATTAACACGCCTGACTCTTTGAATATTTCAGTATAGCCTTTGAAGCTTTTTCCATTGATGAAATAGCCTGCTAAAATCATGCTGAATGTTAAAATGAGCATCATCCAACGTAGTGGTGCATTCATATCTGTTCCCCAAATGGATTGAGTTTCAGGTGCGAATGAGAATCCGCGTAAAATATTTACAACCACTAATCCCGTAAATCCTGCTGTGAAACCAATGTTATATAAGTTGTGTCCTTCGTGACCACTTAATAAGTGCGTTGCAAGTGGCGGGATAATTAAGCCACAAATTATACCGATAGCGACTCCGCCTATCACTCCAAGCGGTGTATGAAGGGCAATTTCAGAAATTAACGGGGCTAATGCTGTCCCGTATAAAGCAGGATAAATAAAGGCTCTGAATTCCTTTTTCATATAGCGACTATATAAATAAACACCGAAAATAACCGGCAATACACTTAGTACGTTTTTTCCGAAAAAGGCGAATCCAATCATAGTAAAAATTGCTGCGATGGATGCGCCCACCATCGGAACTTTATTTAATTTTATTAAAATATAACCAATTAATCCAACTAATCCACCGTTGACCAAGGTTGGTCCAATCCCTGCTAACACCATATAATCACTGATTAAAATTCCGGATGATAGAAATATTTGTTTGAAACCTGTTAATAACTCTCCTGGTGTTTGGAGAAATAATCCGACCAGAATAAAACTGAGTATGTATATAAAAATAACATGGTCGGTTATTTTTTCTTTCTGTAACATGTAGTCTCCCCTTAGCTTTTATTTGTCATTATAGCACAGCAGTTGAATGCACTTCCATATCTGACTTTAAAAAAGCACTCTGCCTCTCGACAAAGTGCTCTCTGATATGAATTAGTTTTTGCTTGCTTCTTCTAAAATTGTTTCTAAGAATTCTGATCGGTCAACAGACACTGTTTTCTTTTCACCATATTTTCGAACAGATAGTTTATTTTCTTCTACTTCACTATCACCAATTACGATTTGGTAAGGAATCTTTTGCGTTTGCGCTTCACGAATCTTGTAGCCCATCTTCTCGTTGCGTAAATCTGATTCAACGCGCAGACCTTTTGCTTTCATTTCACGCACTAAAGCGACCACTTCGTCACCGTGAGCTTCTTCGTTTACTGGAATAACTACTGCTTGAACAGGTGCTAACCAAGTTGGGAATGCTCCTTTGTAACGCTCAAGTAGGTAAGCGACGAAACGCTCCATTGTTGAAACGATTCCGCGGTGGATAACAACTGGACGGTGATCATCTTTTCCGTCTTCGCCTACATAAGTTAGGTCGAATCGCTCTGGTAATAAGAAGTCTAGCTGAACTGTCGATAATGTTTCTTCGTTTCCAAGGGCAGTTTTTACTTGAACGTCAACTTTTGGTCCGTAAAACGCTGCTTCCCCTTCTGCTTCAACGTAGTCTAATTCTAGTTCATCCATTGCTTCTTTTAACATCGCTTCTGCATTTTCCCACATTTCATCGTCATCGTAATACTTTTCAGTATCTTGTGGATCACGGTAACTTAGACGGAAGTGGAAGTCTTCGATTTCAAAGTCTTTATATACTTCTAGTAGTAAGTGCATCACGCGGTTAAATTCTTCTTTAATTTGATCCGGGCGAACAAATACGTGCGCATCGTTTAGAGTCATTTCACGAACACGTTGTAATCCTGAAAGTGCTCCAGATTTTTCGTAACGGTGCATCATGCCTAATTCCGCGATTCGGATTGGTAATTCACGATATGAATGCGTATCGTTTTTATAAATTAACATGTGGTGTGGACAGTTCATCGGGCGTAAAACAAGTTCTTCGCCGTCTCCCATATCCATTGGTGGGAACATGTCTTCATGATAGTGATCCCAGTGACCAGATGTTTTATATAGTTCTGTGTTAGCCATAATTGGTGTGTAAACGTGGTCGTATCCTAGGCTAATTTCTTTGTCGACAATGTAACGCTCGATTGTACGACGGATTGTTGCACCTTTTGGTAACCAGAATGGTAATCCTGATCCTGCTTCTTGGTTAATCATGAAGATGTCTAATTCACGACCCAATTTACGGTGATCACGTTCTTTTGCTTCTTCAAGCATTTTTAAATGTTTCTTTAAATCTTTTTTGTTGAAGAATGCTGTTCCGTAGACACGTTGCATCATTTTGTTGTCTGAGTTTCCACGCCAGTATGCACCAGCTAAGTTTAATAACTTGAAGACTTGTAGTTTACCTGTAGACTCCAAGTGAACCCCACGACATAGGTCTGTAAATTCACCTTGCGAGTACACGCTAATGATTTCATCTTCTGGTAAGTCACTAATTAATTCGACTTTATATGGATCGTCTTGGAATAAGTGTAAAGCTTCTTCGCGGCTAATTTCACGACGAAGGAATGGGTAGTTCGCTTTTACGATTTCCATCATTTCTTTTTCAACGGCTGGTAGTTCTTCTTCTGTTAATTGAACGTCCATGTCTGTGTCGTAGTAAAAACCATTTTCTATTGTTGGCCCGACACCGAAGTTAACTTCTGGGTGTAGGCGTTTGATTGCTTGTGCCATAATGTGCGCAGCTGAGTGACGTAGCACTTCTAGTCCTTCTGGATCATCGTTTGTGATAATTTCAAGTTTTCCATCTTCTGTTAATGGACGTGTGTAATCGACGAGTTCTCCGTTAAAGCGTGCTGCAATTCCTGCTTTTTGTAAGCTTTTTGCGATCGAGCCTGCGACATCTTTTGCTGTTGATTCGACTGGAAATTGTTTTTCCGAGCCATCTGGTAATTGAATTGTTATTTCTGACATTTTGTCGGTCGTCCTTTCTTATTTAAGTCTATCGTTAAATACAAAAATCCCATTAGGTTTAACTGAATACATACTGATTCAATCAAATCTAATGGGACGTTAGTGTTTACGTGGTTCCACCCAACTTTAATGAAATGGGTACAATGCGCCCTTTTCATTCTCGTATACTTGATAACGCTAAGTAGGCGGTTGATTTATTTCATCAACTCTCGAAAGTGGTCAGTAAAGGCTTATTTTGGAAAACTCTCATCTTGTGTTTTCTTTTCTGTAAAATAAATGCACTCCAAAGGTATCTTTCTCAATGAGTTTCATTATTCTGATAATAATAAGATACCACTATTGGTGTTTTTTGGCAAATAGTATTTTATTTTAATAAAAAGCATCCGCTTTTTGACCTTATCTTCCAATCCGGCGAGCGCAGGCTCGCCTTCCTTATTGTGTCTTGATAGGATGTCGAAAATCTCCACGAGATTTTCATCAACATAGCTGGGCGAGTGGTTGTACAGAAATATTGTGGCTACAAACCCACGCCACCGGGTGTGTACTGCAGGATAAACTTGGATTCACCCGAGTTCTGGTTTATACGGTGGTACGTGCCTGATGGAACACATTTTCTGGTTCATACGGTGGTACGTGCACGATGGAACACGTTTTCTGGTTCATACGGTGGTACGTGCACGATGGAACACGTTTTCTGGTTCATAC
>CAZUZA010000085.1:2703-4189 GCA_964624875.1 uncultured Carnobacteriaceae bacterium | reverse complement strand
GTTTAATTATCGAATTCTTCTACATTCGCCGCTTGTTTCATTTTACTATCGTTTTTCTTTTCATTGTTGTGATTCTCTAATAGATTCATGGCAAGTGTTGTTAATACCCCGATAACGGCAGCATCGTCAACAAGTCCGAAGACACCTAGAATATCCGGTAAGACGTCAATTGGAAAGACCGTATAAGCAACGGCAAGTCCGACTAATGCTTTAATGTAGCCCGGAGTTTCTTTTGAAAATAGAGCACGGATGAATTTAGGTAGTGTTAGTTTTGCGTTTAAAGTTTGTGTTTGTTTCATATCGCTCATCCTCCCTTGTGTAAGAATTATATCAAAAGAAAGCCTTCATCCGTATCGGTCTTAAGTACGACTTTTAAAATCCGTTTAATGCGACTAATTTTTTTCTGTTTTCAAGGCGTCTGAGTGGAAATAAATGTTTAAAAGCGTTATACTTTCTAACATCACTAAAATATGTTTATATGGGTTACGTATATCGAAAGTACTTTTAGTTAATTAGATGAAATTCGATTTTTGAAATTTCGTGTACATAATTGACTTTTTGTCTATTTATAATTATAGTAATTAATATAAACAAACGCTTACATTTTGAGAAGTTTCTTTAAGTAAAATACATAACAGGAATATGGTGATTCTTCACTACTCATTGAAATGTAGGCGAAACCCCTTTAATAAAAGGAGTCGTTGTAAATGATTAAACTGTTTATTTCACCAAGTTGTACTTCGTGTCGAAAAGCAAAGGCGTGGTTAGAGGAACAAGGCTTAGAGTATAAGGAAAAAAATATTTATCATGAGCCTCTAACAAAAGATGAAATTAAGGAAATTCTGATGTTAACGGATGAAGGAACTGAAGAAATAATTTCATATCGCTCTGAAGCTTATCAAAACTTAGAGGCAGATCTTGATGAGTATTCTATGAATGAGCTTTTAAATTTATTCATCGAAGAACCTAGTTTAATACGACGACCAATTATTATGGATGACAGACGTCTCCAGATTGGTTTCAATGATGAAGAAATTCGTATGTTCTTACCACGTGAGGTTCGTAATGTGGCATTAGTAGAAATTCATGAACAACTTGCAGCTGAGACTGCGTAGTACAATAGCATATCAAAACGTAGCCAAAGCCAGGTGCTTTGGCTATTTTTATGCGTTCAAATTCGATTTTTTTGGCGATCGTGTTTCTTTAATCTTCAAGTTTATTCAAGACATATGATACAATAAGGAAGATAGAGAATGAGGAGGAAACTGAAAAATGAAAGTTCATCCAATCGAAGCTTTTTCAGATAATTATATTTGGTTGATTCAAGAAGGCTCTAAAGCAGTTGTTGTGGATCCAGGCGAGGGTCCTCAAGTAATGGAGTATTTAGAAGAGAACAACCTCGATTTAACAGCTATTTTACTAACACATAATCATGATGATCACATAGGTGGAGTTTTAGAAATTTACGAGAAGTATCCTGAAATAC
>CAZUZA010000085.1:0-2603 GCA_964624875.1 uncultured Carnobacteriaceae bacterium | reverse complement strand
ACGAACTTACGCTTTGCGTTAACCATACGTCCACATGATGTGGAGTTGACCGAATCTTTAAATGAAGTGATTGAGTTACGAGCACATGACTTACCGACATTGCCTTCTACAATTGGGAAAGAAAAAGAAATTAACTTATTCTTGCAAGCAGACACCGTAGAAGAATTCAAAGAATTAAGAAACGCTCGAGATCAATTTTAAATAAATGAACACTGCCTTAATGGTTTTGAGCTTCACCCTCATGCTGTTAAGGTTTTTTTGTGCCCGATATCCTTATAAGAATAGGCTTTTCGAAGCGAATAGACATTTACAAAATCATCCGGCCAATGTACAATGAAGTCTACAAAAATAAACCTTTATAGGGCTTCGGGCATAAGGAGTAAATCATATGGATAAAGTAATCAAGCACCATCAACCACAAATATCTCATTATTATGCAAATAAAAAACCATCCGGCGTTCGTATGGCAAACTTAAAATATATGAATCGAGAAGATGATGTCGATTTAATAAACGGCGCAATTGGGAACGTGTCGCTACCTATGCACCCTAAAATGATTGAGCGATTACACAGTATTGGTCAGCCAGGCAGTGGCTTTGAAGCAGGCGTTGTTAAGTATGCTGATACTTCAGGTGACCCAGAAGCCAAAGCAGCCTTTTTAAATGTGCTTAAGCAAGAGGGCTTTACAACAGACAACTTAGACGTTCTCATTACCGATGGTGGATCACTCGCAATGGAAGTATCGATGTTAGGGATTTTAGGCAACCCCGGTCAAGACGAAAAACCGCTATTGATGTTCGATCCGGCTTACACGAACTATAACTCCCTCGCGCAACGTATCGGACGAAAAACCGTCACGATCACTCGCGACTTATCAGACGACGGCCATTTCACCTTTCCGTCAGTGGATGACATTGAAGCGATGATTTTAAAAGAACAACCAGGTGGAATATTGGTGATTCCGTATGATAATCCGACGGGACAAATGTATGACTACGAAATTTTGCATATGATTGCGAGACTGTGTGTAAAATACAATCTATGGTTGTTAAGTGATGAAGCTTATCGAGGTTTGTTCTATAATGAGGACAGCGAATTAGTGAGTGTGTGGGGTATTACGGATAAAGAAGTTCCGGGGATTGAAGGGCGTCGTTTAAGTATTGAGACGACTTCAAAGATTTGGAATGCTTGTGGTTTACGTATTGGTGCGATTATTACCGATAACCCAATGTTTTATCAGCAAGCTGTGGCCGAATATACGAATAACTTATGTGCCAATACGCTTGGCCAGTATGTTTTCGGAGCGATCGCACATGAATCGAAAGAAGAGATTGCGGCTTGGATGGATCGGTCGCGTGAATATTATAAAAATATTAGCCAGGGCATGTATCTTGGGTTTAAAGAACTGATGCCTGACTTGATTGTGTCTCAACCTCAAGCGTCGATTTATGTAATTGTTGATGTACGCAATATGGTCAAACCAGGCTTTCAATCAGAAGACTTTGTTTCCTATTGTGCCGAACATGGGAGTGTCTTATTGAACGGAGTGCCGACGACACTGCTATTAACGACGATGCCAGGATTTTATACGTTGCCAGAAGGTGTTGAGAATCCAGGGAATACACAAATTCGAATTTCATTTTGTGAGACGATGGATAAATTGCATCAGATTCCAATTGTCTTTAAAGAATTACTTGAACAATATGAAGCACTAAGATAATAAATAATATCCATCAGTATTGACTGGTGGATTTTTAATAAATCGTAAAGCAAGCGCTTGCTTTTTGTCGTTTGGAACTTCTTTTTATTTGTGGATACTCTATGAACGTTGGCATGAGTGGGTTTTAAACAAATTTACAATAAAAATACGTTAACTCGAAGTAGGAACACTTGAATTAGAGACAATGTATGTTATACTATAGTTAATGAAAGATCACATAGGAGGAATTTATAAATGAAAATTGGAATTATTATGGGTAGTATCCGTGAAGGTCGCGCAAACGAAGGTGTTTCTAAATGGGTGAAAGAGGTTGCTGAGGCATATGCTCCAGACGTAGACTTCGAATTAGTAGACTTATTAGATTACCCACTACCGTTATTTAACGAAGCTGTATCTCCAGCTTATACAGATGACTTAAAAGCTAAAGAGCAACAAGCTCCTTGGGCAGCTAAAATGAACGAATTAGATGGGTACATTTTCGTAACACCTGAATACAACCACGGTATTTCATCAGCATTAAAGAATGCTTTAGACTATATTTACAATGAGTTAACAGATAAAGCAGCTGGTATCGTAAGTTACGGGTCATCAGGTGGCGTACGTGCTGCTGAGCAATTACGTACAATTTTATCAGAATTCCAAGTAGCACACGTTCGTACACACCCAGCTTTATCAATCTTTACAGATATGGGACAAGACGGTGTGAACCCTGCAGACGCTCAAAAACAAGCAGTTGAAACAATGCTTTACCAATTATCATACTGGGCACCAGCAATGAACGATGTTCGTGCGAAAAAAGCGGCAGAAAACAACTAATTAAAGCTTAAACGTAAAGAGAGTGTGGCTAATAAAGCTGCACTCTTTTTTATGTGCTCGATTAGCT
>CAZUZA010000084.1:0-4271 GCA_964624875.1 uncultured Carnobacteriaceae bacterium | reverse complement strand
AGTGTCACCCCTTTTTGTAAAATGTTTTAATTATCTTTAAAAAGTTTCGCGAATTTTCGATTCTTTTGCAGACTATATATATAGGGAGGGTTAAACAAATGAAGAAAATGACGAATGAAAGACATATGCAGTTAGAGAATATTGCGAGTGATTTAGATATATTACGTGAATTGGATAAACGTGGTGCTTTAGATGAAGACTTTAAGAAGAAGCTGGCTTGGTTAGAATCTAAGGACAAAGGGCTTCAAATCGTGATGGAGACGCTAGAAAAATACGCAAAGTCCCACTGGAACTATATGACTGAAGTGGCTTTAGACGCTTCGAATATCTTGAAGTGCAACTTACTGGTGATGACATCGACAAATGTCTATACCCTTGAAATCAATCACTTTGATGGGGATTTTGAGTACAAAAATGGCGAAAGTTATGTAAATGAAGAGAAATTGATTGAAAATCCGATCCAGAATGCGAAAGACATTACCTCACAAATAATGGGCAATATTCGCTTCTGCTCGATGCTTATTCACCTGAAAGTTAAAGGAGCCGTGATTTTAACTGGTACGGATGACGTTGTTATCCACGATATCGTAGAGGATATTGAGATTTTTGTTGAAAGTGAGTTAGAGGCTTTTGCTTATCAGATGGTGCTAGATGAGAAGGAAAACGGTGGTGTGGCTACGATTATCCCGAATAACTTAAGTTGGTTAGCTCGAGTTGATCGACGTCATCCAGTGAAGTCGATTAAGATTCCACGAAGAATAAAGAACAATATACGTCGTGGTGTAACCTGCTACTATTGTGATAACTTTGACGTACAAGTCGGTGAAATCTTTACAGGTTGTCCATGTGGTGGGTGGGAGAATACCGAAGAAACCATCGTGCGTACTATCTGCGAATACGGTGTTTTGAACATCCATAAAAATTTAGGTGTCGATGAATTGCATCACTTCTTTGATTACCAAGTGCCCTTCGAGCAACTAGAAACGTATCTTCTCAAGCACTTCACGCCAATATACTAAGGAGGTTTCCTTTATTGAAAAAGAAAAAGCCTCCCCCTAAAGATTTTGATGCCTCGTATCTGGGTTTCGTTCTTTTATTTAGTTTTCTTCAACAAAAGTGACTTCCCCATTCGCTAAAGAGGCAATCCGACAAATCGAGAAAATGTCGATGCCTTTATCCTCTAGTTTCTGACGACCGGGTTGGTAGGATTTTTCTATACAAATACCTACACCAACAACTTCTGCATCCGCTTGTTCCACTAGATCAATCAAGCCTAGCGCTGCTTCTCCATTCGCCAAGAAGTCATCAATAATCAATACTTTATCCTCTGGCTGTAAATATTTTTTAGAAACCAACACACGACTTGTTTTGTTTTTTGTATAGCTATGCACATTTGTCGAGTACTGATCCTCACTTTTCATCGTCGATGGCTCTGCTTTTTTCGCAAATAACATCGGCACATCTAACTTCGAAGACACTAAAATAGCTGGCGCAATACCTGACGCTTCAATCGTCATGACTTTTGTAATCTCTTTTTCTTTAAAATAATCGAGAAACTCTTTTGCAATCTCAGTCAAAACCTTGGAGTCAATTTGATGGTTCAAAAATGAATCGACTTTTAATACATCTTCCTTCAAAACTACACCATCTGTTATAATTTTTTCTTTTAAATAGCTCATTTTTTATATTCCTCCTAGTTTCGTTATGCTTGCCATTATAGCCCTTTTCCCTCACGTTCTCAAGAATGAATCGATTCTTTCCGTTTAACGTTCGGATAAAACGAACTTAAAAGTTTTTTAAATGTTTTTCACATTTTTTTCGCGAAATTCTAGCCCTTTTTGCAGATATATATATAGGAGGATGATTTACATGAAAAAACTTTATTCAGGAAAACAATTAAACAATCCCTCAATGCTAACTACTTTACGTGAATTTAAGTATCGAGAGGCACTAACGCCATCCATGGCAAGTCGTTTACACCAATTGGAATTACAAGATCAGGCACTCAAGCAGTTGCTCGACTCCATCAACAATTACAGCGAAAACAACTGGCTTGTCTTAACGGACTTATCCTTTAACCTCGCGACACATCAACGTTGCGACATTGTACTGATTACTCAGGCAGGCGTTTATTTCATACAAAACAACTTAACGGGAAACGAGTCATTCGTGGAAACAATCACGACAGCGCACAATATTTACTTCCATTACGAAAATACATTAAAGGAGTTTTCGCCCGACCTGCCATTGCACGGGCTAATCGTATCAGAAGAAAAATCAGCGCTTCATGCTTTATCCGAGTCCATCAAAGTCCTAGATTTCACAGAATTTGAGACCCTTATCGAAGAGCTTGCGCAACAAGAAGTAAATGCCTTAGCCCCTTTTGATGAAATGAATGAGATTGCGAAACGTTTGCTAGCTCATGATGCGTATCGCGTGCCGGATCCTTTTCATTTTGACAGACCATCTTTTGATCGCGTGAAAAAGGGCTTAAAGTGTGCTGAATGCCAAAGCTTTGACTTAAAAAGAGATGACGATGATTTCGTATGTGCTTGTGGTTACGAAGAACCATGTAACCTAGCTATTCTTCGTACGATCAATGAGTACCAGTTGCTTTTTGGTAAACGCAATAAGAATACTGATGCCATTTATGCCTTCATGAATGGGGACATTCCTAGAAATTATATAGAAGAAGTTCTCGAAAAAGATATCCTGACTACTTTTTGTAAAGTATGTTAAGGCAAAAAATAGCCCTGAACATTAAGCCTACTCTACTTAGTGTTCAGGGCTTTTGGAGTTATAAATTATGTCAACTAAACAATGACGAAAGTTGAATCTGGATGAAGGGGACGAATACTAAACGCCTCTTGTTTTATTTTGTGAATAGCGACTTTCATATCAAGATTTTTTTCTTTGTTCATCAAACGATACTTTCCACCCATTAATTCTTTCGTAAATATTTCACCATCATGATTGGTTTTTAAAATAATCGGTTGGCCTTTGTCATCAACGACTGGCTTTGTCCCTTTTGCGTTCATCACATTTAGATCGACTTCTGCAAGAGGATGATTCGTTTCTGTTAGAAGGTGTGCCGATAGTTCGTATGTTTTATTGGCGATTAAATAGCTTTTTATAATATGGTAGAACATGGCTCCTGCCAATAAGACGGCACTTAAGATCATGCCACCCATCGCAAGCATTTGATTGTTTTGCTTTTGCTCGATGTCTTTCACGATTTTAGCGACTTCGGGCACATATGGAATGCGGTGTCCACGAACAAGTAAACGATGGGAGTTAATCATGTAAGGCGTACACGTCAGCAAGGTGACGATGTCTTCGCCTTCAACTATTTTCACATCATCCAGTTCTGTTGGTAAAACAA
This sequence comes from uncultured Carnobacteriaceae bacterium, assembly GCA_964624875.1. Lineage (GTDB taxonomy): Bacteria > Bacillota > Bacilli > Lactobacillales > Carnobacteriaceae_A > Atopostipes. Next base: position 889 of record CAZUZA010000084.1, on the reverse strand, counting down.
CTTTGACTTGGTCCACTTCATAAGCCAGCGTCCGGTTATTGATCTCAACAAAGAACTGATCCCCAACTTCCATTTTTTCCAAATCGGTAAATAACTTGGCTTGAGTCAAGCCGGCATGACTGGTTAATACAGCATGGGTATCTTCCCCACCTGTGGGATAAGAGGTCCCTTCAAGTAAACCGGATCCTTTTTCTAGGAAGACTGGTAAGGTTTGGTCGAATATAGGTAAACGGACATCGATTTTAGGAATCGTGACGACACCAATAGTATGTTCATCGTAAAAGCTAACCGGTTGGGTTACGATTGGTTCTTCTAGGTCGATATCAAAATACGGATCGACTCCTGGCGCGCCTTGTTGCGCAATCTCTTTATTTTTCGCTTCCATTTCCGCATGAAGTTTGTTCACTTCTTCTTCATTTGCTCGATTCGCTCGCTCTTGGTAGTAATTGATAATTTGTTGGTCTAGAAAATCATTGATACTATCGCTCACAAAGGGATAGGCCAATGCTCCAACGCCAACTACGAATAAAAGCAACATCATAATGTCTATTAATACATTCTTCTTTTTCATCGTTCGCCTCTCCCCTTTGATTTTATGTATTTTTATTTAAAAAGTGGAACCTGCTATTGATTTATACAGGCTCCACTAAGCTAAACTACACACTATTTAGTTTCCCACTTTCTGCGATAGATTATTTAAGCGTCTCTTCTGCGTTTAATATAGTAGCCACCTGTTGTAGCAATTAGTACGGCACCTAAGCTTACGATTCCAATAATGCCGCTACCACCTGTTGAAGGTAGGCGACCTTTGCGGATGTTCATGACTTCTATTTCGGTAGCTCCATACGATCCTCTAATAATTTCAAATGGAATAGGTGTTCCATTTAAG
>CAZUZA010000083.1:0-4302 GCA_964624875.1 uncultured Carnobacteriaceae bacterium | reverse complement strand
GAACTTTTCCACCTGTACGAACTTGTAAAATATCGCCTTCGTCTACATCCCAAATGTCGACTTCTTCAAATTCGCCATTTTCCATTTGCATAAAGGCTACTTCTGGGGCCATTTCGGTTAACTCTTTGATAGCTGAGCGCGTTGAGTTTAATGTACGAGCTTCAAGCCAGCCACCGAATAAGAATAGGAAAGTAACGACTGCGGACTCTTCATAGTTTTGAATTAAGAAAGCACCGATAACGGCGATCGTTACAAGCACATCGATCGAGACGACTTTTACCTTCAGTGCTTGATACGCCTGAATCGCAATTGGCGCTGTACCAATTATTGAAGCGATAATAAATGTAAGATTAAATATAAAGCTATTTTCGAAACCTAAGTGAGCGATAAAACCAAGAACGATTAATATTCCTGAAACGAGTGTGATTTGATTTTTACTGCGTAATATTTTTTGTTGGAAACCCATTTTTCTTCCTCCTGATATATTGTGTGTTTTAAATTCGAATTTGCTTGTTGTGACTATAGTTTACCGACGATTCATTTCTTTTGAATTGATCTACATCAACTAATTAAAATCTTTTGCTGTGACCTCTTTCTTTTCTATTTGTTGACACTATTGTATCGGTTCCCAAGCAACTTCGAATTGATATGAATCAATCTTTTGAAAATTTCAAATAACGACTCCAACAAAAAAACACCCTACACTCTCCTTTTAAGAAAGTATAGGGCGCTATTTTATCTATTCTTTGCCAGTTCCGGCTTTGACTTCTTCTTCCACTTCGGTTAAATCAACTTCATCGTGATCGAAATAATCGACTTCAATGACAATCGACACACTCGCAAGAGTCGTCTCGCCTTCTGTTTCCTCACCTAAAATATCTAGTGTTAAACCTTCGAGGTAAAAAGTTTCCTCATCTAAGGAAGCATCTAAATCAATAACGATATTTTCAGGTGAAATACCATCAATCGATAAAGCAAACTCTTCTTGGAAGGCATTCCAGACTTCACGGTCATTTCCTTCATAAGATAGCTTAAGCTCACCATCAGAATGTTCTGCTTGAATAAAAGATTCAATTTCTACTAAAGCATCCGCGATGTTTGGATACCAAGACGGGTAATCAACAGGACCTTCTTCCGGATAATGTACCCACGAGCCATTTTCTAATTGATAAGCATCCGTGCCTTGGAAATACATTTCATAACCATCTTGTTCCATATGGCCTTCTTCTAAATCACCAATCACGTGCATTGTCACAAAAACGTGGTCCTCATCCGTCATCATGTCTGGACCCATAGATACAATTAAATCAATGTCTGTATCTGATCCATAACTTCCTAACGCTTCCGAGCCTTCTGTAATGTATTGTGACCAATTCTCAGCCAAATCTTCGGGCGCATCTTGTACTCCTACCATCCCACATGCTGATAGCATGACGCCACTAAAAAAGACTAACCCCATTCGCTTCAAACCATTCATTCGATCGTCTCCCTTAATTATTTATATTTAATTAAAGGATACCACGAGTAAATTCTATCCAGCAATTCAAATGAACTTAAAAATTGCCCCCACCAACTTTGGCAAGAGCAATTTCTATACGTTATTTACTTAATTTTCTGCGCTTCGTAACCAATATCTTCTATTGTATGGATGATTTCCGTATCCGTAATTTGACTCGGGTCAAAAAACACTCGTGCCTTACTCGCATCAAAGAGGACCTTCGTTCGTTCCACTCCACTCAACGCATTTACCGTATCCGTCACTTTCTTCATACAAGATGGGCACGTCAATTTCTCTAACTGCAAAGTAATCTGCGACATTTTATTCCCTCCAATACTTTCTTTTCAAGCCTATTATAACAGGCCCAACCTCTTCTAAACTTGATCTACATCAATAGGCAAACATCTTTCATAGAACCAAGCATTTTCAATACGAATATGATAAAATGAGAAAACCATTAAAGAACAGAGGGAGATATATGAACAAAAAGGTTATTACTGATAGTTTCCAGAAAATTGTATTCGTCGCTTTAAGTTACATACCTTTAGGGGTCGCATGTGGCATCGCTCTACAACGCGTCGGCTTTTCACCATGGGGTATTTTGTTTTTAAGCTTATTGGCTTTCACGGGTGCCGGGCAGTTTATGTCGAGTTCGATGATTGCGGCCGGGGCAGCTGCACCTTCTATTATTTTTTTGAACTTATTTTTAAGCCTTCGTATGTCGCTCATGACTTCCAGCTTATCGCAATACGTTCGTGGTCGGTCGAAACCTTTCTTAGCTTTATTCGGGCAAACAACCGCAGACGAAACGTTCGGAGTCAACATTTATGAGTTCGAAAAAAATCCCAATTGGTCACCCGATAAGGCTCTTACAGCCAGCACCATCGCTTATTTAACGTGGGCTGTCAGCACATTTGTCGGAGGCGCCATCGGAAACGTGGTCGATATTCCCACAACCGTCATCAACTTTTTAATGACCGCGATGTTTATTAGCTTGATGATCGGCAATTTAGTCGCACGCACCTACATCGTCGCCGGCTTAACATCAGGGATTTTAGCGATCATCTTAAAAATAATCTTCGACAGCAACTTAGCCCTCGTTTTCGCAGCCATCATCGGCTCATTCGTCGGCTACTACTTAGAAACAAGAAAAAAAGGAGGCTTCGTAAATGGTTGATAATCAATGGCTATTCGCAATCGGGCTCGGCCTCAGTGGCATGATTCCCAGAATTTTGCCCCTCTTCGCCTTAAGAGACAAAAACCTCTCGCCCGAAATTGTCAAATGGATGTCCTACATACCCGTCACGATTTTCAGTGCGCTCGTTTTTTCAGACATTTTCTTTTGGAATGACCAATTTAGCTTGCATCCGCTGGTGAACTTAAAAATATTACCTTCTATCATCGTTGCCATTATCTCGATTAAAGTGAAGAACTTATTTATTTCGATGATTATTGGGATTGTGGCCATAGCACTGATGGTGTGGGGCTTGGGATAAGATGTAAATCCTGTTTCTTCTATATATAGTAAATGAGCGTCCTATCTTCGATTCCATCGAAAATAAGACGCTTATTTTTGTCTCTTCTATTCATCTTCTCAATTACTCGCCTTCATCTGTAACCCAGATATCCGTCGGTCCGTCGCTTCCTCCAATAATATTGGATTCAGACTGAACATTCTTACTCAATAATGACGCTGCACCAAGTACAAATACCGATAGGATAATCGCGATAATTCCAATCCGTTTCTTATCCACTGTTTTCTTGATAATCACTCCTCCTCTCAACTTCATTCTTTCCTAGCACTCAACCTACATCTTCTTACATTCACGGTACCATAAAACTCAATTTTGTTTACTTATATTATGAATTGATTCCGAAAATTCTAAGTGATATTATAGACACGATTACTCGGGAGGTTTTCATTCATGGAAAAACTAACAACTCGTGGAAAAATATTTTTCAGTCTTTTAGCACTTATTATACTCATCGTTGGCTTTACTTTGCCCTCATTCTTTAAAGCAGACGTACCAAATACCGAAGAACCGGAGACTCCAGATGAACCCGATTCGACTGAAATCGAACAAGTCGAAGTCGCCGAAAGTAATTATCCCGGTCTGCATCTCGAAATTCAAACGGCTGACACAGACACTTACCACTATGCTATTCACTCTCTCACAACAGACAGCGAGCCACTAACAGAAACGATACAAACTTGGCTCACCAATAAAAAAGAACCGTTCATAGCAAATGCAAAAGAATTTGCAAATTCTGAGCGACCGGCAGATTTAAACATTACGTTTGAGACGCTGCCCCTCTCAGAAACGATGTATAATATCATTTTTAATGTCTATGAAATAAACAATGGTGCTAATGGAATATCTGAAGCAAAAACATTCGTCATCAATATTGCCGAAGATAAAATGTATACCTTGTATGATTTCCTTCATATAGAAAACGAGAACCACACAGCTTTCCAGGAGCTCATTCGCAACAAACTAAATGCTGATGAAAACTTACAGCAAAACCTTATCGAAGACGCCCTGACTGACTCACTCAAACAGATCGACCAGCTACAATGGACAATAACCAAAGATGCACTTACGATTTACTGGGACAAATACGAAATCGCCATTGGAGCAGTCGGAAATATTCAAATCGAGGTCCCACTCGCCGAAATCGAGCACCTCTTAACCACAACAGCGCATGACATCTTACAGATTGAAGTGGTTGAAGAGCCAGAAACATCCGTCGAGCAAGAGGAACAGGAACCCGAAGAACCAGAAGATCAAGAACCATCTGGTGAA
>CAZUZA010000082.1:0-4318 GCA_964624875.1 uncultured Carnobacteriaceae bacterium | reverse complement strand
TTTTCAAACATTAATACGTCGCCTTCTTCTAAAGCGTCGATCGCTGTTTCTAATTCTTCGCCACGTGTTTCTGGAACGAAAGTAACTTCTTTACCTAATAATTCCCCTAATCTTACAGATACAGGACGTAAAGAATTTTTCTCTTTGTCTTCTTCTGATTTGATTCGACCTAAGTGTGAAAAGACAATTACTTTTCCACCTTGTTCTAGGATATATTCAAGCGTTGGTAATGCTGCTTCAATCCGGTTATCGTTTGTGATTTCGCCGTCTTTCATCGGTACGTTAAAGTCTGCACGTACTAGAACTTTTTTACCTTTTAAATCTAAATCTTTTACTGACTTTTTAGCCATGCTATTCCCTCACTCTATCTTAGTTTTTTCAATTTATAAAGAAAAAAGCGAGAAGCGCGATCGCTTCCCGCTTTTTAAAGCTCTTTCTTTTTATCTAAATAATTAAGCTAAGTTTGCAAAGTGCTCTAAAGTACGAACCATGTTTGCAACAAAACCGTACTCATTGTCATACCATGATACAGTCTTAACTAATTGTGAACCGTCTTTTGCTTCTTGTACTTCTGTTAGAGTTGCATCAAAGATTGCTCCTGATGGGAATCCAATAACGTCAGAAGAAACAATTTGATCTTCGTTGTATGCAAATGATGGGTTTGAGAATTCCTTCATTTTCGCATTGATTTCATCAACAGTTACTTTTTCTTCTAGAATTGAGTACATAATCGTGTGTGAACCAGTAATTGTTGGAACACGTAGCGCTGAACCGTCTAATAGACCGTCAACTGCAGGGATTACTTTACCAATTGCTTTAGCTGCACCTGTTGAAGCAGGGATAATGTTTTGTGCTGCTGCACGACCACTACGGTATTTTCCGCTTGGTGAGTCTTGTAAAGCTTGTGTTGCAGTGTAAGCATGAACAGTTACCATGTTACCTGTTTTGATTGTGTAGTTATCATGTAATACTTTAACAACTGGTGCTAAAGAGTTTGTTGTACATGAAGCTGCTGAGATAATTGTATCTTCTGCAGTAATTTCATCTTCGTTTACTCCGTGAACAACCATTCTTGCATCAGATGCAGGTGCTGAAATTAATACACGTTTTGCTCCAGCGTCGACGTGTGCTTGAGCTTTTTCTACGCTTGTGTAGAAACCTGTACACTCTAAAACGATGTCGATTCCTAAGTCGCCCCATGGTAATTTACTTGCATCTGGTTCTTCAAATGCTTTGATTTCTTTACCATCAACAACAATCGCGTCACCTTTTGCTTCAACAGTTCCTGGGAAAGTTCCAAAAGCTGTATCATACTTGAATAAATATGCTAGGTTGTCGTTATCTGTTAAGTCGTTAACTGCAACAACTTCCATATTGCTATTTTCTTCCAATAGACGACGTAAAGTTAAACGTCCAATTCGTCCAAAACCGTTGATTGCTACTTTAATTGACATAAATGATTTCCTCCTATGAATATCTTATCTTATTTATTTTAAAGGGTCTCCCCCGTTTAAAATCTCATTTGCTGCTGCCTCGTCTGTAATAAGCCAAGTATGTGACGGTGCAGTCTTTAAATACGATTCAATGGCTATTGCTTTGCTTTTACCACCTGCAACGGTGACTATATGCTTAATTTTCTTCAGCGATGAAGATTGTAAACCAATGTTTGAAAGCTTATAAACAACTTCGCCATCTCGATTGATAAATTCTCCAAATGCTTCTGCAACAGCTTCTTTTTCTTCAAGTAACTTAATGGTTACTTGATCTAATCCTCGACGCTTGGCCATCTCTATCGGATTACCTATACTATATAAAATCAATGAAGATTTTTCGACTAAGTCTAAAGTATTCTTGATTTCGGGTTCTTTTAACAACTCAGCATAGATTTGTTGATTAACAAATTCAGGTGCGTATAAACCATGGAACTGGCCGCCAGTTTGTTGGGCCATTCGTTGTGCAATCACATTCGCTTCCATCATTGCATTATCTCCCAAACCACCTCGGGCTGGTACAAATAATAAATTACGGTTGCTGCCTAGTGCTTCATCCATGACATTCGCAACTTGAAATAATGTTGAACCACCCATTACAGATATTATCTGTTTTTTATTATCTAATAGACGATTCATAACCTCAACTGTTTTGTTTGCCATCGCAATTAAAACAGATGGATCTGTAGCTAAATCTCCTGGCATAATCACACAGGATTTAATTCCTAAATACTTAGCGAGTCTCTGGCCTAATTCATATAACTTCGATTCTCTTTCAAGTATAATGTTTAACTTTTCAAGGGCTTCAACACCATCTTTTGTTAAACTCATTCCTATAGAAGATGTAGATATTAATTTGTTGATTTTTAAAGCATCTACTTCTTTTCGAATGACTCGTTCTGTTAAATGAACTTTATCTGCCAGTATTCGGCGTCCAATCGGTTGATCCTTTTTAATGCTCTCAAGGATGTGATAACGTCTTAGTAATGTTTCATATGCATCAGGAAGTACTTTTTGAATGACAGATAACATTTTCCACTTCCTTTCGCCCACCTCACATAGATTAATATACCATCTCGTGGGACATATGTCAACCAATTAAAAATACATCGGGACTTTTTTTGTCCATGTACGTACAAAACTTAATCTGATGCGAATGAAATTGTATTTTGATTGTTCTTATTATACCGTTTTCTCGCCTCTTAAACAATTTAAAGCACATAATTTACAAATCCGTAATATTTTGAAACATTTTAAATTTTATCCTTGTCAAATGTTGCTGTGACCTATCTGGGCACAAATCTCATTTTCTTAGCCGAATAGCTGCAACTCATGGCTTATCTTCTTACTATCCCCATTTCACAAAAGAAAAAAGCCTACCCATCTAGCACAAACTAGACGGATAGACTTTATTTAAATTAGCGATCGCCAATTTTTTTCGAATTTTCGATGATTTCATCTACTAAACCATATTCTTTTGCTTCTTCTGCGCTCATGAAGTTATCACGCTCTGTATCGCGTTCAATCACTTCGATCGGTTGACCTGTCGCGTCAGCAAGAATTTTGTTTAATTTTTCACGTGTTTTTAAGATATGACGTGCAGCAATTTCAATTTCAGTAGCTTGACCTTGTGCACCACCTAATGGTTGGTGAATCATTACTTCAGCATTTGGCAAGGCAAATCGTTTCCCTTTTGCTCCAGCTGTTAGTAATAAACTACCCATTGATGCTGCCATTCCGATTACGATTGTTTGAACATCTGCATTTACAAAGTTCATCGTATCAAAAATAGCCATACCTGCTGTTACACTACCTCCTGGAGAGTTAATGTATAAGTAGATATCTTTATCTGGATCTTGTGCATCCAAGAATAATAACTGAGCAACCACTGAGTTTGCTACTGTATCGTCAATTGGACCACTTAACATAATAATTCGATCTTTTAATAAACGTGAGTAAATATCGTATGCACGTTCACCTCTTGGTGATTGTTCTATAACTGTAGGTACTAATACCATAGAAATCCTCCTATAAAATAGTTGTTTTTATTTCGAGTTTCATTTCACAAAGCTTATTATAAGTCTTTGGTCAAAAAAGGTCAAACATTGTGCTTCAATTAATTTAAACCTTATTCTTAGTTAAATCTTCTGCTGTTTTTAAGAGCTTGCGCATTCTATGATTGACGGCACTCTTTGATAGTGGGCGCTCTGGTGCAAGCTCCCCTAATTCTTTTAGACTTGCTTCTGGGTGTTCTAATCTTAAGTTTGCAATCTCTTGGATTTTAGCTGGTAAAGAAGATAGGCCTAAACTCTTATCGATGGCTATAATAGCTTCGATTTGTCTTGTTGCAGCATCCACTGTTTTATTTAAGTTAGCTTGCTCACAGTTGACAAGACGGTTGACCGAGTTTCTCATATCTCGAACAATTCGAACGTCTTCAAACATAAACAACCCATTGTTCGCACCGATGATCCCTAAAAAGTCTGCAATTTTTTCTGCTTCCTTTAGGTAGGTCATATGGCCACCATTTTTTCGTTGATGTGTTTTTGGATTCAATTCGAGTTCTTCCATCATATCAAATGTATCTTGGTTCATTGTTTCGTTCACAGAATGAATTTCTAAATGATAACTATTCGTATCTGGACTATTCACTGAACCACGAGCTAAGAATGCGCCCCTTAGATAAGAACGAACTTTTTGTTCATTTTTTTTCAGGCTATCCGGTATATTAATTTCCAAAAGCATTGCTTCGTAAATTTCTAATTCAGATAGTATACGTTTAGCTTCCTTATTTAAACGAATAAAATAAACGTTATTTTTATTCAATT
>CAZUZA010000081.1:0-4342 GCA_964624875.1 uncultured Carnobacteriaceae bacterium | reverse complement strand
AATTAATCTTTTGTTTTTTACTTTAGCGGGTATGAGCTTAGATTTAAGAGTTTTATCCACGGTTAGTTTTCTTGGAATTGGTTATATTTTAGCAAGAGCAATTGGTAAAATTGTTGGTGCTGGAGTCGGTGCAAAAGCACTTGGAGAAAGCATGACGATACAAAAATATCTAGGACTAAGTTTATTAACACAAGGTGGAATTTCAATTGGATTGTCATCAATTGTCGCAAGTGAATTGCCTCAATTTAGTGAATCAATTATTACGGTAATATTATTCAGCGTGCTCGTATACGAGATTGTGGGGCCTATCTTCGCTAAAATCGCAATTACAAAAGCAGGCGAAGTAGATGGCATGTTAAAGAATAAAAAGTAAAATAATAGCTGGATTTTTGAAAGGATAGATAAAAAGATGAATGTTTTATTTGTAGTCCTCAATAAAACTGAATATTTAGAAGATGTATTAGATGCCTTTGTTGATATTGGTATCACAGGAGCAACAATCGTAGATAGCCAAGGAATGGGTAGTGCCATGACCGATGTAAATGCTACTGAAGAACCATTTTACGGTGTATTAAAAAATATGTTTGAAGACTCAAGACCTTATAATAAGACCATTTTTACAGTCATCAAAGATGACGAACTGTTAGAGAAAGCAGTAAATAAAGTGAAAGACATTGTCGGAGATATTTACGAACCAGGAGTAGGGATAATGTTCACTGTCCCTGTAGGGAATACTTATGGATTCCGATCTGAGTAGAATAAAATCACTAGACTTATAAAAATATAAAGATAGTCAATTAGGTCGCATATTTCATAGAGATAACCATTATCATTTAGATTTAAATGTTGATTCAAAGGGGTTTACGTCAGCCCCTTCAGCTCAATGATAGCACTTATCTGTTTAAAATTATTTTATAGCGAAAATAAAATGCTAAAAGCAATATAAAAGTCAGAAGTAGAGGCCGTTAAGGTCTCTCTTTTTTTTAGATAATTTTGACGGATACAATATAAAAACAAACCTTATATCCCAGCGAATATACTTGAACTTCGTGTAAATATGTGAAAAACTCTTGCGCTTTTACATTTTTCAAATCGTTTAGGAACTATCCGTGATATCGATGTTCTTTTAGAAGATTTCAATGAAGTTGCAATAAATAAACCAGAACTCATTTTGAACTATACCGATGTTTTTCGTTTTCTAGAAAAAGAGCACCGAAAGATTAACAAGCGCGCGAAGAAAATCCAAGTCGAATTAGGGAATCATACGGATGCTTTCGTAAATAAAGAGCGTTTAGAAAGTTACCGAGAAAGAGTTGAATAATAGATTAAAGTGATCTGTACTATTAAAAGGCTTTTGTGTGTGAATACCGTGTGATAAGTAGTATTATATTTTAAAAGAATAAAAAATACATAATAGTGGAGGTAGACATGTTTTTAGCATGGAATGAAATTAAGTATTCAAAAACACGATTTGCGCTCATTATTGGTGTAATCATTTTAGTGAGCTATTTGGTTTATTTTTTAACAGGACTCGCTTATGGCTTGGCACAAGATAATCGAACAAGTGTCGATAAGTGGGAGGCAGATGCGATTGTTTTAACGGATGAATCGAATGCAAACATAGGAATGTCGATGATGCCAATGAGTGAACGTGATCGAGTAGAAGCAGACGAAGTCGCTATTTTAGGTCAAGCACCAAATGTGGTTCGTCGAAAAGGCGAAACAAATGAAGAAGCCAAAATTAATGTGACATTTTTTGGAATTGATGCGGATGATTTCATTATGCCTGAGGTCATTGAAGGTGAAGAATTTTCAAAAGATTATGAAGTTATTGCGGATATCAGTTTGCGAGAAGAAGAAGGCATTGAATTAGGAGACGATTTAAAATTAGCTGGTTCAGATATTGAAGTGACAGTTGTTGGATTTACTGAAGACGCAAAATTTAACGTTGCACCTGTCTTATATACGACTGTTTCTACATATCAAGATGTACGGTTTGAAGCGATTGATGATTCGGATGAGGGACGAATTAGTGGGCTTGTCGTGAGAAATAGCTCAGTTGATGACATTGAGATTGAAAATGATGATTTAGTATTGTATACAATTAATGAATATATTGAGGAAATACCAGGCTATATGGCGCAGCTCCTTACTTTTGGATTGATGATTGGTTTTCTAATCGTCATAGCAGCTGTAGTTATCGGTATTTTCATGTATGTCCTCACCGTTCAAAAATCAAGTATGTTCGGTGTAATGAAAGCCCAAGGAATTCCAACAGGATACATCGCAAAATCTGTTGTGATGCAAACGTTCCTGCTTTCTTTAATGGGAACTTTAACAGGACTTGGATTAACGATATTAACTGCTTATTTCTTACCGGCAACGGTTCCTTATCAGCCAAACATCTATTTTTTAATTGGAATTTCACTACTTCTTATAGTGTTTGCAGTACTCGGTGCGTTTTTCTCAGTTCGAACGATCGTTAAAATCGATCCACTTGAAGCGATAGACTAAGGAGGTTACGAAAATGAAATTAATTGAAGCTATAGACATTAATAAAATATTTAAAGATGGAAGTCGAGATATAACCGCGTTAAACAAAACTAATTTTTCAGTTGAAGCCGGTGAATTCGTGGCCATTATTGGTCCAAGTGGTTCAGGAAAAAGTACACTACTGACGATACTTGGAGGTCTACAACAACCTTCAGAAGGTAAAGTACTAATTAACAACAACAAATTCAGTGAAGTTTCAGATAAAGAAAGAACGAAACTACGGTTTGATGAAATTGGTTTTATCCTACAGGCATCAAACCTCGTCCCATTTTTAACCATTGAGGATCAAATGCGCCTCGTAAATAAGGTAGAAAGAAACAGTTTTGATGAAGAAAAAGCAGATGAATTATTCGAAGCTTTGAATATTTCTGAGTTAAAGGATAAATACCCTAAAGATTTATCTGGTGGAGAACGTCAAAGAGCAGCAATCGCAAGAGCTTTATTCCATAATCCATCCGTCATCTTAGCGGATGAACCTACTGCAAGTTTAGACACGGAAAGAGCGGTAGAAGTTGTAGAAATTTTAGCTAGAGAAACGAAAGAAAAAGAAAAAGCTACAATTATGGTTACCCATGATGAACGATTGATTGGTTATTGCGATAAGGTTTATTATATGGAAGATGGCGATTTACGTCTAGATGAAGATAAATCAAATAAAGATAAACCCGATGAAAAAGAGTTAAACGGAGAATAGTGAACTACTCGCCACTAAAGTACCAAGTTTTCTTTCGGCGCGCTTCCGATAAAAATAACCATCTACTTACTATAGAGAATAGGTAGATGGTTATTTCTATACAAGCTAGTTATAGCGATTGATGATTTTGTATTGACAAATGTTAATGGCCCTCTCTTTTTGATGCCCCTGAGACACTAGATATTCGCGTTAAAAAATCCAAAGCTATTTATCTTTTAGTAGATTTTTTATTTGTTTATCGAAATCAGATTCAATTTTTTGTGTTTTATTGAATTCATCATATGTTCTATGAGCCTTGTCTTTAGCCGTTGCTGAGGAGATAGATCCTTATCCATCGAGTACTTTATATTCTCTAAACTCTAAGAAGCGATTAACACTTTCTGAAAATTGTTCCATAGTAAAAGATTCTTTACGTTCTATAATATCTTCAATGTAATCAAAGAATCCAGATACATTCCGCTCCAGTCTTTTTATCTGGTCTTCTTTAAGATAATTTTTTGCAACAGTTGTATCACTTTTTAATACCCGTCCTTCAGGAGCATTCTTCCAAGTGACTAACCCCATATTCTCTTTATCTAAATTTGCACTATTGTAAATGATTTCCGCAGCAGTTTTTCCAGTAATGGCATAATGAAATTTGTTTTGTACATTTGCATAAAGCCTTTTCGTTGTAGGACTATTTTTATCATAATCAATACTGACTTCTGCAAAAATATCGGTAATTTGTAACCAAACACGACGTTCACTTGCTCGGATAGAGCGCACAAGCTCAAAAAGCTCTTTAAAATAGTCAACGCCAAGTAAATTTTCACCTTGTTTTAAACGGTCATCATCTAGTACAAAACCTTTTACCATATACTCTCTTAGTATTTGTGTGGCCCATTGTCTGAATTTCGTTGCTTTTTTTGAATTAACTCTGTAACCTACTGCGATTATTGTGTCTAGATTGTAAAAATCTAATTGTCTAGTAACTTTACGGGTGCCTTCTTTTTGAACTATTTCCATTTTGGAAACAGTTGATGTTTTATCTAATTCTTCCTCATCGAAAATATTATTCAGATGTTTCGAGATAGCTGGAATACCAACATCAAACAA
>CAZUZA010000080.1:0-4661 GCA_964624875.1 uncultured Carnobacteriaceae bacterium | reverse complement strand
AGCTAGTTTATTCGGGTGAACTGCTATTCGTCACTCAAAATGAAGTTGACGACATGCGAAAGTCCATTTTACCGATGAAATAGCGATAATTAAATTAAAAACCACATGCTTGAGATCACTCAGGCACGTGGTTTTCATTCTATTTAGTTATTTAGTAAAACTTCTACGAATGCTTCGAGCATTTCTTTTTCTTCTTCACCAAAACGGTTTTTAATTGGTGCATCGACATCGAGCACACCAATTGCTTTTCCATCCACAATTAATGGTACCACAATTTCTGATTGGCTTGCTGCATCACATACTATGTGTCCGGGGAATTCGTTGACGTCTGGAACTAGAATCGTTTCTTTACGTTCGAATGATGTTCCACAAACACCTTTACCAGAATCTATACGAATACATGCGACTTTTCCTTGAAAGGGACCGAGTACAAGTTGTTCTGTTTCTTCTTCCCACAAGTAAAAACCAACCCAGTTAATTTCATCTAACGTTTCATTTAATAAAGCGGAAGCATTACTTAGATTGGCAATCCAGTTATCTTCATCCTTAATAAGGCCTTCAAGTTGTTTTAGCACGAGAGTTTGATTAATTGTTTTTGACATGAGGATCTCCTTTTCGTTGGTGTATACAAATAGCGTGACTTTCGCTCAACTATCAATATTATCGAAAGTCCTTGTAAAATTTATAGACAATTATAACATAACTTCATTTTTTTTGATATACTAATAACAACATGAAAGTTCAGGATAAGAATGTTTGGGTGTATCCTACAACGAACCCCATCATTTAAAATCAATTAAAATAATGCTTGGAGGAACCCAGATGAACCCACTACAAATAACTTTGCTTGTTATTTTAGTTGTAGTACTTGTTACGGTACTCATTACATATTTCGTTCGTAATAATTACTATAAACAAATTGATGAGCTCGATAGCCAGAAGTCAGACGTTTTAAATAATGCGCCTTATGATGAGTTAAAAGAAGTCGCAGAATTAAACATTACAGGACAGTCCTATGAGCTTCGAAATACATTAGAAGGTCAATGGAAAATTATCGAGACTGTAAAGTATCCCAAATTAGAGAATTATTTATTTGATGCTGAACAAGCAACTGACAGATACCGTTTAGGCGAATCGAAAAAAAATCAAGAAGCTGCTACGAACGAGATTGCGGAAATTAAGGCAGATATTAATGACTTGAGAGATGCCTTAACAGAATTAATTGAGCGAGAACAAGCGAACTTAGAAAAAATTGATGAAATCAAAAAGAGATATCATGAAGTTCGTAAATCATTATTGGCCTATAGTTTTTCATTTGGGCCAGCTTCAGAAAGTTTTGAGCATAAGTTGCGTTTGATGGAAAAAGACTTCAGACAATTTTCGGATTATACAGTTTCAGGAGATCATGAAGAAGCAAAAGAGGTTGTTTCAAAGTTAAGTCAGGAAATCAAACATACGGAAACACAAATGGATGAAGTACCTCCTTTATTATCAAAAATTGATGGCGAATTCTCGGATGATTTAGAAGATTTAAAAGATGGTTATGAGCAGATGTCAGACGCAGGATATTTATTCCCAGAAGATACAATCTTAGAAGATATTGAAAAACTTACGCAAGATAAAGAAGCAATTTATGACCATATTCGTTTACTAGAGTTAGAAGAAGCTAGAGAAGCCATCGAGGCATTAGCAGATGAAATTGATAAGATGTATGACCGTATGGAGTTGGAATATGAAGCGAAACCAGAAGCAGCTGAGTTATTAGATGATTCGAAACGTGCGCTTTATTTCCTACAAGATGAAAACCGTCGCTTAAATGCAGCGATTAAACGAATGGTCCAAAGTTATATTTTAAATCACAAAGAAGAAGAGCGCATTGAAAAACTTGGTGAGCAAGTTAAAGAAGCGCGCGAAGATTATGATGTTTTAGATGATCGCATGAAGCATCAAGCTTTACCTTATTCAGTTGCTTATACAGAGTTATACCATCTATTTAAGCATCTAAATCACCTGAATACTGAGTATCAAAAAATCTCAGACGGCTTAGAAGGTTACCGTAAAGAAGAAGTTTCGTATAAAAATGATTTGAAATCGATGGAGCAGGAAATGTATGGTATGAAACGTCGCCTTGAAAATGAACGTTTGCCAGGTCTTCCAGATGATTATTTAGAATTATTCTTCTCAACAACAAACCGTATCGAACAATTAAGCAATGAATTGGCTCGTCCGAAAATTCAGCTGATTGATATTCAAAAGATTCATGGCAACTGCGATGAGGATATTAAACAATTAAGAGAAATGACGGATGAAATGGTGAATCAAGTAGAATTACTTGAGCGTGCATCACAACGTCTGTATCGTTATAAAGATTCGCACAAAGGTATCCTGGAGACGATTCGATATAGTGAATCACTATTTACAGATGACTATGACTATGAAACATCTCTTCGTTTAGTGCGTGAAAAGTTAGAGAATGTCGCGCCCGGTGAGTATGCGAAATTAGAGGCAGAGTATTTTGCAAGTCAAGAATTAGAAGAAGAGAATTAATGAAAAGCTAGGGTGAAAGATGAAAATATCTTTTGTCCTGGCTTCTTTTATGCCAATATATAGTTGACATTTAAAAAGAGGTTAAACTCGTGCAATAACTATGTTATAATTGTCAACTGAATCAAGTATCGTAAAGGAATGTATAAAATGATCTATTTTGATAATAGTGCAACAACGAAAATTGAACCAACTGTTTTAGAAACGTATCGCAAAGTGAGTGAAGCTTATTATGGAAATCCATCGAGCTTGCATTACTTAGGCGATGCACCGACTAAGTTATTAGAACAAGCCCGTATGCAAATTGCGACAGAATTAAGCGTTAAACCAGAGGAAATCTACTTTACAAGTGGGGGCACAGAAGGCGATAACTGGGCGATTAAGGGAACAGCTTTAGAAAAAGTGCGTTTCGGAAAGCATATCATCACTTCTAGCGTCGAACACCCAGCGGTCTATGAAACTATGCGCCAGCTGGAACTCTTTGGCTGGGAAGTCACTTATCTGCCTGTTAATGCAGACGGTGTCATTTCAGTAGAGGATCTTAAAGAAGCGCTGCGTGATGATACGGTGCTTGTTTCGGTGATGGCTGTAAACAATGAAGTGGGTAGCGTGCAGCCAATTGCAGAAATTGGGAAAGTACTGGAAGCTTATCCAGCCGTTCATTTTCATGTGGATGCGGTCCAAGCTTTGGGTCTGGTTGATTTAACGTTAGGGAAAGATAGCCGCGTAGATTTGGCTGTTTTTTCGGGTCATAAATTCAAAGCCCCTCGTGGAATTGGCTTCATGTACGTGAAAGAAGGACGCCAAATTGCGCCTTTATTAACGGGTGGTGGCCAAGAAAAAAATATGCGTAGCGGAACCGAAAACTTGCCGGCGATTGCGGCGATGGCTCGTGCTGTTCGTTTAACGAAAGAAGATGAAAGTCAGAAGCGTGCGCATATGACGACCTTACAAGGAAAACTTCGAACTTATTTAGCGACTAAAGAGAAAGTAACCATTTTTACGCCAGAAGGACATGCACCACATATTTTGTGCTTTGGTATTGAAGGAATCCGTGGCGAAGTAACGGTTCATGCTTTTGAGGAATACGACATCTTTATTTCAACGACGAGTGCGTGTTCGAGTCGCGCGATGGATGTTGACTCTAGTACGTTAAGTGCGATGGGTGTTCCGAAGAGAATTGCAGAAACAGCGAATCGTGTGAGTTTTTCAGCAGAAAACACAGTTGAAGAAGTGGACCAGTTTATAAAAACATTTGATGAAATTTATGAGAAGTTTCAAGTTATTAATAGTTAGGCGAGAAATTTATTGAGGAGTGAAGAAAGAAAAATGAAACCAACACAAATTATGATTCGCTACGGTGAATTATCAACTAAAGGTAAGAATATTCGTTTTTTTATTGACCAATTAGGACGAAATGTAAAGAATGCTATTGAACCAAAATTTCCAAAGGTGGAAATTAGCTGGTCACGTGACCGTATGTATGTTGAATTAAACGGTGAAGACTCAGATGAAGTAGTCGAGCGTTTGAAAGATATTTTTGGAATCCAAACGATTTCACCTGTTATTCAAGTAGAGAAAACATTAGAAGCCGCTAAACAAGGGGCAATTGAAATTGTACGTCCATTTGTAGAAGAAGGCGTTTCTTTTAAAATCAACACGAGACGTGCTGACCATGATTTCGAATACGACACGATGGATTTGAACCGAGAGTTAGGTGCAGCTGTTGCAATCGAATTCCCAGAATTAGTTGTAAAAATGAATAAGCCAGACTTAACGGTTCGTACGGAAGTTCGTGAAGATGGGATTTACTTATCTGTTCAAACGATTCAAGCATCAGGTGGTTTACCAGTAGGAACTGCAGGGATTGGAATGTTAATGCTTTCTGGTGGAATCGACTCACCAGTAGCGGGTTACTTATCGATGAAACGTGGAATAGATGTGGAAGCTGTTCACTTTGCGAGCCCGCCATACACAAGCCCACAAGCGCTACAAAAAGCAAAAGACTTAGCGGCTAAATTAGCACGTTACAGTGGTCAAGTCGCTTTTATCGAAGTGCCTTTTACTGAAATCCAAGAACAAATTAAAAAAGATATTCCAGAAGGTTACATTATGAC
>CAZUZA010000079.1:0-5203 GCA_964624875.1 uncultured Carnobacteriaceae bacterium | reverse complement strand
GCAACTGGAAAAATAATCCAGGTAAAATGCCAGTTAAACGTATAGAAACTCCATGATTAGCCTTTTAAATAACAGGATAAGTCTTACATTTGGCTTCAATTTTTCTTTTATTTATAATAAGATGAATATAAGGGAGGGGTCATATGGACTCAAGAATTGGTTTTTATATATTTATTGCTATTATAACTGTTGGTTTACAAATCGTGATGCGTTTCGTACGAGGGCGATTTGCCAAACCAAGAGTCGATCAAAAAGATGGTTTACAGAAACCGGGTGGCTTTGATCGAGCCCTACTCGTATTGTTTACAGCATTGACTAGTTTCGCTATTTTTTTCACGGTGATTGGTTTATTCATGAGAGAAACTGAAATGGCACTCGTGTTTGGTGTATTATCGGTTATTTTCTTCCTCTTACGCTATTTTGTCCACCGCGAATACAATATGACTTATCAAGAAAATGAGGATTACTTCGTTTTTATGAAAAAGGACAAAGAGTATAAAGTGCACTACGACAATATTGTTGATTGGTCACCATCTTATAATGAAATATTAGTTTTGGATGGAACTCAAAATGATGGCGAGTTTGTTCCAGTGAATATCACTGTCTTTCAAACAGATACATTAATGCGTAAGTTGTTAGAAAAGTCAGCAGCTGGTGAATTTTCTTCGAATGGCCCAATTGACCACCATGAGGAATTAATCCATTATCTAAACACCAATCATTATGGTCACGTTGTTGATGCATTTCGTAAAGGTCTGTAAATCAATTAAAAAGGCATCCTACTTTCAAAAGAAAGTAGAATGCCTTTTTAATGGTAAATGACATTTTTTATTCAGTTACAGGTCTTAATACTTTTAAGGCACTCTTATGGACTTTGATTTCTAATGGTAACGCGGGTCCTTCGTCACCATCGACATTCGATAACATTGGTTCACTGTCATCATCATCTAGTAACTCAATACGAACGTAATCATCTGAGAAAGCCAACAGTGTGTCATTGTCAACAAAGTCTTCAGGTACACCACCATCATTTGCGATCGTGTTAATAGTACTTGCGACCACATTTCCTTTTAGGGCAGCAAACTGAAATAAACCATCATTATATTTTCGATGCTCAATCAGATTTTCCATCCCGCCAATACTTGAAGTCATTGCCACCAGAATCGCATTTGATTCAAAGGTAAATTCTTCACCTTTAGAATTCACGACTTTATATGTTTTATTATCCCCATCTACAATCGCTTTGGCACCGTCTAATACGTAAGCAAAGAAGCCAAATTTATTTTTCTTATCCGAATCCGTCTCCATTACAGCTGTTGGAATATCACCAATAGCCACAACATCCATATAGTAGTCGTCATTGACTTGACCGATATCAATCACATCTTCTTTCAACTCTTTAAATTGTTCAATCGCTTGATCCGGATTCATATCAAATCCTAAGACGCGACCTAAGTCGTTTGCCGTCCCCATTGGAACAAATGAAAAGAGTGGTGGTTCTTCAACCATCATCAAACCATTGATGACTTCATTTACGGTCCCGTCTCCACCTAAACAAATCACCGTATCAAAGTTTTCTTCTTTTGCGGCTTTTGCCCACTCAGTAGCATCCCCAATATCTGTTGTCTCACGGAGTTCTATTTCACAAGGATAAGTTTCTTTTAACGTATCCTTTAAAGTGCGTGCGTATTCTGGTGCAACGCCTTTACCTGATCCAGGGTTTGCAATAATTAATATTTTTTTTAACATGTTATCCCTCTTAACTTATGATTTACTCCTCATTTTACAAGAAAATGGTTCGAAAATAGAGTGAAATGCCTTTACTTCTGTATAAGTAAAGTAGTAAGTCATTATGTTATGCGCTGTTTCTTAATAAGCGTAAGCCGTTTAGGATAACGACAATTGTACTTCCTTCGTGGATAATCACACTTAGTGTCATATCTGCATGTCCAAGTATACTGACCATCACCAAAAAGAACACGACAGCCATTGAGAATAGGACGTTTTGCCAAATGATGCGGTTCATTTTAACGGAATGTTTATGGGCATTCACGAGCTTGTCTAAGTCGTTTTGCATGAGCGCTAAATCGGAAACTTCGACTGCGACATCCGTTCCCTGTCCCATCGCAATTCCGACATCGGCATTCACTAAACCAGGTGCATCGTTCACACCATCTCCGACCATTGCGACGATTCCATACTCTTCTTTTTGCTGGTTAATAATGTTCGATTTGTCCTCAGGCATGACGTCAGCCATGACACTGTCAATCCCTAATGCTTTAGCGACAGCTTTACCAGTCATTTCAGAATCCCCTGTAACAAGTGTTGTATGAATACCTTGGTCTTTAAAATACTGAATCGTACGTTTCGCTTCTTCCTTTGGAACATCCATCAGCGCGATTAAACCAATCACAACTTCATTTTCTGCGACAAAGACAACAGTCTTTCCTTCTAAAGCCCAATCTTTGTGCAGTTGATACAAGTCACTGTTCACATCATTAAATGACGTTGGCTTTCCAATACGGTAATTTTTACCATTATAGTCTCCAGTCAAACCTCGACCAATTTGATTTTCAACCTCGATACTATGTGTTTTCTCAACTTCGAATTTGTTTAAAATCGCATCTGCTAGTGGGTGATTCGATTCTTTTTCAAGTGCGACGACAATATCGATAATCTCTTGTTCGTTGACTGATTCGATAAAATGAACATTTGTAACTTGCGGCTTTCCTTGGGTTAATGTTCCCGTTTTATCAAACGCTATAGCATCAATATTTCCTAACAGAGATAAATAGGCACTCCCTTTTGAAAGGACCCCATTCTTCGCTAAGTTTGATGTGGATGATAAGGTTGCTGATACGGTTGCTGCAGCTAAAGCACATGGTGAAGCTCCTACTAAAACAACTAAACCTCTTGAAATACTTTCCGCAAATGTCCAATTAAACAGGGTAGGTCCGAGTAAAATAACGAGGGGAACAAAAATCAAAACAAATTTTACATAATTTGGAATGAACTTTTGAATCTTCGTTGCTATTTTGGTTTGGTTCCCCTGGTTTTGATTCACCAACTTCAAGATACTTGAAAATACGGTATTTTCTTCGGTCTTCGTCACTTCCATCGTAAAGGAACCTGTTCCATTTATCGTACTCCCAAAGACTTCATCACCTGTCGTTTTTTCTTGTGGAATACTCTCTCCTGTAATCGAGGATTCGTCAATCGATGTTACTCCACTCAAAATTTCACCATCAATCGGCACTTGGTCGCCGTTTAAAACTTGTACTTTATCGCCTACTTTTAAGTCGCTGACTTCGACAATTTTCGTGCTACCGTCTTCTAAAATTAAGCGCGCAGTTGTTGGGTTCATCGCGAGTAAATTACTTATTTCGCGACGACTTTTTCCTTCTGCGTATTCTTCAAGGAAATGTGCAGCAGAGAAGATGAGAATTAATAAGGCGCCTTCCCAAAATTCACCGAGAAATGCGGCCCCTAAAGCAGCTAAGCCCATTAAAAGATGCGAGTTTGGCGTGAATTTTCCTGCAGCTTTGGTGTTCTCGATTGTTTCACCGATTCCCTCAAGGATAACGACGTGATATCCGGCTGAAATGGTTGCAACTATAAATAGAATATTTTTGATCAGCATATATTCGGTACTTAAAATCAGGCCGATAATCGCTAGTGCTAACCCTACAAAGTATAAAATAATAGGTACCTTCCCATGATCTTGATCGTGGTGGTAATCATGACTATGTGAATGACAAGACTTGTCTGATTTCTTAACATTTTCCATCTTTCATCTCTCCTTCTATTGTTTAACCTTCTAAATCGTAATCATTACGTTTTATATGAATGGTTTTTCATATGTTCTACGGTTATTTTATAATGAATGAATTCGCATGTCAAGCAATAGATTGTTAAATACAACACAATCTTTAAATGCCTATTTTTAAAGGAAAATGGATGTAAAAAACAGCCGAATCTAAGGAAAAACGTTACTTAGATCAGACTGTTTTTAATTTAATGATAACTTCCCAAATGCCGTTTTGATGACTGATATAATTAATAGCCTCTATCTTGCAAGGACTTACAGTAGTAATAAACATTCCCTGTTACGATGCAGTCATTAATCGCCTCGTGGGATGATAACTGGATACCTAGGAAATTTTTCAATGTTTCTAGTTTGAAATTTGGTACTGATAGTTGAGTTTGACGCGCTAACTTCACAGTATCAATGACTGGATAGTTATCGTTTGGAATGCCATGACGATAAAAGTTTTCACGCAAAAACTTCATATCAAAGTTCGCATTGTGCGCTACGATTGTCTCTCCTGCCAGAAAGTCATAGAGCTCAATAAGTGAATGAGCCAAAGGTGGGGCATCTTGAACCATCCAATCCGTTATACCCGTTATTTGCGTAATGCGATATGGAATCGGTCGGTTGGGCTGCACAAAGCGATCAAATCGCGCAATTTCAGTCCCATTTCGATATTTTATTGCACCTATTTGTATAATCTCATCTCGCTCGGCACTAAAGCCTGTTGTTTCAAAATCAAGTGTTGTAATATTTTCATTTAAATACATGATTTAAATCAAACCTCCCGTAATCAAATTATTGAAGTGTCCAAAGTTATAGGGAAAGGCATTGTTTCCTGCAAATCCAACCGTTTCTAATCCATTTTTATAGTGAATTACGACACTCCAACTTGTACCATCTAAAATATCCGAGCCATAATCATTGGAGTCGTACAACTCACGCCATTCACCCATATACAATTCTCTTAACTCATTTAAACATGTTTCTTTATCCATCGCAGCTTGTTTTGGTGACTCACCATCTTTTGTAAAGACTGCCTTATTGTCTTCAAACTGCATTTTATAATATTCATAGCCTTCAAAATAACCACCGATTTGATAATCAATCTGGTCAATATTTTCCAAGTTTTCTTGAAACTTCAAGGCGAATGCTTCATCAGCTGTTCGATTGCTTGTGCCACCCATTTTTTCAATCTGGTCATAAGTCTCTTGTATGTATAAACGATAGTTGTTTATTTTGGTCATCATCGTTTCTGGTGGTAGAGTAAAACTAACGATATTCTTCTGCTCTATTCCAACCTTTAAAAAGACTTTCTCAATTTTAAAGTCTTCAATTAAACTATAAAGCTCTTCAACTGTTTTCCCTGTTAGGACGTGCTCTCTAAATTGTTGT
>CAZUZA010000078.1:0-5474 GCA_964624875.1 uncultured Carnobacteriaceae bacterium | reverse complement strand
TTTGAAGTCTGATCTGATATTTGTTGGACAAACAATTCGTCTATAAGAATTCATTTCACAAAAAGTTGAATATTTAATTGTTTATGCTAAAATACTATAGTATGAATGAACAAGAAAAATAAAATAAAAAATCGAGGACTAGTAAGTTAGACCGTTTTTCAGAGAGTACATGGATGGTGCGAATGTACAAATTGGGATAGCTGAACTCACCTTATGTGAAATGCTGAAAGGAATTCTTAGGATGAAATTTTAGCCGTGATCCACGTTAAGGATAGAATGAGATTAACTAGATAGTTAATATTTATTAGGTGGTACCGCGATTAATCGCCCTATAGACAATATATTTGTTTATAGGGTATTTTTTTATATTCAAGGAGGAGTAAAAATAATGAGTTTCAATCATTTAGAAATTGAGAAAAAGTGGCAAGCTAAATGGCAAGCTGAAAAAACGTTTAAAACAACTGAAGATGCAGATAAGAAGAATTTTTATGCACTAGATATGTTCCCATATCCTTCAGGACAGGGACTACACGTAGGGCATCCACTAGGCTATATTGCCACAGATGCGATTTCACGTATGAAGCGTGCTCAAAACCATAACGTTTTACACCCAATGGGCTGGGATGCTTTTGGTTTACCTGCAGAACAATATGCACTAGATACAGGGAACAACCCTGCAGATTTCACCCAGAAAAATATCGAAACCTATAAAAAACAAATTAATTCATTAGGTTTTAGTTATGACTGGGACCGTGAGATTAATACAACCGATCCAAGCTACTACAAATGGACACAATGGATTTTCACTAAATTGTATGAAAAAGGTTTAGCTTACCAAGATGAAATAGCTGTTAACTGGTGTCCGGCATTAAATACAGTCCTTTCGAACGAAGAAGTTGTAGATGGTGTGAGTGAACGTGGTGGGCATCCTGTTTACCGTCGTCCGATGAAGCAATGGATGTTAAAAATCACTGCTTATGCGGATCGCTTACTAAATGATTTAGAAGAAGTTGATTGGCCAGAGAGCATTAAAGAAATGCAAAGAAACTGGATTGGTAAATCCGAAGGTGCAACGGTTAATTTTGATGTCGTTGATTCAGATGTGACATTAGAAGCTTATACAACAAGACCAGATACATTATTTGGAACAACTTATCTAGTAATTGCGCCAGAACATAAAATATTAAGTGATATTGTTCCAGAAAGTTATAAAGAAGAAATTCAGGCTTATGTAACAGAAGTTGAAAGAAAAAGTGAATTAGAACGAACAGGTACTAGCGATGAGAAAACAGGTGTCTTCACAGGTATTTATGTTACAAACCCGGTTACGAATGAAGAAATCCCAGTATGGGTCGCTGATTATGTGATTGCTTCTTATGGTACCGGTGTTGTTTTAGCAACTCCAGCGCATGATACGCGTGACTTTGCATTTGCCAAAAAATATGATCTACCAATTAAACAAATTATCGAATTACCTGAAGGTGAAGAACTACCTTATACAGAAGATGGTCCACACATCAATTCAGAGCAGTTAGATGGTCTTTACATTGATGAAGCAATTGAAAAAATAAATGACTGGTTAGTAGCTAACGATAAAGGTCGACGTGAAGTCAATTATCGTTTACGTGACTGGATTTTCTCTCGTCAACGTTACTGGGGTGAACCAATCCCTGTTATTCATTGGGAAGATGGTACAATGACAACAGTTGCTGAAGAAGATTTACCAGTTGCATTACCTGTTACAGAAAATATCCATCCCTCAGGAACTGGCGAATCACCACTTGCAAACATTGATGAGTGGGTAAACGTTGTTGATCCGGAAACAGGTATGAAAGGGAAGCGTGAGACAAACACAATGCCACAATGGGCAGGAAGTTCTTGGTATTATTTACGTTTCATTGACCCACATAACGAAGAGGCCATTGCAGATCCAGAGAAATTAAAAGCATGGCAACCAACGGATCTATATGTTGGTGGAGCAGAGCATGCGGTACTTCACTTACTATATGCACGTTTCTGGCACAAGTTCTTATATGATATTGGTGTTGTTCCAACAAAAGAACCGTTCCAAAAATTATTTAACCAAGGTATGCTATTAAAAGATGGCGACAAAATGTCTAAATCAAAAGGGAACGTTATTAACCCTGACGACATGGTATTGCAATATGGTGCAGATACGCTACGCCTTTATGAAATGTTCATGGGACCACTTGAGGCAACAAAAGAGTGGACAGAAGAAGGTGTTGAAGGAGCACGTCGTTTCTTAGAGCGAGTTTGGCGTCTATTTATTGATGAAGAAGGTCAAGTACGTGACCGAATCACCACGTTTAATGATGGCACACTGGATATTGTATACAACCAAACAGTTAAAAAAGTAACGGAAGATTATGAAAGTCTACAGTTTAATACAGCTATTTCAAAAATGATGGTATTTGTAAACGACGCTTATAAAGCAGAAGGTCTACCGATTGATTATGTAAAAGGCTTTATTCAGTTATTAGCCCCAATTGCACCACACTTAGGTGAAGAACTATGGAATAGAATTACAAATTCGGAAGATGGTATTTCATATGAACCTTGGCCATCATACGATGAGACAAAATTAGTCTCAGATGAAATTGAAGTTGTCTTCCAAGTAAATGGTAAAGTTCGTGGAAAAGCCAAAACGTCTAAAACGATTTCGAAAGATGATTTAGAAGCTTTAGCTTTAGAAAACGCAAATATTCAAGAGCATATTGAAGGTAAAACAGTTCGTAAAGTAATTGTTATACAAGGCAAACTGGTTAATATCGTTGCGAATTAAGAATTTGTTAAGAAACCTTGAATATTCTGGTTTAAAACGAGGATAGATTGATTAAGCATGGTAAAAACAGTAAAATAGGTTAAAGATAAAAGAGCTAAATGCTCTTTTTTCTTTTTGAGTCATAAGGATGAATAAATCCGAAACCACATAAAAAAAGAATGCTTCTGACTTTATTGGGAATAGATATGAAAGTCAGTAAGTTTACTTTAGTGGATTACTTGATCTTTGAAAGTGGGCTATTAAAAAATGAATAATGAACAAAAATTAGAAGAAGATAATCGTATTGTTACTGGTTCATCTTGGATGACGCTAGGGAGTTTAGCTTCCAGAATATTAGGCGCTATTTATATCATGCCATGGATGATGTGGATGGGTACGGCTACTGAAGCTAACGCCGCTCACGCTTTGTTCCAGGTAGGGTATACGCCATATGCTTTCTTCATCTCGTTAGCAACTGCCGGAGTACCAGCGGCTATTTCAAAACAAGTTAGTTACTTTAATGCAATAGAAGAATATGAAGTCTCTAAGAAAATTTACCGTCAAGGGACGGCGTTAATGGCTATGACCGGCTTGATATCATCTGTTCTGCTATATTTGCTTGCTCCATTATTAGCGAGTAATAGTCCCGTTGCAGATAAAGCTTCAGCTGTACTTGTTATTCGGTCACTAGTTCCAGCATTACTAATTATACCGATGCAATCCGTTGTACGTGGGTTGTTCCAAGGACATAATCGAATGAGAGAGCCTGCGATTTCGCAAATAATCGAACAATTTGCGCGAGTCATTTTTATACTAGGATCGGCTTATATTTTACGACAAGTCTTAAGTAGTGATGTAGTTACAGCAGTTAGCTATTCAACATTTGCAGCATTTATAGGGGCTGTATTCTCCGTAATTTACTTAGTATTCCGTATGAGACAAATTCCTACGGCACTTAACCGAGAACTAGAAGAAAGTAAAAATCTCGTTCAAATCTCAACACCAGAGTTGTTTAAAGACATATTAAAAACATCCATTCCATTTGTTATTATGGGTACTGGTTTAAACATGTTGCAATTGATTGATCAGCAAACATTTGATCCGATCATGAACTTTTTAAACCCAGCTTTATCTGATGAAAGTATTCAAATAAGCTACGGAATTATTCAAGGGAATGCGTATAAACTAAGTACCATCATTACATCCTTTGGGGCATCCTTAGCAATTACATCGGTACCACTAATGAGTGATTTAATTGCAAAAGAAGATTATAAAGAGCTTTCTCATCAATTGGAGCAAGCGATACAACTCTTAATGTTTATTATGGTTCCAGCAATTATCGGAATGTTTGTAGTGGCAGGACCATTTTATTCGTTCTTTTACACGTATGACCCATTTGGTATACAAGTCACACGTCTTTATGCGATTACCAGCTTATTTTTAGGTTTGTTTATGCTACTAGGGAATATTATATTATCGATAAACTTACGTCGACTAGGCATTTACTCCCTATTTGCTGGCTTAGCAGTTAAGCTTATTACGCAGCCATTATTTTTATGGTTAATAGGGGATGCAGGAATGCTTGTATCAACGATTGCCGGTTTATCTGTTATTATATTCTTCATGTTAAAGATTATGCATAAACGAGTTGGTTTTTCAATACAGTTTTTATTTAGAAGAACATTATTAATCTTCATCCTGTCAATTATTATGGGACTTGCTGCTTATGGTACGAACATGGGCTTAAGTTTATTTATTAATGTTCACAGCCGTTTACAAGCTTTAATCGCCTTAATCATTACAGGTGGAATAGGTGCAGCGGTTTATGGGTATCTAGTATTGAAAACACGATTGGCGGAGAAAATAATTGGAAGTAAAGCAAAAGAATTTAGATTGAAACTAAAAATAAAGTAATTAGGAGCATGTACATGAGGCTAGATAAATTACTGGCACATACTGGTTTTGGAACACGCAAAGAAGTTAAGAAAATTATTAAAGACAAATACATTTCAGTAAACGAAGAAGTTATTACAAATCCTGGTTTTAAAGTGGATCCTGAAAAAGATGATGTTCGAGTAGGTGGAGAACGTATTTTTTATGAAGAATTTGTTTATTATATGCTAAACAAACCTGCGGGAGTTATTAGCGCAACGGAAGATTACGTACATGAAACAGTTCTTGATTTATTATCACCATCGGATATTGTACAAGAACCACATCCAGTTGGACGATTAGATATTGACACGGAAGGTTTATTGATTCTTACGAATGATGGGCAACTAACACATCAATTAACTTCTCCGAAAAAGAAAGTAGATAAAGAATATTACGCTGAAATTGAAGGCTTTGTTACTGAAAGTGATATTGAAGCCTTTAAAGAAGGTGTTATCTTAATTGAAGATGAGGAAGAGTATCTGACTTTGCCAGCTTCGTTAGAAATTTTAGAAGCAGATGAAGAAGCAAATGAATCTAGAGTCAATCTAACGATACAAGAAGGTAAATTCCACCAAGTGAAAAGAATGTTTCATGCGGTAGGTAAAGAAGTTACTTACTTAAAACGTATTCGAATGAATGACTTATTACTCGATGAAAGTTTACCACTCGGTGAGTATCGTCGTTTAACTGAAGAAGAATTAGAAATACTAAAACCTTAATAGATTGAAAAAGAACTCGCTGATGTTAAATCTTCAGC
>CAZUZA010000077.1:3346-5512 GCA_964624875.1 uncultured Carnobacteriaceae bacterium | reverse complement strand
GAGGAAATTAAAAATGGCTTTAAACGTAGAACAAATTATCGCTGATTTAAAAGAAGCTACAGTTCTTGAAATCAACGAATTAGTAGAAGCAATCGAAGAAGAATTTGGTGTAGAAGCAGCAGCTCCAGTAGCAGCAGCAGGACCAGCAGCAGCAGCAGAAGAAGAGCAAACTGAATTTGACGTTGAATTAACTGATGCAGGTGCATCTAAGATTCAAGTAATCAAAGCAGTTCGTGAAATTACTGGATTAGGTCTAAAAGACGCTAAAGGATTAGTTGATGGCGCTCCTGGCGTAATCAAAGAAGCAGTTTCTAAAGAAGAAGCTGAAGAAATCAAAGAAAAAATTGAAGCAGCAGGAGGATCTGTTGAGCTTAAATAAGCTTAACGTTCCAAATGATTGTAACAAACCTCAAGTGGTTATGCCACTTGGGGTTTTTTTAATGGAAAACATTTCAGATGTTATTAAATACTTCTAAAATATCCACGATTCGATTGAACAATAATGTTTTTGTTGTTGCACTTAATACAACTATAAATACAATAATGGTTAATTTTCTACTCTATATATAATATAAGGGAGGGTATAGATTGAGAAATAACGTTATGAAGCAAAAAAATATTAAGGGAATATTATTAGTACTAGGAATGATTTTATTGCTTTTATTCGTCTTTTTTACAAGATTATTTAAATTTAAGAGAACAACCTTTTTGAAATCAAGTGTTTGAGCGGTTTTTTCGTAGTAGAGGGATTATAAGATAAGTGCTGATAGGACGCAGTGAGTTAATATTTGATCATCCTGAGCAGATTCTTCGTATTGTATAATTAGATTTTATATCAAAACTGCTCAAAAGTCCGTGTCCATTATTTAGTCTAGCTCAAATTTGTACTGCCCACGAAAAACATCCATCATTCATGAAAAGATGAATCCCGAGGAAAATTTACTTCTCCGGGATTCTTTATATGTCCTTTGCAGATTGAGTACATTTCATTGAAAAATCAAGATTTTCTTTAAGAAGTCAATAATCTACTGTAAACTTATGATATAATAACATTTCTAAAATGCTTACCGGGTTGCTTTTAAACAAATCTTTCAGGAGTGAAAAAATGAAAAGTGAAAAAGAAAATATTTCAAGAATAGACTACGGCATTGTGCTGTGTATTCTGATTCTTGCTCTGATGGGACTGGTCTCACTTTACTCAACGACCGTCATGATGCAAGGTGGTGGACTCCGAATAACCATCATGCAGGGTGTGTGGTATATTATCGGGCTTGCAGTAGCGAGTGTCATTATGCTCTTCGATTCCGAACAGTTGTGGAAAATGACAACGATACTCTATTGGCTCGGTGTCCTTGCCCTCATAGTGACTTTGCTCGCTTACGACCGGAGTTTGTTAGCCGATACGGGAGCGAAAAGCTGGATCCGGATTCCAGGCGTTGGTCTAACCTTGCAGCCATCCGAGTTTGTTAAGATACCTTATATATTAGTTTTAGCTCGAACAGTGACACTGCACAATGCTCAGAATAAAATTCGAACCCTCCAAAGTGATTTTTTACTCATTGGAAAATTATTCTTTTATTCGGGTATTATATTTGTATTAATTATGATGCAAAACGACTTGGGGACAACCTTAGTTTACGTAGCGATACTGTGTGGGGTCATTTTCCTCTCCGGTATTCAATGGAAAATATTGTTACCCGTTATTATAACGTTGACAGTTGTAGCAGGTGGAACAATTTTTATGGTTGTTTATAACCGTGATTTTTTACAAGAAGCATTTGGCTTTCAACCGTATCAGTTTGAAAGAATTGATACCTGGCTAGATCCTTATCATGATACATCTCGTGCTTCTTATCAAGTAACACAAGCTTTTAAAGCAATTGGTTCTGGGGGCGTCTTCGGAAAAGGATTAGGTCAATCTGAAGTATACGTACCTGTACGCGAATCGGATATGATTTTTGCGACAATTGGTGAGAACTTCGGGTTTGTAGGAGGCTCATTCTTAATTTTTATGTACTTTGTTTTAGTGTATAACATGATAAAAGTTGTCTATGACACAAAAAATGAATTCTACGCATATATTGCAACAGGTGTCATCATGATGATTGTCTTCCACGTTTTAGAAAATATCGGGATGAATATTGGCTTACTACCCGTTACAGGGAT
>CAZUZA010000077.1:0-3246 GCA_964624875.1 uncultured Carnobacteriaceae bacterium | reverse complement strand
CCATTTCTTTCTCTAATTTTATTTAGTATTATTGCGGTATATAGTGCGAGTAGTTTTAGTTCGCTGAATGAATATGGAACAGCAACATATTATTTTATCAAGCAATGTGCCTTTGTGTCCGCGAGTATTTTTATGGCGGCCTTTATGTATATCTTTCCGTTTCGCGCTTTAAAAAATAAGAAGTTCGTCTCGTGGGTTACATTACTCATGTTTGCGTTATTGGCTGTCGTATTTCTGATGCCGCCTGTACTAGGGGCACGACGTTGGATTCCGTTACCGGGGTTTAATATCCAGCCGGCAGAATTCGCTAAAGTTTTCGTGATTTGGTATTTAGCATACATTTTTTCGAGAAACCAAAGCGGCTTGGAAACAAATTTCATCCAAACAGCGTTGAAACCAGGATTTTTAGTTGGCCTTATTATGATGCTGGTGTTCTTCCAGCCCGATACAGGGACAGCAATTATTATCGGCATGATGATTTTAATGATGCTGTCGGCGAGTGGCGCCTCCTTGAAGTACGGCTTGCGGTTCTTCTTCTTCCTGGGCGTGGGTGTCGCGCTCGTTTTATTCATTGTCTATAATTACGGTGAACACATCCCTTTCTTGGATTACCGTTACGACCGTTTCTTAGGTTGGTGGGATCCGTTTGGGTATTACGAGACAGAAGGGCATCAATTAGTTAACTCTTATTACGCCTTAAACCGAGGCAACTTATTTGGAGTTGGCATTGGAAACAGTGTTCAGAAAACGGGCTACTTACCATTCCCGTATACGGACTTTATCATAGCAATCGTCGGCGAAGAGCTCGGCTTGATGGGTGTCGCATTTGTGCTAGGGAACTTAGGGACCATCATTGGGCGTGCCTTTTACATCGGTAGCAAATCACCAGATAGTTTCAACAGTTTAATCTGTATCGGTGTCGGCTCGATGTTACTCGTGCAGTCCTTAGTGAACTTAGCAGGTGTAACCGGCTTACTCCCAATTACCGGAATCACCTTTCCGTTTTTGAGCTACGGTGGGTCCAGCTTAATGGCCGTGTCGATCTCCGTTGCACTCGTCGCAAATGCCTCGACAAATGAGCGTTTAAAGAAAAGTTAAAAATAAATTAGAAAAATACTTGTTTTATTAATGTAGTCTTGGTATTATTGTAAGAGCAAAATTTCTGAAGTCGCGATAGACTTCAGATATGGATAGTTTTCTGGGTAAGAAATTCATTCATTGTAAAATGAGAAGTTTGTGTATGAATAAGGAGTGCTATCCTTAAGGGTTCTTTTGCTAATCAAAAGAGCTCTATTTTTTTGCGCAAAATTACATAGGTGGGAGAGAGAAAAAATGATAGAAGAAAAACCAATGTTACTAGACGTAGATGAGAAACCAGAATTTGGTATGGGGTTATTATTAAGTTTTCAGCATGTTTTCTCGATGTTTGGAGCTACGATTTTAGTTCCAATCATTACAGGATTGCCGATATCCGTAGCTTTACTAATGAGTGGGGTCGGTACCTTGATTTATCACTTCATTACAAAATCAAAAGTGCCGGTCTATTTAGGATCATCCTTTGCTTTTATAGGTGCAATGCAAATAGCAATGGAACAACTTGGTGGAGACATCAGTGCTTCGCAAACAGGGATTATGATATCCGGTTTAGCATATATTTTAATAGGATTCATTTCGAGTAAGGTTGGAACAAAATGGATTGACCGGATGTTACCTCCAATTGTTATTGGACCAATGATTGTGGTTATCGGTTTAGGGTTATCGAGTACAGCCATTCAAAACGCGGACTTAATCGTCGGTGGGGATTGGCGAAATATTGTGGTAGCAATTAGTACCTTCCTAATCGTCGCCTATGTGAACATAAAAGCTACTGGATTTTTAAAAATTATTCCTTTCCTAGCGGGAATTGTTGGTGGGTATGTCGTCGGACTTCTATTAGGAATAGTTGATATTTCACCAATTATAGAAGCCGCTTGGTTGAGTATCCCAGAAATTTATCTTCCGTTTGAAAACAGCATGTTCCAAAGTTACTCTCTCTACTTTGGACCAGAAGCGTGGGCGTTCTTACCTCTCGTCTTAGTTACAGTTGCTGAACATATCGGAGATCACACGGTTTTAAGTAAAATGACAAACCGAAACTTCTTAAAAGATCCAGGTTTAGCGCGTACTTTAACTGGAGACGGAGTCGCCTCAGCTGTGTCAGCCTTTTTCGGAGGACCAGCGAATACAACTTACGGTGAAAATACGGGCGTTGTAGGCTTAACAAGAATCGCATCTGTTAGTGTCATTCGAAATGCAGCTATTATTGCAGTCGTACTAAGTTTCTTAGGGAAGTTCGTAGCGCTACTAGCAACTATTCCAAATGCCGTAATCGGTGGAATGTCAATCATCCTATACGGAGTTATCGCAAGTAACGGACTTAAGGTTATGATTGATGAACAACTTGATTTCTCTAAAGCACGCAACCTCATCATTGCGAGTAGTATGTTAGTCATTGGTTTAGGTGGAGCTGTCTTAGATGTTGGACCAGTTATCATTTCAGGAACAGCTTTAAGTGCAATTGTAGGTATCACGTTAAACTTTATCCTTCCAAAACAATAATTGAAACTTCAAGAGGCTTGTGTGACAAGCCTCTTTTTTAATGCTTTGAAATTTGGTAAACTATATAGAAGATAAAATATATTATTTAAGAGAGGGTACTTAATAGATGGATCATTACTATTCTTCAAAACCAACCTCAGAAAGTAATCGCGAAACATGGACGGCGAAAATTAGACGACAAAATTTTACATTTACGACAGATTCTGGTGTGTTTTCAAAAAATAAAATCGATGAAGGCTCTAAAATTTTAATGACAACTGCTGCAGAGCAAATCTTTCCAGATGGGAATATACTAGATGTCGGTTGTGGCTATGGCCCAATTGGTCTGTATCTAGGTCGAGAATTTCCAGAACGTACTATTGAAATGATTGATGTGAATGAACGTGCGCTTGAGTTAGCTGAACTAAACGCTGAGCAAAATGACATCTCAAATCTTGAAATTTATCAATCGGATTTATTTGAGAACGTTGATAACTTGGAGTTCGGAGCAATCTTATCGAACCCACCAATCCGAGCAGGCAAGAAAGTTGTGCATCATATTTTAGAAACAGCATATGAACACCTAGTAGAAGGTGGGCAATTACTGATTGTTATTCAAAAGAAACAAGGCGCTCCAAGTGCGAAAAAGAAGATGGAAGAAGTCTTTGG
>CAZUZA010000076.1:0-5610 GCA_964624875.1 uncultured Carnobacteriaceae bacterium | reverse complement strand
GCAAAACCAAGAGGTTTCAACAAAAGAGATGACCAAGAATGCAATTGCTTATACAGTTGTTCATTTTATTGAAATGATTATTTTGCTGACTTTTATGGTGGCAATCATTTTACTTATTTGGGGTTGGCGTCCAGGCATTATGGTTTTTATTGGTGTCGCGGGGTTATTTGCACTTGTCCATTTTGTTTTCACATTAATTTTTGAAGGGCATAGCTTGCGAAGCGTGTTTAAATCAACGTGGGATAAAATCTTTTAAAGTAAAAAAACTGTAAAAATAACCAACTTATGAAATAGAAACCAAACAGCTATATTTCACTGTTTTGCGAAAAAGAATATGCTAAAGTGGATAAAGAAAAATGAATACGAACGTGATGAAATTGTAGATTAAATAGAATAGAAAGTAGTGAATAGTGTGAATGTTTTAGACTTAATTGATACGAGACAAGGTACAAATAATCAATATTCTTTAAGTAATGGAAACACATTGCCTTATACGACACTTCCTTTTGGAATGAATGCATTTGTTATGCAATCACGAATGAATGATGTTCGTTATTTTAATGCGCATGACCATACAACTTATGGAGTCCGATTATCTCACCAACCAAGTCCATGGATGGGAGACTATGCTTTCGTTGTATTTAATATGCTGCATTTAAATGATGAAGAAGAAGCAAAATTAATGAATGAAGATGATGGGCAAAAATTGTCTGAAGAGATGAATAAAAGTTCATATCAGCCAAACTATGCGACATTTAAACCACATCATCTATCTTATCAACGTTTAAGAGATCGTTTGAAAATTGATTTAGTACCAACTACGTATGGTGCAGCGATTCAAACACAGAATATCACTGCTGAAAATGACTTGTTCTTTTCTGTAGCTATTTCTGAAAAAGGAAAGTTAGATGTTTCAGAAGATGGGTCTGAATTGAACGGCTATACGGATCAATTATCGGGTTCTAAATACGGTAAATTCGGTATGCATTTTTCAATTAAAGCGTTGGAAGCTACTTTCGAAGTGGTTCGTGAAATGGATTATATGGAAGATGAACATGCGATGACCATGTATTGGTTTAAATTTAAGAATCCTGTTAAATCAACATTGGACCTGCATTTTACAACATCTTATATTAGCTTAGAACAGGCGAATATTAATTATCAAACAGATAAGCAAACCACATTATCTTTAGCAGATAAAAAACAAGCCGTGGCTTCAGAATGGTTAACATACCTTGATAAAATAGATGTGAACCACTCGGACATGGAATTAGTAAAGACTTTTTACACGTCGCTTTATCGAACAGCTACTTTCCCACAACAAGCCTATGAACTGTCAGAAGCCGGCGAGCGTATTCACTATTCACCATACACCCAAAAAGTTGAATCGGGCTATTACTACTTGAATAATGGGTACTGGGATACGTTTAGAACGAACTATCCACTATATGCACTATTAATTCCAAATAGGGTACCGAAATTCATTGAAGGTATTTTAAACATTGCTCGGGAAGATAAGTATTTACCAAAATGGCTTTCACCAGATGAACGGGGCTTAATGCCGGGAACGTTAGTAGATGCCGTTATTGCGGATGCTGTTGTGAAGGATTTAGTTGATAAAGAGATAGCTAAAGAGTTACTAGATGCCATGATTTTTTCTGCTATGACCGAAAGTGATCATGAACTTGAGGGTAGAGAAAATACAAAACATTATTTTGAGAAAGGCTATTTACCAGCATCTACGAACGAATCTGTCAATAAAACATTGGATTTCGCATACAGTGATTTTTGTATTGCACAAGTCGCAAAAGCACTTGGCGAAGATGAGGTTGCCGATAAATATTATGAGTCGAGCTTAAACTATCGTCATTTATTTGATAAAGAAAATATGCGTATGTCTCCAATAGGCGAAGATGGGGAATTTGTTGACTCGATCAATGACCATCGTTGGGGTGAACACTATACAGAAGGTAGCTCATGGCAAAATAGTTTCTCAGTCTTCCATAATATCGCAGATTTAATTGCTTTATTTGGTGGCGACGAAGTCTTTTATGAACATATCAATGGTTTAGTGAACATGGAAGCCATTTACGAATCCGGAGACTATGGTCAAGAAATTCATGAGATGACTGAAATGGCGGTCTTACAATTTGGTCAGTTAGCCATTTCAAACCAACCGAGTTTTCATATCCCATACTTATTTACGTATGCAGGCTATCCCAACGTTACGCAATATGTCGTGAAGCAACTATTAACGAACTTATTTGATACATCACCAGAAGGCTTCCCGGGAGATGAAGACAATGGAAGTATGTCTGCATGGTTTGTATTAAGTTCCTTAGGCTTATACGCCGTAACACCAGGGACAAATGAGTATGTTTTAGGGATTAACATTTGGAACGATGCCAAGATTCATTTAGAAAATGGCAAAGAAATTTCATTTGAATCAAATCATCAAGAACCTTATTTAAACGTTGTTTCTAAACGTCAAGTTGACGGAGAGAGCTACGAAAAAGATTACATCACATATGAACAGTTAATGAACGGAGCGCACGTAAAACAAAAATTAGGTGTGATTCCTTCAGTTAAACCAACAGCGTTAGAGAACCGACCATTTTCATTAAATAAAAAACAATAAGAATGATAGAGGGGTAAATAAATGCTTTCAGAATACACAAAGAATTTTATTGAAGAAATTGTAGAAAAAACAAAAGAAGATAACCCTAAGTGGGGCGAAGTTTTTAAAAAAGGTTTTACGGATACATTAGAATCAACAATATCTGTCAATGATGACGGTACGGTGTATATGTTAACGGGGGATATCCCAGCAATGTGGTTGCGTGATTCAACAGCTCAAATGCGCCCTTATTTAGTATTAGCAAATGAAGATGAGAAGATCTACGACTTAGTTAAAGGTTTAATTGAACAGCAATTCCGTTATATCAATATTGACCCATATGCGAATGCGTTTAATGAATCTGCAAATGGGCGTCACGGATACCCAGAAGATATTACACCAATGACACCTTGGACGTGGGAACGTAAATATGAAATTGATAGCTTATGCTACCCTATTCAGTTAGCTTATTTATTCTATAAAAACACTGGTTCAACAGAACAATTTAATGAAACATTTTACGAAGCGATTGAAACAATCGTTGATTTATGGATTTTAGAGCAAAATCATGAAAATTCGGATTATTCATTTGTCCGTTTAGATGATCGTCCAGAAGACACATTAATTAATGATGGACAAGGTTCACCAGTCGGTTATACAGGAATGACTTGGTGTGGATTCAACCCAAGTGACGACCGTTGTATCTATCACTATTTAGTGCCTTCAAACATGTTTGCGGCAGTTGTTTTAACCTACTTAGAAGAACTTGCAAACGATGGTGTGATTGACTTATCGAATGAATTATTAGATAAAGTGGTCAAACTACGTGATGACATCGATCGTGGAATTAAAGAATATGCAGTCGTTAAAAACGAAGCAGGCAATGATATTTTTGCTTATGAAGTCGATGGACTAGGTAACCACATCATTAAAGATGACCCGAACGTTCCGAGCTTATTATCGGCACCATATTTAGGGTACTGCGATAACCAAGACCCTGTTTATGTTGAGACAAGAAAAACAATCTTTAGTCCTGAAAATCCTTATTACTACGAAGGTGAGTTTGCGAAAGGTTTAGGAAGTTCACATACAGAAGAGAACTATATCTGGCCAATCGCCTTATCGATGGAAGGTTTAACAACGGATGATGTTAATCGTAAAAAAGAATTATTAAACACACTAGTGAACACAGACGGAGATACATTCAACATGCATGAGTCATTTGATGTTGATAATCCAAAGAACTTCTCAAGAGAATGGTTCTCGTGGGCAAACATGATGTTTTGTGAATTATTACTAGATTACTATGACATTCGCGTTCAAAAATAAATTGACGTTTTAATAAAGCTGGGAGATGAAGCACGTTGAGTATGTTTTTTATGAAAGATAAATTACGTTCTAGGATCGATGAACTAAAGAATTATCGTTTCAAAGAAATCGAAACATTATCGGAGTGGGCTATTTTAGAAGATACGTCTAAAACGGAGAAGTTTCCACCTGAAAACTGGGAAGATGCAGATACTATCAAGTTAAATGATTATTGGAGTGGCTTAGATCGTTATTTTTGGGTTCAAAAAGAAATCGAAATTCCAAATGAATCGAATGTTTATCTCGTTTTAGACTTTGGAAACTCAGATAGTATCGGATATGACTATGGTTTTGAAGCCTTAATGTTTATCAATGGAAAACCATATTCAGGTGTTGACCAATACCATCAAGAAGTTCGAATTTCAGAAGAATATATTGGTAAAAAAATCACTGTAAACTTACGTCTGTGGACGGGAATGGCTGGTGGAGAAGGGATTACCCTTTTCCATCAATTTAAGAACGGTCAAATGACGTTATTGGACAAGAAAACGGATGAGCTTTATTACCTATCTGATCAAGTCCACAAAACAACGGAAGAACTAGATGAAAGCAATCCGTTAAAATATCAACTAACGCAAATTTTAAACAATACATTTAAGTTGCTTGATTGGTCTGATAGAGAAGTCCCTCAATTTTTAGAGAGTATTCATGCGACGCATGAGTACTTAAATAGTGAAATTGGTAAAATTCCTAAGAATTCAGCATACGAAGTAACGACTGTTGGCCATACGCACATTGACGTTGCTTGGTTATGGCAGTTGAAACATACACGTGAGAAAGCTGCACGTAGTTTCTCAACGGTTCTTCGCTTAATGGAAGATTACCCTGATTATACGTTTAATTGAGATTAAAACGAACGCTGCGAAAGAATATACGCTAAAAGGTGTTGCTTTTTCAGTTCCTGGAGCACCAAATCTAGAGACAAGACAAATAGAAGGCGAAAGCTTAGTCGACTATTTACATTATTTCCCTATTTATGACGAGCTAGAAGCTGCTTTTGGACTACCCGTTACCTTCGAAAATGACGCGAATTGTGCGACTTTTGCCGAACTCTGGTTAGGAGCTGCATACGAGAGTAAAGACGTCGTGGTCATCGTTTTAGGCACGGGTATCGGTGGTTCAATCGTCTTTAATCGCGAGATCGTTAAAGGCTTTAATAGCTACGCTGGTGAAATAGGCTTTATGCTCTTAAATAATAATGAAGAAAATTTTGGTGAACTAGCAACTGCCGTACAGATGGCAAAGAAATACGCAGCCAAAAAGGGCCTAGATAGCAATAAGATAACAGGCGTGGAAGTCTTTAA
This sequence comes from uncultured Carnobacteriaceae bacterium, assembly GCA_964624875.1. Classification (GTDB taxonomy): domain Bacteria; phylum Bacillota; class Bacilli; order Lactobacillales; family Carnobacteriaceae_A; genus Atopostipes. The sequence goes on along the minus strand of CAZUZA010000076.1, from coordinate 321 downwards.
ACTTGCCAAAGAAGGCGACAAGCTTGCTCAAGAAGAAGTCGACCAGTTTTTCCACTATCTAGCTTTAGGTATTTACAATTTAAATGCCATTATTGACCCAGAAAAGATTATTCTCGGTGGTGGCGTCTCTAAAATGGAAGGTTTCCAAGAACGAGTAGAAGCAGCGATTCAAGCACTATATGCCCGTATTTATGCCTTCCCTTACGAACCAAATATTGAGATTGCCCACTTTAATAATGACGCGAATTTAATTGGGGCTATTTATACATTTAATAATGCTTAAAAAAATGGTACCCTTATATGAGAGTTTAAATGTGAATT
>CAZUZA010000075.1:0-5724 GCA_964624875.1 uncultured Carnobacteriaceae bacterium | reverse complement strand
GTTTATTTACATCCGAGTCCGTAACTGAAGGACATCCAGATAAAATGGCCGATCGTATTAGTGATGCGATTTTAGATGCGATGCTTGAGCAAGATCCAAACTCACGAGTAGCTTGTGAAACAGTTGTTACTACTGGACTAGTGTTTATTTCTGGTGAAATTCGAACAGAAGCGTATGTTGATATTCAAAGCGTTGTTCGTGACACAATCCGTGAAATTGGCTACACACGTGCGAAGTATGGCTTTGATGCCGACACATGTGGTGTGATTGTAGCGATTGATGACCAATCTGCCGATATCGCTGGTGGGGTGGATCAATCATTAGAATATAAAAACACAGACGAACAAAGTGCATTAGACAAAATTGGTGCAGGTGACCAAGGAATCATGTTTGGTTACGCAACAAATGAAACACCTGAGTTTATGCCATTACCAATTTCGCTTAGCCATGCCTTGACGCATAAATTAGCCGAAGTTCGTAAAAATGGCACACTATCTTATTTACGACCAGACGGAAAAGCACAAGTAACCGTTGAATACACAGAAGATGGCACACCAAAACGAATCGATGCGATTGTTGTTAGTGCCCAGCATCACCCAGATGTTACACATGAACAATTACACAGAGATATCGTTGAATTCGTCATTAACGAAGTGATTCCAGCCGACTTATTAGATGATGAAACAGAATACTTTATCAACCCAACAGGCCGCTTCGTAATCGGAGGACCTCAAGGAGACGTTGGTTTAACCGGACGTAAAATTATCGTAGACACTTACGGTGGGTCAGCTCGTCACGGTGGAGGAGCATTCTCTGGAAAAGACGCAACAAAAGTTGACCGTTCAGCCAGTTATGCCGCTCGTCACATCGCTAAAAACATCGTCGCTGCAGACTTAGCAGATCGTGCAGAAATTCAATTAGCGTATGCGATTGGTGTTGCACAGCCTGTTTCAATTTCAGTCGAAACATTCGGAACTGGAAAAGTTGAAAACGAAAAATTGATCGCCGCTATTCGTAAAGTCTTTGATTTAAGACCAGCTGGAATTATCCAAGACCTCGATCTACAGCAGCCAATATTCAAACACACATCCGCTTATGGCCACTTCGGTCGTACCGATTTCGATTTCACGTGGGAAAAAACAGACAAAGTTTCAGATTTATTAGCCGAATTAAACAAATAAGTCAATTTTCAAAAGGGGTAGTCCACCAACTATCCCTTTATTTTTTTACCCTCGGTGAAATGGATGACAACCGTAGAAAAAGCTGCTGGCAGGTTGAAAACAAGATAGGTAAAAGAACGCACGCAAAGAATCTTAATTCATGCAGAATAAGGAGCGAAAGCTTGCTACGAGTAAAAGATGAAGAATTTATGATTATCCAAACTTACTCGATTAGAACTCTAGTTTAAGACCGTTGAGTATGTTATAATTTATCCGTATGTAAATTATTCTCGTAACTATTTTACAAGTCCAATTTAGTCAAAATTAATTAAACGGCAGGTGAATGAAATGAACGAAATTGGAGAAATATTAAAAGAAGCTCGAATCGAAAAAGGTTATACGTTAGATGACCTACAACAAACAACTAAAATCCAGAAAAGATACTTACAAGCCATTGAAGATGGCAACACTGAAATTTTACCGGGACGCTTTTATGCGCGTGCTTTTGTGAAGCAATATGCAGATATTGTTGGCCTAGATGGCGAAAAATTATTAGAAGAACATTTAAATGAAACGTCAAAAGAAGCAAGTGAGGAATTTGCTGAAAATGTGACTGTTGCACCCACTCGTAGTACGCAAACAAAACGTGGTACCGGTGCTCGTTCTTTTCAAGAAAATCTTCCAACTGTCTTAATTATCTTCCTCGTCATCGCGATTTTTTCTGTAATTTATTATGCATGGCGTCAAGCCGATAATGGCAAAGAATCGTTAATTAATGAAGACAATACCGAACAAGCGCCACCATTAACCGAAGAAAATGATGAAGAAACAGAAACACCGGCTGACACAGAAGGTGAAGGAACCGAAGATCCAGACAACACCGATGAAACAGAAGACCCAGCAGATACAGACGAACCGGAAGCAAATGATCAAGAAATTGAGATTGCACAAAGTACCGGTGTCGCAACGACTTATGAAGTCACAGGAACAGCTCCAGAAGAGCAAACAATCGTCTTAGAAGCAACCGGAGGCAACTCTTGGGTAAGCGTCAGCGTCGATGGCGTACAAATGCAACAAGCGACGTTAACAGATGGGCAGACATTAGAAGTTAACTTTGGTGCGGATGCATCACAAATAAATATTATTGTCGGAAACGCTTCGGCAACAACAATCAGACTGAATGATGCTGAATTAGAATACGCGCCAGAAGCAGCAGGCGTCGTACGACAAGATTTAACGATTCAATTTAATCAGTAACAAACAGTTCTAGGAGGCAATACTTTTGAATTTACCAAATAAAATAACGCTATTGCGTTTAATTTTGATCCCATTTTTCTTAGTCTATATGAGCAATCCATTTAATATGGGTTCCATCCAACTAATGGGAACGTCAATTAACTTATCTGTTTTAATTGCAGCAATCATCTTTATCTTTGCCAGCATTACAGATTACCTGGATGGATATATTGCACGACGAGACCAACTCGTCACGAATTTTGGAAAGTTCGCAGATCCACTAGCCGATAAAATGTTAGTCGCTTCAGCAATGATTATGCTTGTTGAAGTAGGGAGTGCCCCAGGTTGGGTTATTGCTGTTATTATCGCACGTGAATTTGCCGTCACTGGCTTACGTCTGATTTTAGTTGAGTCAGGTGGTACGGTCCTTGCAGCAGCATGGCCGGGTAAAATAAAAACAGTCACACAAATGTTGTCGATTATTTTCTTATTATTAAACGACATTCCTTTTGCAGGACTTGGTTTCTCAGTCGGTACCATTTTATTATATGTTGCATTGTTCTTTACCGTTTATTCCGGTTTAGATTACTTTTATAATGCACGCGAGTTCTTCAAAGGAACATTTAGTTAAAATTAAATAATGGATGAAATAGGCGGATAGATGCATGAGTTATCGGCCTATTTTCGTTTTTCTAGACACTATATTAAAAAGATTATAAAATAAATCGAGAAAATAAAATGGATTTCCGTTTTAAATGCAGATATATATATAGGAGCTTAAAAAAATGAAAGCAGAAATTATTACAAGTGGAACAGAACTTCTCCTGGGAGAAGTCATTGATACGAACACACCATATTTAGCACGAGAGCTAGCATCGATTGGCGTCAGCGTCTATCACCACACAACCGTGGGTGACAACCCAGACCGTTTACTGAAAGCCATTCACGCTGCCGAAGCAAGAGCTAATATCATTATTGTCTCAGGAGGATTGGGTCCAACACAAGATGATATAACCAAAAACATATTAGCCACGCACTTAGGCGTAGACTTAATGATTGATGTCGAATCACGTCGCAAAGCAACCATTCGCTACGGCACAGAAGATATTTCAGCTGGGAACTTAAACCAAGCAAAAATTTTAGTCGGCTCATCTCCGTTGCAAAATGATGTCGGTATGGCTGCTGGGATTTATATGGAAACAGCAACCCATACATACGTACTCTTACCTGGACCACCAAACGAATTTGAACATATGGTAACCAATCATTTGCTCCCAAAATTAGCAGAATTTGTGGGTGATGAAGATGTATTGAGATCAAGAAATTTAAATTTATATGGCATGCCAGAAGCCTTAGTCGCTGAAAAACTAGACGACATTATTCAAACACAAACGAACCCAACCGTGGCCGTCTATGCGAAGTTCGGAATTATCGACGTTCGGATAACAGCCAGCGCAAAAACACCAGAACAGTGTGAAGTTCTTTTGGATGAAATGGAAGCAGAAGTCCTAGACCAAGTGGGTGAACACTTTTTCAGTTATGGGAAGACAAGGTTACAAGATGTCTTTTTAGAAAAATTAGATGAAGAGCAACAATCTATAGCGCTCTTTGAAGTCTATACAGATGGCGCCACAACCGATTACTGGTCGCGCAATTTACAATATCCAAATGCTTTCCGAGGTGGGAATGTCTTTACGACGTTAGAATATGCCGATACCTTTTACCAGATTGAAAATGTAGAAGATATCCCGATGGCTGAACGTAATGAACATTATGCCGAAGAAGTGAAAAGACAATACAAGAGTGACTATGGCGTCGCTGTAACCGGCTGGGGACCAGAAAACTTAGCAAAAAAGAATCCACAACGAATCGCTTATATGAGTATCGCCCTACCAAATGGCGATATTTTGACAGAAATAGTCGATTATTCAAGAAGCCAAAATCCGGCCAGATGGATGTTAAGTCTACGAGTAAGTGACTTTGTGCGTCGCATTCTTTTAGACAAACCAAGTCTATCAGACGTCATTTAACGATAGGGGAATAAATGTTCGCTTTAGTATTGCTTTTTCCATTCAAACAAAGTAAAATATAGATGTAGTTCGATTCAAGAGCAGAAAATAACACTTAAAAATGATGATTTAAACGATATAAACGGAGGGTATATATGGTAGCAGATGACAGAAAGAAAGCATTAGACCGTGCAATGAAACAAATCACAAAAGACCATGGTAAAGGATCAATTATGCGTCTTGGTGATGAACCAGCACGTCAACTAGAGACAATTTCAACAGGTTCACTAGCATTAGACGTAGCTTTAGGTGCAGGTGGGTATCCACGTGGCCGAATTATTGAAATTTATGGACCAGAGAGTTCAGGTAAAACAACGGTAGCCCTACACGCAATTGCCGCAGCGCAAAAAGCAGGAGGAACAGCAGCCTTTATCGATGCGGAGCACGCGTTAGACCCGAACTATGCTAAAAACTTAGGCGTAGACATTGAAAACTTACTTTTATCACAGCCAGATACAGGTGAGCAAGGGCTAGAGATAGCGGATGCTTTAGTATCAAGTGGTGCGGTCGATATTTTAGTTATTGACTCGGTAGCAGCATTAGTACCGCGTGCAGAGATTGATGGCGAAATGGGAGACACACACGTTGCTTTACAAGCGCGTCTAATGTCACAAGCCATGCGTAAACTATCAGGAACAATTAGTAAAACACACACGATCGCCATCTTCATTAACCAGATTCGTGAAAAAGTTGGTATCATGTTTGGTAACCCAGAAACAACACCAGGTGGACGTGCACTAAAATTCTATTCGTCAATTCGTTTAGAAGTTCGTCGTGCGGAGTCGATTAAAGAAGGTAGCGAATTAATTGGTAACCGTACACGTATCAAAGTTGTTAAAAACAAGGTTGCGCCACCATTTAAAGAAGCGATGGTTGACATTATCTTTGGGGAAGGTATTTCTCAAATTGGTGAGCTAGTCGATATGGGATCCGAGCAGGATATTATTAATAAAGCCGGATCATGGTACTCATACGGTGAAGAACGTATTGGTCAGGGTCGTGAAAATGCGAAACGCTATTTAGCAGATAACCCAGATATCTTTGAAGAAGTCGACAAACGAGTTCGTGCGGCTTATGGTATCGGCGAAGAGGGTAAAGAAGCAAAAGCAGAAGCAGAAAAAGCAGAAGCAGAAAAGGCAGAAGCTAAAAAAGCCGATGCAAAGAAAGCTGACAAAAAATAGCCACAATTAAATAGAAATCCAGACCCTCTTATGTTGAAAAGTGAACCTTCTTTTCAAAAAAGAGGGTTTTTACTTTAT
>CAZUZA010000074.1:0-5749 GCA_964624875.1 uncultured Carnobacteriaceae bacterium | reverse complement strand
GTATTAGGCATGCCGCCAGCGTTCGTCCTGAGCCAGGATCAAACTCTCAGTTTTTTGTAAAACTAAGGACTAACCTTCGTTAGTCGTTTGATTGACTCATTACATTGTTGTTTCAAAAATTAACTTGTGTTGTCTTACTACCGATATGATAGAAGACACCTGCACATTTTTGGTTGTATTATTTTGTTCAGTTTTCAAAGATCTAATTCGCTTCAGTGGGCTTTACGTAAAGTTTACGTTCGCCACTTGAGCTTTACAAGTATATGTTATTCGACTTACAATGTCAAGAAGTATTTTCTTTTTCATAAGTTGAATTTGTGTGGCGCCCCGTGTGAGGCGACAAGAAATATAATACCACCTACCTGGTAAATGGTCAAGCACATTTTCAACTTTCTTTTCTTTTTCTTGTCTTTCTTTTTAGATAATCTCTACAAACATTGTCATTGAGTGGTTCTGATTTCAAAAGAAAATGCAGACAATTTCCGAATTTTATCGGAAACCATCTGCACCCTTCAGTGAATCTTTCTTATTCACTCTCAAAACTTGTTAAATCTTTTACTTTTTCTTCGATTTCATACACAGAATTTAAAGTTTCTACTCTATATTCCCCAGAATCTTCTCCAAAATATTTATTATAACGCTCTTGATATTTACTAAAGAAGAAAATAAACAGTACTTTTATGATTGCAAAAAGTGGAACTCCGATTAACATTCCAACAATTCCTAATAATTCTCCCATTATTAAGAGCGTAAAAATGATTGTTACTGGGTGAATATTTAATCTTTGACCCATTACATTTGGTTCAATTAAGTTTCCTTCGATAAATTGAATGACTAACCAGACGATTATTAGTTGAACGACGACCCAAAATGATTGACTCATAGCAACTAATACCGCTGGAACGAACGTTAATATCGGTCCTAAATATGGGATAAAAGATAATATTCCACCGGCTACGGCTAAAACACCACTATAATTTAGACCGATAATGGAAAATCCGATAAACATCATGACCCCATTTATAAAAGCAATCAACATTTGGCCTTTAATATAATTCCCAACTTGAGAATCAATCGCTGCTAATATAGAAGCAACATCTCTTCTTCCTTTAGGTGGTACTTTTTTCATGAAGCCTTTAATAAACATCGCACCGTCTTTCAATAAGAAAAATAAAATAACGGGTACTATGAATACAATGAGTAATGTACTTGTTACACCAGAGATAACATTCCCTATTCCACTGAAGCTATCAGAGATATAATTGATAATATTGGTCTCTATATTATTGAAGTAATCTAACCCTTCTTGTAAAGCGTTCTGTTGATCATCTGTCTCGACAAATCTTTGCATCAAATTCATTACATAGCCTCTTACTTGCTCAAACAACTGCGGCAAAGTATTGATTAACTCTTCAAATTGCTGCTGTAAGACTGGGATTAACCATATCAATAGTAAGGCAAGCAATCCAACGACAAAGAGATAGAGGCCGACTACACCCCATAAGCGAGGGACACCTTTCTTTTCTAAGAAGCCAACGAGTGGATCTAATAAGTAAAATAGTATAAATGAAATGATTAACGGTGTTAGAATTGCAGAAAATATCGTGAGTATTGGGCCAAGTATAAAATCCAGTTGCGAATAGAGTAGAAATAGAATCCCTATTAATATGAAGACACCCAACGTAAAGACGATGTTATTCCCACCTAGAAAATTCATCCACCGAGTTTGTTTGTTATTCATCTACTTTCTCCTTCATCTTCTACATTTTCTTTTATAATACACAAAGAGAGCCAACTACACAATTAAGTGCAATTAGCTCTCTATAAAATTTGTTAACTATCTAAGTTTCTTAATGTTGGGAATAAGATGACGTCACGAATAGATTGTGTATTCGTTAGTAACATCACTAAACGGTCAATCCCAATACCTAACCCACCTGTTGGCGGTAAACCGTATTCTAATGCTTCTATGAAGTCTTCATCGATTCCATGTGCTTCATCGTTTCCTTGGTCACGTTCTACTTCTTGTGCTTCAAAACGTTTGCGCTGATCGATCGGATCATTCAACTCACTGAACGCATTTCCGTATTCATTTTTTGCAATAAAGAACTCAAAGCGATCCGTAAAGCGTGGATCTTCTGCGTTTGTTTTTGCAAGTGGTGAAATCTCAATTGGGTGTCCATATACAAATATTGGTTGAATTAATGTCTCTTCTACGAATGTCTCGAAGAATTCGTTAATGACATGACCATACGTTGCATAATCTTCAATATGAACATTGTGCTCTTTCGCAAGTGCACGTGCTTCTTCATCGGACATTTCGCCCCAGAAGTCTACACCTGTTTTCTCCTTAATTAAGTCGACCATATGGCGTCTTTCCCATTTGCCACCTAATTTGATTTCGACATCTCCATAAGTGATTGTGTCGCTACCTGTAACTTTTTGGGCAACGTGTTGGATTAGATCTTCTACTAAATCCATTACATCCCAATAGTCATGATAAGCCGTGTATAACTCAAGCATTGTAAATTCTGGGTTATGCGTTGTATCAATTCCTTCGTTACGGAATACGCGTCCGATTTCAAATACTTTTTCCATTCCACCAATAACTAGACGTTTCAGGTGTAACTCTAAAGCAATACGTAAGTACAACTCCATGTCTAATGCGTTGTGGTGTGTAATGAATGGACGAGCTGCTGCTCCTCCAGCTAAGTTATGAAGTGTTGGTGTTTCAACTTCGATATAACCATGTTCGGTTAAGTAGTGACGAATTTCTGATATGATTTGACTACGTTTAACAAAACGGTCCATACTTTCATCGTTTGTGATTAAGTCTAAGTAACGTTTACGGTATCTTGTTTCAACGTCGCTTAAACCATAGTATTGATCTGGAAGTGGACGAAGTGCTTTTGTTAAGAAAGTAACATCTGTTGCGCGAACTGTTAACTCGCCTGTGTTTGTTTTCATTAAGTAACCTTCGATACCAAGGAAGTCCCCTAAGTCAGCATGGTTAAATAGTTTATATTGTTCTTCTCCAACTTCATCTAAACGTACATAAATTTGTATGTTTCCATTATTATCTTTTAGGTTTGCAAAGCCTGCTTTACCGCTTCCGCGTTTTGCCATTAAACGGCCCGAAATTTTAACGACCGATTTCTTCTCAGCTAGTTCCTCTTTTGAATATTGATCATATTCTGCAATAACTTCTGTTGAAAAATGTGTACGTTCAAATTTATCACCGAAAGGATTTACTCCATTTTCTCTGAGTTCTTCCATTTTCTCACGGCGAACAATCATTTGATCATTTAAATCTTCAATGTGTTCATTCTCATTAACCATTCTTTTCTCGGCTCCCTTTCTCGTCGATTAATTTTTGTAATTTGTTTAAAGTTTTTTTAAGCTTCAATATCAGCTACCATAGTAGCATATTTTCAAGTAGTCGCAAAGGTTGATCTGTAAAGTTTGTCTATTTTACAGGATTACTTTGCTTCTTTTTGTAATTCTTCTAGCTCTTCAACTGAATATTGGTATTTGCTACGGCAGAAATGACATACCGCTTCTGCCCCACCATCTTCTGTAATCATTTGCTGAATCTCTTCTTTACCTAGTGTGACGATTGCATCCGCAAAGCGTTCTTTTGAACAGTCGCATTTAAACGTTACTGACATTTCTTCGAGCACTTTGTAGTTATCGGCACCTAGTAGTTCGGTTAATAGCGCTTCGAGGTCATGATTTTTATCCATAAAATCAGAAACTTGTGGAATGTTTTGCAGTGTTTGTTCTAACGCTACGATTGTTTCTTCACTAGCATCTGGTAAAACTTGAATCATAAAGCCTGCTGCAACACGAATCGATTCATCTGGGTTCACTAATACAGATAAACCAAATGCGGATGGTGTTTGTTCTGAAACAGCCATGTAGTAAGTAAAGTCTTCTCCGAGTTCCCCACTGATTAGTGGGACTTGACCTGTGAAAGGTTGTTTTAAACCAAGGTCTTTGGAAACAGATAGTTCACCGGTTGTTCCGACAGCACCTTTTACATCTAATTTTCCTTCGTCATTTAACTCTAATGCCACGTGTGGATTATCGATATATGCTTTTACTTCCCCATACATGTTACTGTCTGCGATTATATAGCCAATCGGTCCATCTCCATGAATTCGAACGGTTAATTTGTCTTGTTTATTTTTTAATGTAGCACCTAGCAAAGTCGTTCCGATCATCGTTCGGCCGAGGGCAGCTGTTGCTGTACTCCAACTGTCGTGTAATTGTCGAGCTTCTTCAACCATATTGGTTGCATCCACTACATATACACGAATCTCATCATTATAAGCTAGTGCTTTTATTAAAGAGTCTGTCATTTTATTCACTCTCTCATTGTAAATTGTATATTTTATTATTCGTTATCGGTTAAAAAAGAGGATAGCGATAACCGCACCCTCTTCTTTATCCTAAATATTAACTTGTTTATATCGTTTCAACAATTATTCTGACTTATCGTCCGAATCTTCTTCATCCACAATGTTTGTTTCGGAAGACTCTTCTTTTAATTGTTCCAGATCGACGTCTTCAGGTTCTTTCTCCGTCTTTGTTTCTTGTTCCGGATGTTCTTCTGGACTTTCGTCAGTCTCATCAATTTCAGAGCTCTCTAGTGTACGACGTCCGTCTTTTTGTTCTTCAAACTGTCTTTCAAACTCTTTTATACTTTCTTCGTGCACGCGTTTGATTTCTTCGTATGAAGTACCTGCTTGTGTTTCATCGTCTTCTGTTTCACGTGGATATTCATCATCATCATCATTACGTTTTGGCATCTCACCATCTTCGAATAAGCTCTTAATTTCAATTTCGTTAAGTGTTTCATATTCAAGAAGGTGTTCAGCAATGATCTTCAACTGGTTGCCATGTGCTTTAATGATTTCTGTTGCACGTGTATGTCCTTCGTTAATGATACGTAATACTTCTGAATCAATGTCATAAGCAATTCGCTCTGAATAGGTCTTAGCTGATCCGTAGTCTCTTCCAAGGAACACTTGCGAATTACCTTCGTATTGAACAGGTCCTAATTTTTCACTCATACCATATTCTGTAACCATTGAACGAGCTAATTGAGTTGCTTGCTGGAAGTCATTCGATGCACCACTTGATTGTGAGCCGAAGAAGACTTCTTCCGCTACACGTCCACCTAGTAATCCAACAATTTGTTCTGTCATATCTTTTTCAGTCATTAAGTAACGGTCTTCTTTAGGTAACATAATTGCATAGCCACCTGCACGTCCACGAGGAACGATGGTTACTTTATGAACAATACGAGCATCACTTAATACTAAACCAACAATCGTATGACCCGCTTCGTGGTATGCGACCATTTTACGTTCTGTTTCATTCATGATGCGATCTTTCTTCGCTGGACCAGCGATGACTCGGTCATGTGCTTCGTCCATATCTAATGCTTCAATCACTTTACTATTTCGACGAGCTGCAACAAGTGCTGCTTCGTTTAGTAAGTTTTCTAAATCTGCACCAGAGAATCCTGGCGTTTGACGAGCAATTAATTTTAAGTTGATTGAATTTGAAAGTGGTTTGTTTCTTGCATGAACTTTTAGAATAGCTTCTCGTCCTTTAACATCTGGACGACCTACCATAATACGACGGTCAAAACGACCTGGACGTAATAATGCAGGGTCTAAAACGTCTGAACGGTTCGTAGCTGCCATAACAATGACACCTTCATTTCCTTCGAAACCATCCA
>CAZUZA010000073.1:4120-5969 GCA_964624875.1 uncultured Carnobacteriaceae bacterium | reverse complement strand
AGCGACGTCCAGCAGCTCTGTAAAAAATTTACATGACATCTACGCACCTCTTTTCGGCACATATTCTCATACACAACACAAAAACACCTCGCCACAAAACTTTTTCACACTATTCCACTTTTTTTCGCGGATTTCCGTTCTTTTTGCAGACTTATATATAGAGACTAAATTTCAAAGGAGAATCCAAATGCAAGTAAAACAAAGTCTGTACCAAAAATCGATCACACCCCCCCTAACGCAGCATGACTTCCTAAAAGTCATCGATATCCGAGGCAACAAGGCCTTCGCAGCACAAAAGAACCTCTACAAAAGTCTTCATGCCGGTGAAATGGGCGAACAAACCGTGCTCGACTACATCGCTCAGTACGGCGATCCCAGTTGGACAATTCTCAGAAACATCTGGATCAACCATTTCGGGAATCTCGAGTGCGACCTCATTTTAATTACCCGACACACAATTTACGTCATCGAAGTTAAAAATTACATCGGAAAATTCAGCTATAAGAACGGAAAATGCTATTTCAACGATAAGGAGACGAAGCTGAACCCACTCGAGCAAGTGCGCGGAAACAAAATCGATTTGCAAAACATCCTCGCCAATATCTATTCGCACCTCACAGTGGAAGCACTCGTCATTTTTGCGAGTGCAGATAACGACGTCGAAATTCAGTCCGAAGTGAACGAGATAAAAATCATCACGCGCGCACAACTTCGCTCCTTCATCCAACAGCTGAAGCACAAAGAACAAACGGGCACCAAAACGCCCCTCGACATCAACAAAATCCTCGCGGCGCTGCACACACACGAAACCACCAACCCATTCATGCCAGACCCCTTAACTCCTGGTGAAATGGTAGACGTACGTGGTGGGATTTATTGTGCACACTGTTATAGCTTTAATGTTCATATTACTCGGCTGTATATAAGATGTGCGTGTGGCCTAACCGAGTCTAAAGAAGAAGCTGTAATTCGTACAATTTGTGACTTGGGCGTGCTCAATTATAAGAAGCATCTATCGAGGAAGGAAGTTAATGAATTTTTAGCAGGCGATGTGTCAATAAACTATGTCCGACGCATCTTAAACAAACATTTTAAGACAGTCAATAAATCAAGAAATTCTTACATCATAAACGATGGGCAACCCTACGAGGCAACGGCTAGAATGTACACCATCGACCAACCCAAAATACTACAAACGAAATGGTAGTTAAGATCAAACACGACTTCTCATAAATCTTACCCCAAAAAAGCATCCACTTTTACACCATATCTTCCAATCCGGCGAGCGATAGCTCGCCTTCCTTATTGTGTTTTGAAGGTTGTTGAAAACCTCCGTGAGATTTTCGTCAGAACGAGGCGATGGCACACGCGTTATAAGGCACATATTCTGATACATGACTTATAACGACATCTACCGGCTCTGTAAAAAATTTACATGACATATACGCACCTCTTCTCGGCACATATTCTAGTACATGACTTATAACGACATCCACCGGCTCTGTAAAAAAATTACATGACATATACGCACCTCTTCTCGACACATATTCTAGTATGTAACACTCACACTCTCCTGCAAACCCAAAAAGCCAGCTGCTCGCTGGCTTTTTTCCCACTACATTCTATTCTACTCGTTTTCTGGGACTTCAGGTACTTCAATCGCTCCAGAGATGATGTCTTCTTTGGCTTGTTCAACAACTTCTTTCACGTCTGCTGGTAAGTGGTCTTCAACTACACCTACACCGCCACTTTCAATGTTACTAACGATGTGTGTTCCACCGTTGAAGTTGCCTTCTAATACGGCATTACTTTCATTCTCAATTGCGCGACCAAGCTCTTTCAATGTTGA
>CAZUZA010000073.1:0-4020 GCA_964624875.1 uncultured Carnobacteriaceae bacterium | reverse complement strand
CGTCCAGTATCAGATGTTAATGCTGCGATAACACCTGCTAAATAAGATGATTCGTTATCCGCAAAAGTAATAGACACGACGTTATCTTGGTCAATTACACCATCCACAAAACCAAATTTTTGGTCTGGATTCTGTGTAGCAATTTCAGCTAAAGCTTCTTCTAATGAATAACCAATCGCATAAATGATATTTGCTTCATCTTGAATCGCCGTGTTTAAGTTTGGAATATAGTTATACTCCTGACCAGATTGGTAGTAGTTGATGCTTTCTTCGCCAAAGTCATGGCTAGCTGCCCAATCTTGCATACCTTCCCACGCGCTTTGGTTAAATGAACGGTCATCAATACCGTTTTGGTCGGTAACCATTGAAATTTTAAAGGTTTCTTCTTCAACTTCTGGAGCAACTTTTTCTGCTTGCGTTGCTGCACAACCTGTTAATAATAAAGTAGCTGTAGTTAATACTGTCATACCCATACGTTTTAATGTCATTTTTATATCCCCTTTTATGGTTGATTAATGAATTGATCCTAATACATCTTTTAATAACTCTTTAAAGCCTGCTGTATCCACAGCCTCACACACACGGATATTCGGTGCTCGACCTAAATCGCCTTCGATATCCACTAAGTTGTACCCACGCATTAATGGACTCGCCGTTTCGACATCCACATAATACATTTCCGACTGAGTCATTAAATCTTCATTAGCCGCTATCGCGACAGCGATTGAGTCCGGACAAGTCACGGCATCTAAGTTACGTTTTTGGCGTTCAAACTCTTTAACATGTAAATTTACATCTAAGAAAAACTTCGTGCCTTTCGTATCTAAAGCTTTTATTTCATCCAAATCTGCATCGAATAAAGCGCCGTAGTTTAATGTAATATCCCAGCTAACCATGGTCATGTCGATGCCCGAATGCACGACAATCTTCGCCGCTTCTGGATCCGTGACAAAGTTGAACTCAGCTACTGCGCGGACATTCCCAGGCGCATTGTTGACTCCACCCATAATCCATAAATGTTTGATATCTGGAATAATGCTTGGGTCGCGCTTGATCGCCATCGCAATATTCGTTAAAGGTCCAATCGCAATTAATTCAATTTCACCGGGATTGGCTTTAATCGTTTCGATGATAAAGTCAACCGCATGTTGGTCTTCAGGACGCTGTTTTGCCTTAGGAAAGTTCGAACCACCCATACCGTCAGCTGCAAAAATGCGCTCTTCCGTTTCGTGCTTCTCGTCTTCCATCGTCATAATCGGATCGCGATGCCCTTTAAAAACAGGAATATATTCAGCAGCATTCGCGACTTCAATCGTGTACAACGCATTCTCAACCTGTTGGTCATAGTCAATGTTCCCACTAACAATCGTCAAACCTTCCACTTTAAAATGGTGAATCGCTGTTAAAATCGCCGTCGTATCATCGCCAGCCGTATCTGTATCCAAGATTACTCTTCTAGTCATTTATATTCCCCTTCGTTCGGATTTAAGTAAGAACAAATCCTATTATACACCTTATTATTCGTTTTACAACACTAAAAATGAATTTAATTCAGGTTTTCGTGTATATTTAAAAACAATTCTCTAATCCCAATCATTAATGTTCGGATTTTACGGTACGTTATAAATAAAAAATCAGCTCCCATCTTAGGCAACTGATTCCATACTATTTGATTAAAAAACCTTTTCTCTTGGTGAAATGGAGGAGTAAGTGGTTGCATGCTAAAAGTAGTCGTTACAAAGCCACTCCACCGGGTGTGTACTGTAGTATAAACTCGAAATCACCACTATTCTGATTCATACCCCAGTATGAACCCGCTGGCATGCGTTTGCGACACTTTTCTACCCGTCACCTTCAAAAGTGTACCAGTCTTCCGAAAAGCACCAAAATCATGAGAGTTCGGTGTTCTTACAATAATAATTTCTAGTTATTCTGTTTCAACTTCTATCCAGGTCTTAAAATATTAGTTTACTTGGAATATTTAGTCTTTTAATATTCCAATTATATTATAGGGTGAAATAAATTAATTGAGCACTACATTGATACAAAATTTAGTCCATCTTACTCGCTTTTTACTTTATATTGTCTAATCATTTTTTCTGCAATCTTTTTATTCGATAATCGAAGGATAGTAGCATCTCTAGCATTCTTCATAAAATACCTTAGATTCCCATACCAAATAATTTTCTCATCACAGAGAACAAAGGAGTATGGATTCACAGCTAATTTTGTTACCTCAACACCTAGCTTATTTAACGCTTTTACTATATCCTCATTTTTTTCTAGTTTCTCGCCTTTGATTAGAATTTTAATTTCAATTCCTGATTCAATCCATTTTCTCCATTCATCCAATTCAATTTGATGAATGGAATAAATCCCCATAACTATTTTAGTCGCTTGAGCCATATCAAATTTTAAGGGTGCTGAATAATTGGTTAAATTGTAAAGTTGTGTTTGATCCGCTCTCGTTTTATCGTCCTCAGCTAAACGGTAATTCAATTTTGAATATTCTCGCATTCGCTTTTGGTACATCCGCGCTAACATTTCGACACCAATATCTACATAATCATAAACACGTAATTCATCCTTTTCATCTAATCCACGATGCAAACGTCCAATATATTGTTTCGTTCGCACTTTATGAGAAAAAGGCAAACAAAAGAAAATCGATTCAAGTTGGGATAAGTCTAACCCTTCACCCGCAATTTTACTTGTCGCAATGGTCACATAGGCTTCTTTCTGAGCCTGCATCTCTTCAATCGTTTTCTCATTAGCCTTTTTCTTTTCCTTACTAGACAAAGTATAAATTGGGACGTTTTTCAGTTTTTGTTTGAGTAATTCCTCAATTCCCCTTATATGGGCGACCCTCTCAGTTAATACCAAACATGTTCTTCCCTCCTGAATGTTTTCTACAATATCTGAAATGATCAAATCGTTGCGTTCAGTAACCTCCACCATCTGATTCAAATGCTGGTTATAAGTTAATTCAGGATTAAAATCACTGTAATTGGTAAACCTCGGATAAAAGAACTTAGGAGTTAACAGACTTTCTTCAAGTTCCTCTTTTTGTTCATAAATTATTTCTCCAAAACGCATAAATAAAATAGGGGTTAGTCCATCTTTACGTTCTGGTGTAGCCGTTAAACCATATAAATAACGAGCATTAACTTGTTTCAGCACGTCTTCGTAAGTTTTCGCCGCTACGTGATGGGCTTCATCCACGATAATCATCCCATATTGATCGAGTAAATCAGATAATTTTTCACGATTGGCTAATGTCTGAAAAAGAGCAATGTCTATATTATGGGTCAAATTTTCCTTGCCACTGTGTAGTTCTCCAATTTTATCCTTTTTCCGGATGCGTCCTGTTGGAGTGTATTCTACAAAAGGTTCTGATTTAATATCTAAGAATTGTTCTAAACGTTCTTTCCATTGGTCAGCGAGTACTTTCGAGTGAACGATGATTAAAGTGCTCCTTTTTATTTCAGCAATCATGTATGCAGCGACGATTGTTTTACCAAAACCTGTTGGTGCAGAAATGATTCCTGTTTCATTTGCAAGAATTTGATTTACTGCTTTATTTTGAATCTCTCGTAACATTCCTTTAAAAGTGACTTCTATAGGGTTCCCTTGATTCAATTCATCAACATAATCAATTGTTGTATCTAATTTAGATAGCTTTCCTTGAAGTCCTCTTGGTAAATAAAGATAGTCTTCATCTTCAGAAGCGGATGTAATAAATTGTGGAGTATCCCAAGTAGGTGTTCGCATGTTTTGTTTTTTATAGAATTCTGGATTATGAAATGTTGCCAAATGTGCCAACTGAATCAATGTCTTTCTCGATATCGATGCTTTATCGATAAGTAGCTCTCCAGCTTTAACTACAGTTAACTCCTTAGGTAAATCAATCGTAGGTTTAAAATTATCTTGTTTATATAGTTGAACAGGTAGATTGTCTTTAAGTTTTTCAATCAATGAGTCCACATCATGTTTCGAGTATTTCGTGGTACTCGCTAATTT
>CAZUZA010000072.1:0-5973 GCA_964624875.1 uncultured Carnobacteriaceae bacterium | reverse complement strand
TCACACCATTTCTATCCAAAAGTAGAGAAATGTAGAGCCATTAAACAACAAAAAATCCACTAGTATACGAACATTCAAGGCTACTTAAATGGGAAAAATACAACCGAAGACAATATGACATTTTACAAAGAGCCAGATGTAAATGAAGATGCACCAACAGTTCCTGAAGGAGATTATATCGCTGTAGCAGATGCGCCAATGTATTATTTATCCATTGTTCCTCGTGGTGAGTTAGCTTTTGAAGAGAACTTCTCCCCTTACGGTGGCGTCGATTCACACGTTGTTGAAATTTTAACGGAAGCCGCTTCGAATGCATATAAAGATTTTTTACGAAGAAAAAACATTTCTTATATCATTGCTGGTGAAAAACAAATTGATTATGAAGTGATGCTGGATAAACTATATACGAAGTTTGGTATCGAACGTATGATGGTCGGTGGTGGCGGTACGTTGAACTGGTCATTTTTACAAAACGATTTGGTTGATGAAGTCAGCATGATTATGGCTCCAATTGCCAATGCTGATCCCGATGGTCATCGTTTCTTCTATGCAAGAGAACCTTATTCATCGATTGAAGCCCGTGCTTTTGAGTTAAAAGCAGTCGAAGCTTTAGAATCGGGTACCGTTTGGATTCGCTATACGGTGAAAGAGCGTTAATTTAATAAAATTCATTCCCCGTCAAGTATTCATCACCTCTGAATCATTGATGGGGATTTTTTTAATGTATTGCACAAACTATTTGAAACTTACGCAGGATAAGGGTTCTTCCAGCTACAGATGTATGGTATTCTTACTATGTACGTACTGGAAATTGACGCACGAAATTATAACGAAAGAGTGAGACCCATTAGAGAGAAAGATACATTCACTTATGAAATTGAAGAATCGACGACACTACTTCCTTTTTTACTTAAAACTTTAAACAATAAAAGCCGTAACTCGGTGAAATCAATCTTGACACGTGGTCAGGTAAGCGTGGATGGCCGTAGAGTTACACAACACAACCACCCATTAGAACCTGGAACGACTGTTGAAATTTTAAGCAATAAAGCTTCAAAAAAGAAAATGGCACTAACTGGAATTCGTATTATTCATGAAGACCAAGATTTAATAGTGATTGATAAAGACCCTGGTGTTTTATCGATGGCTGGTTTAAAGCCGAATGAGCCGAATGCATACAGACAATTGAACGAGTATGTCAAAGCAGACAACCCTAAGAATCATGTGTTTATTGTTCACCGTTTAGATCGTGACACTTCTGGTGTAATGATTTATGCGAAGACGGAAGAAGTACAGCAAAAGCTCCAAAACAACTGGCATGACGTGGTAAAAGAACGTACGTATACTGCCTTAGTTGAAGGAAATGTTCGTAAGCAAGAAGGTACTATTTCTTCTTGGTTAACAGAGAACGAAGCAATGCGTGTGTATTCAAGCCCATATGATGATGGTGGAAAACATGCGATTACACATTACAAGAAACTTGAAGGTAATGATGAATACTCCTTACTAGAAGTGGAATTAGAAACAGGACGTAAGAATCAAATCCGTGTGCATTTACAAGATATCGGACACCCGATTGCACGTGATAAAAAGTATGGTGCCAAAACGAATCCATTGAAACGTTTAGGATTACACGCAACTACTTTATCGTTCATTCATCCGCGAACAGATAAATTGGTTCGCTATACCGTGAAACCACCAAAGAGTTTCTACCGAATAGTTCGATAAAAATAAGTAAAAACGCAATGCCTAAAGCTGTGAAAGCAGCCAGAAGTATTGCGTTTTTTTATATTTGGATGTGGAAAATCCCATACATATTTTCGACAGTGTCTGTTTCGTTATTCTTTAATGAAGGTTGTGTGGTATTCGTGCACCTTCTCTTCTAAGGGCGCTAACATATTGATACCAATTTTATCGACAAATTCGCCATCTGTATCTTCAGCATCCGCTATGCCTGCCCATGGTTCGATACACACAAAGCTCCCACGTTTTGGATACGGCGACCAAATGCCAAGATACGGTAGATTCGCTGTCTGCATTCGGATTTCAACGTGATTGGCTTTGTCTTTTAGTACAATCGTCTTCGATTCACCCATTTCAAAAACTAACGCATCGTCTTCAAACGTATCATGCGTCACTTCTACTTCACCGAAAGAAACTTCCTGCATCTCCTGATTCTTGATGAGTCCCCCTTCACTTAATGGAAAATAACGGACGGGTGTTTCTGGCTGAATCTGAAAACTCACTTGGTCGAACTCTAACTCACCCTCTTCAGTCATTTTCTGCGAAACATTAAAGGCTGGATGGCCACCAATTGCATAATACATGGCATCTGCATCAGCTGTATTCACGACTTTATATTTCGTCACAACTGATTTTTGGCTGAGCTTATACTGAATATATAATTCAAAATCGAATGGATAGACCTTTTTCGTCTCATCACTGCTCGTCAATTTAAAGAGCGCCGTCTGCTCCGTACTCTCTACGACCTCAAATACGGAATCTCTCGCAAAGCCATGCTGGGTCATTTCATAAAGATGTTCTTCGTACTTGAACTGATCGTCCTTCAGGCGACCGACAATCGGGAATAGCACGGGGGCTTGACGGCCCCAAAACTCAGGATCGGCTTGCCACATGAATTCGTAACTTGTCTGGCGATCGATGACGGAGGCGAGCTCGGCCCCAAATGTGTTTATTTTTACGGTCAGGTGTTCGTTTTCTAGCGTAATCATGCGAAGTCCTCCAATTTTTTATTTGTTCGAATTATAACATGTCTAGGAAAAAAAGATGAGTGAAGTGGTCAGATTTCCGGTAAAATAGGCGTATTGAAAAGGAACGGAGAAAACAGTGATGAAATATTTTGATTTACATGCGGATACAATTTTACATATTTTACAGCAGGGAGATGCGTCTTCGCTTTATGAAAATCCAGCGACACACGTTGACTTGAAGCGACTTCAGGAAGGGAACGCGCTAGCTCAGAGTTTTGCGGTTTGGTTGCCGAACGCCAAATTTGATCGGCTTTCGGTGCAGCAGGCCTTTAGTCCGACCACTCCGGCAGAAGACCTAGCGTACATCGACCTGGCCGTGGCGCGTCTTCAGCGGGAAATCGCGAAGCATTCAAACACAATCGCTTGGGCTAAAAGCGCAAAAGATATTCGTGAAAATGCTGCAGCGGGTAGGATTTCGGCGATACTGACCCTCGAGGATGCTCGCGCTGTCGACAATTCGCTAGAAAAGATCGAGCGCTTCTATGACCAAGGTTTCCAGATGATTGGCTTAATCTGGAATGAAGAGAATTGTTTTGGCTACCCCAATAGCGCAGATGCTTTCATAAATGCGCAAGGGTTGAAGCCTTTTGGAATGGAGGGTGTAGCGTATATGGATGAGCTGGGCATCATTATAGATGTATCGCATTTGAATGATGGTGGGATAGCGGATGTTTTGAAGCTCGCGAAAAATCCCGTAGTCGCCTCGCACTCGAATGCGCGTGAGATGGCGATGCATTCGCGAAATTTAGCGGATGTGCATATACGTGGGATTGCAGAAACGGGTGGAGTTGTTGGTATTTGTATCGCACCTGGATTTTTGCGCACCAATAGTGATCAATCGACGATTGAAGATATGGTGCGTCACCTAAATCACATTTATCAAATCGGTGGCGAAGAGGTGTTGGCGATTGGGACTGATTTTGATGGCACGAGTGGAGAAATTGAGTTGGACTCACCAGCTAAAATGCCTCGCTTATTTGAAGCATTAGATGCGGATGGCTGGCCAATTGCACGCATTGAAAAACTCGCTTATCAAAATGCTATGCGTATTTTTGAGAAGTGATAGGAAACCGTCGAAAGTGGCGGTTTTTTTTGATGGAAGCCGGAATCGAGAAGATAATCAAATTTATGTGCTCGATTAGAATGTAATCGAGAAGATAATCCATTTGAGCACGATTCAAACTATTGACAGGATCACTATCGCTTGGTTAAGGCTAACCACCCTAACAACTAACTAAAACCTCTTAAAAGTTCTTTCTAGGGGATAGAAAAAAAATATAATACTGCTAGTTGAGGGCCTACTACAGTTGTGAATAGATTTAATTATTGGTACACTTTCTTTGTAAGCGAAATCAAAATATACTGAAAAGGATTTGATCGATTATGAAACCTTTACTGAGGAAACTTATATTAGGAACAGGTGCTACTATTATTTTAGCAGGAAATTTTGTATCACCTGTAGGTACTGTTTTAGCAAACTCAACGTCTCAGTCACCTATAAGTATTGAAAAAGAATATGAAATCACCGATCCTTATGAAGTTGAACACAGCGAAGAAGTTATTATTGAAGGTACTACATATGTTTATGATTACAAATATGAAGATAATCAGAGAATTATGTATATTACTAATCAAGACGATAAAACTGTTGAAAAAATTCATTATAATATAAATGATTCAACAATTTACCACAACGATGAAATACTAGGTGTTTTAACAGAAACTTCAAATACAGAAAATTCATTTACTCCTGCTAGTATATGGACTACTATAGGTAATGAATCCTATTATATTTCATGGGCACAGGGTACTTCAGTAGCAGTAGTAGCGGGGGCACTTTCAGCATATTTAGGAACACTAGGAACAGCTGGAGTCATAGCTGCTATGGGAACAGGCGCATTAGCTGCTCTTGCTGCTGCTGTAAGCGGTGGGACGCTAAATCTCGTAACACAAAGATACATCCCAATATTTGGAGGGCCACAACATCGTTTTATATGGTCTTTTACAGCTAATACAGGTGATAAATACGGAGATTATATATACCACATTTAAGGAGTTATTATGAAAATAAAGCGTTATGTTTCCTGGGGATTGATTTTAGCAGGAATAATATTATTTATTGCTATTCAAATAATAAATTATTATAATATTTACGAATGGCAAAATGTAATGACAAAAATTGTCCAAGGATATGTAATTATTATCATCGTATATGTTATTTTACAATTTTTAACAATTGCCTATAATTTTTTAAAAAATAAATAGAAAAAAGATCAAGATTAAACCCTTTTTCAAGAAAAAACTCGTTGTGTAGTGAACCCCAAAACCGTCGAAAGCGACGGTTTTTTTGATGGAAGCCGAAATCGAGAAGATAATTCATTTTATGGGCTCGATTAGGCCGTAATCAAGAAGATAATCCATTTTATGGGCTCAATTAAGTCGTAATCAAGAAGATAACTTGTTTTATGGGCTCAATTAAGTCGTAATCGAGAAGGTAATCCATTTTATCTTCTCGATTCCCCTTTCCCATATGCCTACGCACCCAAAAAGCACCTGCGCCAAGCGCAGGTGCTCATTTCACCAAGAGGGGTTTATTCTCTCGTGATTTTTGTCCATTTATGTAGGCGTGCTTTGTAGGTAATCGCCGCGTAGAGACGCACCATAAAGAGATAGGGCCTGAAAATGATTAATTCTTTTAGCGAGATGAAGAGCACGCGCAGGTAGTCCCAACGGTAGCGATTAAAGTTGCTGATGAGGAAATTACTGAAATAGAATGTTTGTGTTTGCATCATGTTGAATACCGTATAGATAGCTGTAATGGCGATGAAGAACGGCCAGTTCAACGTTTGCGTCACAATCGAGTAGATGATAATTAAAATCCCCAACAACTCGACAATTGGCGCGAGTGCTTCGTACAGAAAAAAGTACATAAAAGAAACTAAGCTGACGAATCCATATTTCGCATTTAGGAAAAAGTTTCGGTGCTGCCACATGACTTGAATTAAACCACGATGCCAACGCGCTCGTTGCTTGCCGACATCTCTGAAAGTGAACGGTACTTGCGTCCAACAAATCGCGTCAGGTGCATAACGAATCGCATAAGGTAGGTCGTTTTCGATGTGGTATTCATGGAGACGCATCACCAGGTTCATATCTTCCCCGACACTTTTCGGATCGTAGCCACCAATTTTCGTAACCACGT
>CAZUZA010000071.1:0-5978 GCA_964624875.1 uncultured Carnobacteriaceae bacterium | reverse complement strand
TAAAAAATACAATTTATAGAAAAGAGCTTGCTTATGAAAGAACAAGAACTTTATCCGGGTGGGCAAATGAATGGTGCTGTTTTGAAATGGATCGCCATTATAAGTATGTTAATTGACCACTTTGCTTCCAGCTTCCTCTTGGCCTATAATGTCACATCGGCTCAGGATTTTCAGGGAATGTATGCCAATATGCGGCTTGTGGGTCGCCTCGCTTTTCCCATATTTGCCTTTTTAATCGTACAAGGTTATCAACATACATCGGATATCAAAAAATATATACGGAATTTATTTCTGTTTGCACTCATTTCAGAAGTGCCTTTTGACTTGGCCTTTTATAAGCAACCGATGTATTGGGGCCACCAGAATATATTTTTTACGCTATTTTTAGGTGTTATCGCCCTCGCTCTATATGAGAAATTTGAACAAATTTTCAAACAAGGTCTCGCTGTCTTGCTATTCGGTTTACTGGCTGAAATACTTGCTGTTGACTATGGTCTCTATGGTGTTTTCTTCATTGTTGGTTTAGGCATTTTACGGGATAAAAAGCTAATACAAGCCCTTTTTATTATCGTTATGGGCTCTGTGCAAATGACGGCCAGTCTCGCCGTTATTCCACTATGGTTTTATAATGGTGAACGAGGCCGACAAAATAAATGGTTCTTTTATATTTTTTATCCAGGACATTTAGCATTAATTTACTTCTTGCGCTTGTATGTCATCGGCTAAATTTTATCTTCATATGGAAGTTGTCTGACTTGAAAATTTTTTTTTGCTTTTGTTAGAGTGAATTAAGAGTAATAGAAGACAGACATTCTCATTTGAAGGGAGAATAATATAGAATGAAAAGACTAGAAAATAAAGTAGTGATCATTACAGGAGCAGCTTCAGGTATGGGTGAATCAACAGCTAGACGTTTTGTCGAAGAAGGTGCGAAAGTTGTTATAGGTGATATTGCCGATGAAAAAGGAAACAAGTTGGCTGAAGAGCTCGGTGCATCCGGGAACAATTGGAACAGGAATTGATACCGAAGAAAACCAAATGGAAATTGCCGGTGATATCCCGGCTGAACGAATTGGTCGTCCTGAAGAAGTGACCAACATGATTTTATATCTAGCATCCGATGAAGCAAGTTATTCAACAGGTGCAGAATTCGTCGTTGACGGTGGCTGGACATCGTAAATCGATAAAATAAACTAAAAAGGACACCTAGGAAGATGAAACTTTCTTCCCAGGTATCCTTTTTAAATTTTTCTTTAAACTTATTTACATAAATTCTTCAGATTGAATGACACGTGTGCCGTACTGATTTGCAAATTCGGTATCGTGCGTCACGATTAAAATCCCAGTTCCACGACTGGCAATTTCTTGAATTAACTTCCCGATACTTGCGGCGGACTCGTTATCTAAAGCAGAAGTCGGCTCGTCAAAGCATAAGATATCTGGGTTTAACATCATCGCACGAGCGATTGCCACACGTTGGGCTTGCCCACCAGATAAGGTGTTAGGCATGGCTGCCACTTTATCGGCAATCCCCATCGACTCGAGAAGCTGTATGGCTTTAGTTTCTAAATTTTCACGCGTATCAATTTTTTGCGCAACGGGTGCTTCCAGTAAATTTGCCAGCACATTTAAATTCGGGAATAGTTCAAAGTTTTGGAAGACCATCCCAATCCGATTTTGGTAAGTACGCTGTTTCTCTTTCGGCACATATGCCCCATTCTCAACTAATCGGTCGCCGTTGATGCTTATCGTACCAGCATCGGCTACTTCTAGATTATTAATCATTCTAAGAAAAGTGGTTTTGCCGGTTCCTGAACGTCCAAGTAAAACGACGATTTCATTTTGAGCGATGGCCATATTGTAGTCTGCGATGACGGTTTGGTTGTTGAATTTTTTTGAAAGTTTTTCGACAGTTAATAACATGTTTGCTCCTCCTTAGAAAGTTAAGTTCTTTTCAATTTGACGTAAGACCAGAGTGACAACGGCAACGATAATCATGTAGATAACACCGACAATTAAGTAAGGGACTAGCGATGCGTAAGTGTTTGCGCTAATCGAAGCGACACGTAAAATTTCACCAAGACCAATCACGTAAACAAGCGACGAATCTTTAACCAGCGCTACGACTTCGTTCCCTACTGACGGTAAAACGATGTTCATCACTTGAGGGGTGATGATGCGCATAAAGCCACGAACTCTTCCAATGCCCAGAACCTTTAAAGATTCATACTGTCCGGGTGAAATCGAAGTGAACCCACCACGGAAAATTTCAATAAAGTAAGCCGTATAATTAATAATGAATGCAAAAATAGCGGCTGGGAAACGATCAAAACGAATTCCTAAGTGAGGTAGTCCAAAGAAGACGACCATCAATTGTAGTAATAAGGGAGTAGAGCGCATGACGAAGACGTAAACTTCAATCAGTGCCTTGACCCAAGTTGGACCGAAAGCTCTCGGGATGGCTAAGATTAACCCGAGTGGAATACTCACAACTAGTACGATGGCGAACAAACCAAGTGTTAGTTTCAACCCTTCTTTTAAGCTCGGCAGCATGCTGGTTAAGATATTGCTTTCGGAAAGGGTACGACCACCTTGACCAAACCAGCTGGTGTAGATTTCTTCATATGTGCCATCTTCTTTAAATTCTGCAAATGTACGATTTATGGCAGCAGCTAATTCTGTATCGGTTTTACGGAGACCAACGGCCATTGGTTCCACTGCCGATTCATCTAAGAAGACATTGTATTTTTCTTCGCCTCTTAAGTTCACGACATAATTTCCATAAACACCACCAACAACGACGGCGTCCACTCGTCCAGCATCTAAATCTTGGAAAGAATTGTTATAGTTTGGATATAAAACAAGCTCATCTATGCCGTCTAACACTTCTTCTGGCCATTCAGCATCCATAATTTGTAGAGCTGTCGAACTTGATTGGGTCGTTATCTTTTTACCAATTAAATCTTCCAAACTTTCAATCGGATTGCTATCGGCTAATGTAACAATAATTTGCGTATCTTCAATATAGACATCGGACATTTGAACCAACTGCTCGCGTTCAGGGGTCACGCCGTATCCATTCCAAATCATGTCGATATTGCCTGAGTTCAATTCTTGTTCTTTCACACTCCAGTCAATCGGCTGATACGTAAAGGTAACACCTAGTTTTTCGGCAACAGCTTGAGATAAGTCAATGTCAAAGCCGACGAGTTCGCCTTGTTCATCGCGAAAGCCCATTGGCGCAAATGTATCGTCTAGTCCGATAATATAAGATTCCTCTAAAGCAAATTCATTATCATTCGCCTCAGCCTTTAAAGTGGTTAAGCTAAGCAAAGCAAGTAAAGTGAGTAATATATTCGTAAATTTTTTCATCGTGATTTCCTCCTAATTTTGGGTATAAAAAAAGTCCCCTCATTTCAACAATTGAAATGAAAGGACGTTAACTTCGTGATTCCACCTTTTTTCATAAACTGTTCGCACAGTTTACCTCTATGCGTCAAAGACGCGAACGATTAACGCTCGTACACGGAAACTCCTACTGCTTGTTCAAAGTTTCATTCCAGGGTGTGTAAATTCCAGTTGAATCATCACTTCCACCAACCGTGATGTCTCTACAAATCAACTTAAAACTCTTTTCCTGTCTGCATATTATGTGTATTCAAATTAAAATTTATTTTATATTTATGATGATGGTCAGTCATGACATCATTCCTCTCGATTTAGCATTTTATCCAGTGAAACAAAAAAAGCCCTATATCCATCAATGGGATAAAGGACGACTAATCGTGGTTCCACCTTATGTTCGCAAATCGCTCGCACGATTTACCTCAAAACGTTACTAGAAACGTATGCGATTAACGCTCGCTCACGAGGACACCTACTATGATTCGATGCCTAGCTCCAAGATGTGATTCGCCTCGCCTCATCGCCACTTCCACCAACCGTGACGTCTCTAACGCTATGAGCTAAAGACTACTTTTCTCTTCATCGCTATTTCTTAATTGTTCTAATCATACACTCATAAAAAAAGAATGCAAGTCTTTTCGTTCAAAAAGATAAATTCTTTGGTGAAATGGACATAGAAAGAAAAAAATCAGGCTTCAGTTGCCCGATGAAGGGACTAAAGTCTGACAGTGTATTTTAATAGATTTAAGGCATATATTTTGAACCTTGTTTAAAGATATTGCGTGATGAGATAAGCTGGAAAAATGCTCCGTTAATGGCTAGACCTAAGGCTAAGGCACCTGCCGTTAGAAAAGTGGCTGTTCCGTATTCAAAGCCTAGTAAGGTTTCACCTTCCACAAAGGCGCGCATCATATTATATGCGGCTCCTCCGGGAACGAGTGGAATTAATCCAGGAAGGGTAAAAATAATAACGGGTGTTCGTAGACGACGGGCAAAAATTTGACTCGCAAAAGCAATTATAAAGGCTGCTATAAGGGTCGCGATAAAATCAGTGACCCCTAAATAAGTACTTAAAAAGAAATAAGATGTCCAGCCGATTCCACCAGTAAAGCCAGCTGGGATAATTGTTTTTCGTGGAATATTATATAAGACAGCGAAGCCTAAAGCTGTTAAAAAGCTTGAGCCAAAATGAATAATAAAATCAATTATCATTTTGTGAACTCCTTTCTTTTAATAAAACGCAAAGACGGTTGAGACACCAATACCGATCGCAGCTGCCGTTAGAAACGCATCGGACAAGACACTGACTCCGGATATGAAGTGACTCGCCATCAAATCTCTAAAACCGTTTGTGATGGCCTTACCAGGTACTAACGTCATGACACTGGATAAAATAATAATATCTATATTATTGCCTAATCCTAGATAGGTGAGAAATACAGAAAGCCATGCGATAAGAAATGCGGCAATCATTTCACTAAAAAAGCGAATATTGATAAATTTTTGTGAAAAATAGTAAGCGGCGTAACCTACGCCACCTGCAATGGCTGCGGCAAACAAGTCGTGAATGTTTCCAAGGAAAATGAGCGTGAAAAAGGCACAAACGACGGATGCAGCGATTATTTCTTCAAATACAGTATAAGTAGGTGGTTGGCGATTCAGCCGGTCAAGTTCTAATAAAACCTCATTTGGTGTAATTTCTTCGGAGGCGATTCTTCTTGAAAGGTCGTTGGCGTCAGAAACAATGCCTAGATTACTTCGCAGCTCCTTTACGCGATGCAAACGAGTGAATTCACGGCCTGTCTGATCAGAAACGGTGATGATTAATGCTGTGGGTACGGAAAACACACTGATTCCTTGCATTCCATAATTTGCTGCCACACGATAAACGGTGTCTTCTACACGATACGTTTCGGCACCATTTTCTAACATCAATCGACCAATCCCAGAACAAACGTCCAGCACTTTTGAAGTTAAAAGTTCCATATATATCCCTCCTAAATGTAAAAACTATAATTGTAGTATAACCATTATAGCCAGCAATTTCATTACTTTTGCAGAAGTATTCTGGAAAACACCCTTATTTACAGGTGATTCAGTCTATCTACCTGAACCCATATTTTAAATGTGATACAATATTAAAAATAGATCATTATAAAAGAAAGGTGGCGTTCGTTGGATGACGGCAAAACAAATCATCGTGTTAGTTGGCCCAAGTGGTAGTGGTAAAACTTCAATTGGCGAAGAATTAGCTAAAAAAGGGATTCCTCGATTGGTAACGACGACTACAAGAGATCCACGTGAAGGCGAAGTTGATGGGGTTGATTATTATTTTCGAGAGTTTTCAAATGAAGATATAGATGAGTTTGTCGAACAAACAATCTACAATGATAATCGATATGGACTAACGAAAGCAGAAGTACAAACCAAGCTAGATGGATTTGATAAAGTACATGTGTCACTGGACCAACAAGGAGCAGAGGCTGTTTGCGAAGCTTTCCCAGAGGAAGCATACATTGTCTTTGTTTCAATTACAGAAGATGAAATGATTCGTCGAATGAAAAATCGAGGGG
>CAZUZA010000070.1:2326-6179 GCA_964624875.1 uncultured Carnobacteriaceae bacterium | reverse complement strand
TTATCTACCATTCATTTCCATCTCCAATATCTATCTGTATTCCCAATACAGCATATTTTGTAAATATGCCATTAATATAACATTTATTCATGTGATAGAGATGTTAAGAACTGTAAAGATTGTTGCTCTAAATATTTTTCAATTGTCGCTAAAACTTCTTGATCTTCGTTTGTTCCTATTTCATATGAACAATACTTTTTCATCTCTTCATCCGCATTGCTCATCGCAATACTGTACTTCGCTCTTTGCATCATGCCAATGTCGTTTAAGCTATCCCCAAAACACATGGTTTCTTCTGGTGAAATGCCATGCTGTTCTTGTAAATATTTAACAGCCTCTCCTTTACCGCCAGCAATATGATAGACATCTAGCCACTCTTCACCACTTGTTACGGATTCTGAATGCTCTAATGTTTCATTGAATGTATCCATTGTCTTTTTGATTTCCGATAATGGGTGCTCACAATACATTTCCATTTTATAAATCTGTTCGTGGCTTGGAATCTCTTCAACGGTATCGATTAGTTTAAAACCGGCATAGTAATGGTTAAATTCACGTTCTGCTTCTTTACTAATCGGTGCGATAACATAAGCTTGATCACCTGCACTTAAGACTAAATAATAGCCATCTAAGTCATTAATGTAGTTCACAACTTTTAGGACATCTTCTTCAACCATTGGCTGCTCACGTAGCAATTTCTCTTTATGCATTAAGACATTCCCATCATCACCTGCCAGATAAATCTGGTCGATAAATTCTTCTGAGAAGTAGCTTTTAATTAATGGAATAGAGTTCCCACTTGCGATTCCAAATTTAATGCCTTTTTGAGATAATTCTTTAACAACTTGTTCTGCTTTTTCAACATCATATGTTTTGTCCGCTTTTAAAAACGTCTCATCCATATCTGTCATAATTAATTTTATTGTCATAAATACTCCTCACCATTCGTTATTATTATGCTAAGAATAATTACTTGAATTGAACTATTTTCTCCAAAAAAATAAAGGTCAAAAATGTTACGCTTCTTTTGACCTTTAAATGTTATTAAATTGAGAGGTTAATTAAAGGTTATCATCCATTTTATTCCCATTGTAATCCACTAAATAAGTCGATATACTCTGTTCTTTTTCATTTAATTCAATGATACGTACACCACGGCCTAAACTACCATATGTTTGATAGCCACTTACGTTTCCATAAACTAAGTGAATGCCATGGAGCAGGGAATCAAAGTTGTTCTCATGATCGTGACCAACGAACATTCCCCATGTCTCATCGTTTAAGATCATATTCGCGAATAACCCTGTATTAATGTGGGGTGAACTAATCTCTTCATCCGTTTCATAGTGCACACCATCTAAAATGTTTAATCTGGATTCCCAATATTCTGGAACTGGGATATGTTGGAAGATGATATTGCGCTTAACGCCATCACCTTTCTTATATTGAGCAGCCGTTTTTCTAAACCACTCAACTTGTTCAGGTTGATTCCAGTCATACGTACCGATCGGTAAAGGTGCATCCGCTCCTGTATCCATAAAGTACAAAGCGTGTTTTACTTCCTCATCCGCTGAACCATGAATTTCTACTACATAAGACTCGCGATTATCTAAAATATAAGAATGTTTTTTAAGCGCACGGTTCGTGACCGTTTCCGCAAAGATATTTCTTAAATCTTCACGCGTAATAATTTCTTCTGCATCATGGTTTCCAAATGTAACAGCCATTGGTCGTTTATGCGCTTCAAATTTTTCAAGCGTTTTTTGAAAAACGATATGCGCGTCTTTCACACCATCTGACCAAATAATATCGCCAGTATGTACAATTAAATCGACTTCAACCTTACTTAAAACATTGTTAATTAAATCAAATGTTTTATAATCATCTTCATGAAATGGCATATTCCCAATATGTGTATCGGTAAATTGAACAATTCTAAATACACCATCTTCATTATATTTCAGTTGCATTTCTTCATTTATTTTCATTAAACCATCCTAAACAAAACATATTTTAATGATACTAAAATAAATTCGACAATTTTCCGCTCTGAATCAGTAAAATAGCTTACATTATTTATTATTTTTTCTAATCTCATTCTTATGCCTCGCTTGGATTTAAGATAAAATTCTTATATTGTCCAAAACCGACCTATTTGATTCTTGCTTGCTTATTCTGTTTTAAAAGACAAGTTGAATCAAATGACAAATGCTTATAATGAAGGAAGGTTTCTCTGGATAGACCTTAGTATACTAAATTAAGAAACCCTTTTCAAAAATTCTATGAATTATTATCACATTTTAACTTTATGCACATACTCATAAAGCTATTCAGGTAGAGAACGCTTCGCCTTTTCCCTCCACTCACCAACATTTCATAAAAAATGACAAAACCAGCTACTCTGTGCACGATGGCACCGAATAACTGGTCATTTTAATATTATTTTGCTTTCATTGCTGCGCTTGTGATGTAGTTGTATGGCTGGTTAAAGTGAGGGAGATAGAAAGTATCCAGATACTTCATACTATCAATTGTCACTCTTTCTTGAATCGCTAGTGAGAACATATGAATAACCATTGAAATATCCATGTGTGCGGCTAACTGTGCCCCAACGATACGACGTGAGCCTTTTTCATAAACAATACGAATCATCACTTCGTCATTTTCTTTCATACAAGCTGCTCGTTGTAAGTCACGATGATCGACGTAATCGACCTCTAGACCGAATTTCGCTGCTGATTTTAATGAATAACCAGTTGATACTAAGTTTAGACCGAAGATTGAAATAGCGTTTGAACCTTGTGCGCCGATTCCTTTAACTTCTTTACCACCTGCGTTTTGTCCACCAACAATACCTGAGCGAACGGCGTTAGACGCTAATGCGATATATGAAACTTTGTCTAAAGCGTTTGAATAGATTGTTGCACAATCTCCAACTGCATAAACATCTGGGTCACTTGTACGTTGGTAGTCATCAACCAAATACGCGCCATTGACGAAGACATCTAAGTGATCTTTTCCTAATTCACTATTTGGACGGAAGCCAATTGCGTTCACTACCATGTCTACTTCGTAAGTGCCTTTGTTTGAAACAATTCCATTTACGCGACCATTTTCGTCACCTAAATATTCTTGTGCTAATTCACCAAAGTGCAGTTCTAAGCCATTTTCTTCTAAGTTTTCATCCATTAACTTTGAAAACTCTGGGTCATAATACGATGATAGGGATGTTGGTTCTGCATCAAATAATAAAACTTCTTTTCCACGTAGTCGTAACGCTTCTGCAATTTCAACACCAATATAGCCCGCACCGATGACACCAACACGTTTCACATCTGGTCGATCTAAGTCTGCTTGTACAGCTTGACCGTCTTGGAATAGTTTTAAGAAATGGATGCCATCTAAGTCTTTTCCTGGTAAGTTTGGTGCAATTGGATTTGCGCCCGTCGCAAGAATCAGTTTGTCGTATGGTTCTTCAACTTTCTCGCCTTCTACTGTAATACCGTAAACTGTTTTGTTTTCAAAATCCACTCGTTCAATGTCAGTTTCCATCATCATACGTGCGCCTTTACTGCCCATCTCTTCTGGGTTCGTATAAAACAAGCCTTCGTAATCATCTACTTGACCACCTACCCACAGTGCTGTTCCAGCACCTAAATAACTGATGTTCGAGTTTTTATCAATTAAAACGATCTCGTGATCAGTATTTTCTAGTAAAGTGTTAGCAGCCGCTATTCCAGCATGATTTGTCCCAACGATAACTATTTTCATGTACATTTTCCCCTTCTTGGATACTAATGATTTTTTTATTTCCTATTAATCGTATTATATGCCGATTTACTAGGCTTGTCTA
>CAZUZA010000070.1:0-2226 GCA_964624875.1 uncultured Carnobacteriaceae bacterium | reverse complement strand
GAATTTTACAGGGATTTTACAAAGGAAGCCTCATATTCTATTGTGTTTTCAGATATACTATATGTAATTATTCATAAGGGAGGAACAAAATGCATACTGAAATTTGGGCTCATCGTGGCGCGAGCCGAAAGTATATTGAAAATACGATTTCTGCTTTTCAACAAGCGATTGATGATGGGGCAGAAGGTATTGAGTTAGATGTGCAACGTACATATGATGGCCAGTTAGTTGTTTACCATGACGAGAATTTAAAACGATTAACCGGAGTGAATAAATTTGTATGGGAAATGAATTGGTCAGAGTTAAAAGGTTTAGATCTGCATGCTTTAAATGACGAAGATACAAGTATCCCTTTACTGGAAGAAGTGTTGGCCTTACTTAAGCCAACAAATTTAACGTTAAATATTGAATTGAAAAACAGCTACTTCTTTTACCCGGAAATGGAAGAAGAAGTTCTGAAGATGGTGAAGGATTATAGCATGCTTGATCAAGTACTATTCAGTTCCTTCAACCATGAATCGATGCAGAAAATGTCCCAATTAGCCGGGTCTGCATACTGCGCGCTGTTAACATCCGATATCCAAGTCGAGCCTTGGGATTATGCAAAAAAAGTAGGCGTTGGTGCAATCCACCCTATGATCAACAGCTTCCAACAAAAGGATTATATCAAGCAAGCCCATGCGCACGGTCTCAAAGTAAATGCTTGGACAGCTGATGAAGAAGTCCATATTTATGCCGGCTTCCTTTTAGGTGTAGATGCGATTATGACCAACGAACCGGATAAAGCTGTCCAATTACGCGAACAATTTCAAGCAGACGGTGGCCAAAAAGCAATCGAAATGGTCCAAACTTTTCAACGAATAAACATAGAATGAGGGAGATTATGGAAACGACACCTAAAAA
This sequence comes from uncultured Carnobacteriaceae bacterium, assembly GCA_964624875.1. GTDB lineage: Bacteria > Bacillota > Bacilli > Lactobacillales > Carnobacteriaceae_A > Atopostipes. Next base: position 1,323 of record CAZUZA010000070.1, on the reverse strand, counting down.
GAAACCGCGTTTAAATTATAAACAAACTTTTCTAATCGGCTTTGGTTTTTTAGCTTCCAGTTTAGCCTGGGCCATTTACAACTCACAAGTGCCCCTAATTTTAAGTGAACGCTTCTTGTTAAGTAACACGTTAATCGGAACCATTATGACCATCGACAACTTTTTCGGTGTTATTTTCCAGCCACTAATTGGGGCTTGGAGCGACAACACCCGTACAAGAATCGGCCGACGTATGCCTTGGATCGCCATTGGTTTACCCATCTGTGCTATCCTCTTTTCACTCGTGCCGTTGCAGCAAACACTCTTCGCCTTTATGGCCGTCATTATTTTATTTAATTTGATAATGGCTCTATGGCGCAGTCCAGTCATTTCACTCATGCCCGACGTCACCCCGGCCCCGTTGCGAAGTGAAGCAAATGGCATTATTAATATGATGGGAGGCGTTGGTTCAATCGTTGCCTTTTTCTTTGGTGGAATGTTATCGGAATTGCGCGATGATAAGTTCTTTGCTTTCTTCATGGCGACTGTTATTATGCTGATGGCATTGTTGGTCTTGCTGAAATTTATTCGTGAACCCGATGCAATCCGCTTTAAAGAAGAACAACAAATCCCGATACGAGACAATACGGCAAGTCGTTGGGCCCAAGCCGCTCGTTTAAGTATTGATAGACACCGTATCCCTGATACAGATCCTATTGATGAAGAGAAACAAAGAAGTTTCACCGCTTTCAATGCCTTATCAGGTCCTGAAAAACGAAGTCTAGTTTCGATATTGGTTTCTATTTTCGCATGGTTCCTAGGCTATAACGCGATCGAAACTTTCTTTACCTTATATGCAACAAGTACCTATGGCATCACGGGTGGGCAAGCCACAATGATGTTGGCCGGTTTCTCATTAACCTTCCTACTCTTTGCGATTCCAGCTGGTTTAATCGCACAAAAATTTGGCCGTAAACGTACGATTGTTACGGGTTTAATCGGCATTATTGGTTTATTTTTACCGATATTAGCACAACCGAGTCAATGGCTCTTGCAAGCCTTACTCATTTTAGGTGGCGCTTGTTGGGCAATGATAAATATTAACTCACTACCAATGGTTTTAGAGTTTGCCTCTGAGAAAAACATTGGTGCCTTTACCGGTTATTACTATTTATTCTCATTCACAGCTGCCATCGTGAGTCCAATCTTCTTCGGAGCCATTCAAGATATATTCGATTCAAATGGTTTGCTATTCCTCTTCGCTATTATCTGTTTCAGTATTGCCTTCTTCTTTATGCAATTTGTAAAGCATGGCGACAGCCAACCGGTAACAAGCGAAGATTA
>CAZUZA010000069.1:2299-6274 GCA_964624875.1 uncultured Carnobacteriaceae bacterium | reverse complement strand
CCTTCATAGCATAATTCCATATACTTTTTCATGTCTTTTATACTCATTCCGCAAGCTCTAAGTTTTGTCAGTCCTTTGATCCAGTTAACATCCTTGTCATCGAAAATGCGGTAGTTGTTTTCATCTCTCTCGTGATTTGGTACGAGCCCCTCATTACAGTAGTATTTTAAAGTCTCATACGTAATACCAACCTCGTCGCAAACTTCTCTCATTTGGTAAATTTTTAATTCTAACATGAATAAATACTCCCTTTCTCCTTGACCGGTAGTTACCCTCGACCTGTATAGTAATAGTATAGTTAATTGCTTTAAAAATATCAAGGAGGAATAAAAGTGAAGTCAGTTTATCTTATTCGACATGGTCAGACTCTATTCAACAAACAGAAAAAAATACAGGGATTCTGTGATTCTCCCTTAACAGAAGTGGGAATTAAACAAGCTGAAATTGCTGGGAAACATGTAGATAGTTTAGGGTTAACTTTTGATGACGCTTATAGTTCAACTTCAGAGCGTGCAATGGATACGCTTGAATTAATTGCAAATGTTCCATACAAAAGAATTAAAGGATTAAGAGAATGGAATTTTGGAGAATTAGAAGGTGAAGGGGAACATTTAAATCCTCCTCTACCTTATAAAGATTTTTTTGTACAATTTGGTGGAGAAGAAGAAGGTGCTTTTCAACATCGAATCAATACAACCGTATCTGAGTTAACAAAAGAATCGGATGGGGAGAATATATTAATGGTATCTCATGGGGCAGCTATTGCTCAATTTTATAACTATTGGTTAGATCATAGTGAAGTGAGAAGAAAAGGCCGTATTCAAAATTGTGCCATTCTTCATTACCACTTTAAAGACGATGTATTTGTCTTACAAGAAATTATCGAACACGATTTTAGTGAGTTAGAGCTTTAATAGAAAAATATAAAGGATGATTTTAATGAAAAATATAACTTTATCAAATGGTGTAGAAATTCCTGTTTTAGGGTTTGGAACTTTTCAAATCACTGATCCAGTAGAAGTAGTAAACTCTGTAAAGTCAGCGATTCAAGCAGGCTATCGACACATCGACACGGCACAATCTTATATGAATGAAGAAGCTGTTGGACGTGGGATTAAAGAATCTGGTGTTCCTCGAGAAGAGATTTTTCTAACAACTAAAATTTGGGTTGAACATACAACATACGAAGGTGTACTTGATTCTTTCGAAGGTTCATTAAAGCGTCTTGATGTAGATTATGTTGATTTACTTTTACTACATCAGCCTTACAATGATACATTTGGCGCATGGCGTGCGATGGAGGAATTATTGGAAGCTGGAAAAGTTCGATCAATTGGGGTATCAAACTTCTCGGCGGATCAAATTATTAATCTCGCGACTTATAATAAAGTAACACCACACATGAATCAGATTGAAGCCAATCCTTTCCATCAACGAAAAGAATATATTCAACTACTGAAAGATGAAGGAATCGTTCCTGAAATTTGGGCACCTTTTGCTGAAGGGATGAATAACCTTTTCGAAAACGAGATTTTAAATAAAATTGGTGAAAAATACGATAAGACTGCTGCTCAAGTTGTCTTACGTTGGTTAGTCGAACAAGATACTGTCGTTTTAGCAAAGACCGTTCGTCCTGAACGAATGAAAGAGAATTTAGATGTGTTTGATTTCTCTCTTGATGCTGAAGATAAAGAAAAGATTAAATCTTTAGATCAAGAAATCAGTCAATTCTTTGATCATAAAGATCCAGAAATTATTAAAAATATGGCTACTAGGAAATTAGGCCTGTAAAAACATTAGACCTTTAGGATGGTATATTCATATACATCCTGAAGGTTTTTTAATTATCATCAGGTGTTTTCTAAAAGACATGCTATAATGCATTCAAATCATACAGATATTTATATTTAATTTAATCTGAAAGGAGTATATTATGGCACAAAGGCAATACCGAACAGGACGTTCAGTAGATTCTTATTTTGACGGTGGTTTATTTGGTTACATTGTACGTGTACTTTTAGGCGGTCTACTTTCTTTTGTAACACTTGGTTTAGGTGCTCCATGGGCTATTGTAATGATTTATCGATGGGAAATTGAACACACAGTAGTCGATGGTTATAGGTTACAGTTCTCTGGAACTGGTGGTGGACTTTTCATGCAATGGTTAAAATGGTGGTTCCTAACTATAATCACACTTGGTATCTATGGATTTTGGGTCCACATTAAGCTATTAGATTGGAAAGCCCGTCATACAACATTTACAAATGATTATCTAGATTTCTAACTCATATTAATTATGCATAAAAAACAGCTAAAACTTTTCGGTTCTAGCTGTTTTTCATTTAAATTATTCTTTTATTTGGATATAGAAGTAGAATTCACCATACATATATTCTTCTGTATACTCAAGAGAATCGACAAGGACTTGTACTTGAACTTGATCATTTCCGAATAGAACTGTTGCCTCTTCTAATATCAATTCACCACTATACCTTTGAACATCTTCATCAGAAACTCTTTGTTTGATTTCGTCGTATATTTGACTAATATCAAAAGTAATCAATTCTTGATTGTTATTGTCTTTAATAAGCCAACGATACATATTATCTTCTTCTATTTTCTCAAAATGATAGTCTGCGTCATTCACTTGAAAGTCAGTGGTTACATTCATAGGCTCTTCTTCACTTCCAGAGCTATAAGCCGAGTGATGAACGACCACGTCAAAATTTTCAATCGGTAAAACAAATTTTTCATCTTTGACCAAATAGTAGGATTCGAATATTTTTTCATCCCCTGGATATGTTTCATCTGAATAAGTCATGCTAAATCCAAAGGTTTTCTCAAAGTCTTCATAAGGATTATATTTTTCTGGGAGATAATCAATGTCGTCCGTATAGCCCATATTTTCCAGATAGTTTGTGAGTTTGGTGATTACGATCTGGTCTTCTGTTGGGACATCCTCTTTTGGAATCACGTCGTTCCCTTCAAGCATATCGTTTTCTTCTAGCTTTTCTTCGAGTAAATGAATCTGATTATTCTTGCTCACCGTAAATGCATCGATTGGTGGAATGATTGAAATGGTCGCAAGGACCAATAACACAACTGCCATAAGCCCGTTATTTTTTGCTTGATTGAAACTAAAGATTAGTCCTGTAATTGTCGCAAAAATTCCAAATAGAATAACATAGTATCGACCATGTGTTATACCCATTTCAGATATTTTAAGAACCGATGCAATCGTTTGGAATAAAACAATTGGAACTAAAACCTTAGGAAATACGAGTCTGAATGTATTCGCAAAGCGGTTGTCCAGATTGCTTGCCAAAATATAGACGATGATTACGGTAATCGCATAGGATACAAGTAAGGGTTCAAGTAAGTTGTCTGTCCAAAAGTCACCACGCATGTTGATCAAGAAATACAAAACAAGGATGACTGTGTAAATCACTGTAATCGGTATGACAATATACGAAATTAATATTTCTAGAAAACGTGGCACACTAAATTGATGCTCCAACGTGGTCGTTGGTTCTGGTTGTATATCTGCATCCACTTGTTTATGTTCATTTGGAAATAATGGAGTCATCGATAAGAAATAAATTGGGCCAAACAAGACGCCTACTATATTAATTAAGTGCATATAAAATTCTGATTCCACACGAAAGAGTAAGATATTTATAGCTGTGATAATGGCGCTGATACCTAGCCCTAAGACAAATGAGAATACCGCTGCAGTGAAAAAGGCTTTGAATGCAGATAAGAAACTTCGATGGAATGGTACTTTTTCATTTTTAAGCGTTGGTACCCAGATGAATGCGATAAATAAGGAGAATATCGCAACGCTTGTTTTTACGGAAATCGGTAGGTTGTAGCTGTTCTCTGGTCCTGCGATTAAGTAATAACCAAGTGTTAGAAGAACTGTGCCACCCATTGCGATTAGTCGTTCTTTAATGTCTGTAAAGAAACGTTCATATA
>CAZUZA010000069.1:0-2199 GCA_964624875.1 uncultured Carnobacteriaceae bacterium | reverse complement strand
TAATAAATCCGTATTTGATTTCACTCGAATTACAAGAGGTTTAAAGCTATTTAAATATGTGTGTTAGGATTTTAAAGACAAAAACTAGCCTTTTTCAGACTAGTTTCTTAGGTTTATTTAATTTCCCAAACAAATGTTACCGTATCGTCGACTTCAATATCATCTGGGACGATATGTGGATCTGGCTCAGGATCTGGTTCTGAACTATAGGAAATTTCAGATTCCAGCATTTGATAACTCGTACGCGAATATAAAGAGATCTCGCTCCAATTGTAATCAATAGCGATTAGATCTCCAAGGGTTGTATCAGAGGCTTCGGTCAATATTTTTGCTTTTTTCAGTGCATCTTCAGTGGCATTTTTGAGCAATAGATTTGTGACCGCTGACTGATCTTTTATTGTAAAACGAATATTTAATCGTGGCATGATGCTCGTTCTCATGACTTTATTTAAAATTTTTGATAGCAATTTAAAGTCCATTGAAAATTCTAAAAGCATGCTTTGGTCACACCTGTATCCTACAAAGTGAGTTTTATAATCATTATTCTTATCTCGATAAGATTGGTACTTTGTATCTATTTCATAAGAGGTAGTCTTCAAATCTTCATCTTCAAACCCGAGAGATTTGATTGCATTTAATAATTCTTGGCTTTTCTTTGCAGCAAGACTCATCGTGTCGTCATACTCCGGCATTATTGTTTCAATATCAAATGAGAGTACAATTGTGTCCGGTGCTAAACTAGCTTTCCCTTTTCCTTTGACTGTAATAACCCTGTCCATTTTATCCCCTCTTTTTATAATTTATCGAACCTTTTTTCTATTTTCAATTCAATACGTTTTCTGTAAAACAAACCAACAACTTTTGTGAGTATTGATCGTCCTTCTGCAGACAATTCCCGAAACTCTTTGATTACCGTCGGAATGCGTTCTAAGATATACTGACGGTCTCCTTTAAAGTAATCTTCTTCCCCATCACCTAAGATTTTAAAGAGTGCTTCTGAAAAGGTTTCTCGCTCCTCTAAACTGAAATTATCCATTAAATTACGGATTAGTTCTTGAATCTTTAGCGCAGCATCTGTCAGTTCTTCTCGCACAAATCGGTTCCCTTTTATTTCCCAAGAGAAAACGTCGTGTTGAAGCAATTCAGTGGCATGACTCGATACAATTTTATGCTCTTCTAATTTATGCAACAATAAACCAACGACACTATCTTGTGGAATATAGGCTTCAATTTTATCTTTTATTTTCATATAGCCCTCCTCTTTAAGCATTTCTTTCGGAAATCCCGGGCTGTCAAAACTGTAAATTTTATCAATGAATGGTTGCTTTTCTTCTAAAAAGATTGCTGCATAAACAGCTATATTCCCCCCTTTAGAATGTCCCCCAATGGAGACATTGTATGGATATTTTTCAAAGTGCTCTTTTAAATAAATTAAGGCTTTCTTTTGAGAAGGTATCTCTGGAAGATAAGTCATTTGTAAATCTTCTTTCCATCCCAAGTTCCTTAAGCCTGTTCCCTCAAATGCAATGAAAAATGGTTTCCCATTCAAATGAAATGCAGTAGAACCAAATTGAAAGACTTTCTCTATTGAAAAACTTTTTAAATCATTTGCGATAACAACATCTTTAAATCGTTCCGACGATCCTGCCTCTTTTAATAAGTCATAAGCCTCTTCATGGTGTAAATAGCCAGATGGCATAAAATGTTCACGGTCTGCTTCCTTGAGTAGCCCTGCTGCCTCTGCGATGGTGAGTAATCCCTTATTTAGTTTGTCCTCGGCTAGAATATTGTAATCGATGTAGGAAAACTCTGAAAAAATCAGCGCATCTATTTCATTTAAAGGATCAAGGTCAAAACTTAAATCCCCACGCCAGTATATGTATTCAAATAGTGGGCCCATATTTCATTCTCCTTATAAAAAATAGTCGTATCAGTGTTTCGTCTACTTATAGAATACCGTAAACGCATGCATTTTCTCTAATAGAAGTGTTAAAATAGATGAAAGATTTTAAAGGAGTGTTTATATGAAACAGCCTAATCTACAAGTACGAGTAAAAAAGTTGATTGAAGTGGATGGCCTCAAATTTAAAGACTTAAACGGGAATGGAAAGTTAGATCCTTACGAGGATTGGCGCTTGCCTATTCTAGAACGCGTTCAAGATTTAATTACTCAGATGACAATTGATGAAAAAATCGGCA
>CAZUZA010000068.1:2964-6291 GCA_964624875.1 uncultured Carnobacteriaceae bacterium | reverse complement strand
AGTTTGTATTGAAAACGATTTCGATATATAATTGGGACGAATTATATATCGAAATTTTATAATGATAAAGAAGTATTATTAAATAGAAAAGGTGAATCTTTTGAAAAAATTAGGTGTATCCATTTATCCATCTAAATCAAATATTGATGAGGATAAAGAATATTTAAAATTAGTTAGTGAATTAGGCTTTAAACGCGTATTTACGAGTTTACTTGAAATTGAAGGCGATCGCGATGAAGTCCTCAATAAATACAAAGACATCATTGAGTATGGAAATGAATTAGGTCTTGAAACCACACTTGATATCGCTCCGCGTTTATTTGATCAATTAGGCGTTAGCTATGATGACCTTAAATTCTTCTCAGATATGGGTGCACACTCTATCCGTCTAGACTTAGGTTTTAGTGGTGCAGAAGAAGCCTTAATGACGAAAAATGAACATGGTTTAGTGATTGAAGTGAATATGAGTAGTGGTACAAAATACATTGATAATGTCATGAGCTACCAGCCACTACGTGAGAACTTAATCGCATCACATAACTTCTATCCAATGAAGTATGCGGGACTTTCACGTGAACATTTTGATAAAACAACGGCACAATTTAATGCATACAATTTAAATACATCCGCTTTTATCACATCACAAGTTGGAGAAATGGGCCCATGGCCAGTACAAACGGGACTTTGTTCATTAGAAGACCACCGTTTCTTACCGTTAGATATGCAAGTTACGCATTACAAAATGCTTGGTACAATCGATGATTTAATTATTGGAAATGCCTATGCATCAGAAGAGGAATTAAGAAAAGCAGCAGAGGCGTTCTTCAGTCCACATCCGCTAATCCCAGTTAAATTAGCAGACACGATTACAGAATTAGAGAAAAAAATCATTCTCGAAGAGTTACATTCTTACCGTGGAGACCGTTCGGAATATTTACTTCGTTCAACGCAAACGCGAGTAAAATACCGTAGTGAAGATTTCCCTGTTCACACAACTGGTCCACTAGATAAGGGAGCTGTAGTACTTGGTAACAACACTTTTGGTCAGTACAAAGGAGAAACGCAAGTGATCTTGAAAGAGATCGAAGATGAAGGGGAGCGTAACGTTGTCGGTCATTTGGCAAACGGTTCGGTTCAGTTCATCAATGACTTAGAGCCGTGGTCTACATTTAGATTTGTTGAGGCTTAGGTCTGAATTGTTGAATGTTGAGGTACAAAAGGTTTTGAGGAGGAAAACAACATGTTACAAAAAGTGGAAGAGTATGCAGGTCGGCTTGGAAATCAACGTCACTTAATTGCTCTACGTAATGGTATTGTTTTAGGGATGCCCTTAATCATTATCGGTTCATTGTTCCTTATTTTAGGTAATTTACCTTCAGACGCTTATATGGAATGGATTAGCGATGCTGGAATTGCTCCTTATTTTAGTAAGATTACCAACGGTTCATTTGGTTTGATGGGATTAATTGCGGTATTTGGTATCGCGAATAGTTTGACAAGACATTATGGGAAAGACGGTATTTCTGCAGGAGCGATTGCATTATCTGCATTTGTAATTTTAACACCAAATATTTCACTGCCAGATATTGGTACGGGTATTAACTATACGTACGTTGGTAGTGCGGGATTATTTATTGCTATTGTTGTTGGTTTATTAACGGCTGAAATTTTCAGCTTTGCGGTTGATAGAAATTGGACGATTAAGATGCCAGAAGGTGTTCCACCAGCGGTATCGAGATCATTTTCAGCTCTTATTCCAGGATTTTTAGTTATTGTATTAGCTGGTTTAGTTTACGCGATTATGGACATTACAGGTGTAGCGGATGGAAACATTCACGTATTAATCACTCAAACAATCGGACGTCCATTTAACGCAGTAGGTTCATCGTTATGGGGATCATTATTAATGATTTTCCTGAATTCATTCTTCTGGTTTTTGGGGATTCACGGAAACAACATCATTGGTCCAATCATGCAACCAGTATGGTTAGCGAACTCTGACCAAAACCGTCTAGCTTTCGAAGCAGGCGAAGCGCTTATGCCAAACATCATTACAAATGAATTTATGAATATCTTCGTTTGGATGGGTGGAGGAGGATCGACTTTAGGTTTAGCAATTGTATTGTTTTTCTTTACGAAGAGTGAGCAGTCTAAAACATTAGGTCGACTTGTTTTACCATCTGGAATATTCAATATTAACGAACCACTAATTTTTGGTTTGCCAATTGTATTAAACTTTAAATTATTAGTACCATTTATTCTTGCACCAATGGCTATTGCAGTCGTTTCATACTTTGCAATGTCACTAGGAATTGTTGCAGCACCTGTGGGAATCGTTGTTCCATGGACGATGCCGGCCATCATAGCGGGTTATCTTGCTACGGGTGGAGCCATCAGTGGAGCACTCTTACAAGCTGTTACACTTGTTATGAGTATCGCGATTTACTATCCATTCGTACGTAGTGTGGATAAGGATAACTTAGCGAGAGAAGAAGCGGATCGAGTGGCGGCACAAGAAGAATTAGATAATCAAGCACCGCATGCTGAATAGTATATAATTTCAACTTTAAACTGACCAAAAGGGGTAGGACTTCATTGTCCTACTTTTTTTCTTTTTATAGGAGAAACTATAGGTGGCGAATCAATTTAGCCATTTAAAATTTATTCTTTCATTTTATCCAATTTATAATGGAATATTATTTCTGTTTTGTATATAATAAATACGAAATATAATTGCACCTAGGATAATATATGCAATTATTTTAAAGGAGGTATTATGAAAACGAAAATAGGACAATTATTTGTTGTAGGTTTTCCTGGAAGAGAAATTACTCCAGAGTTGAAAAAAATGATTCATGATTATCAGATTGGTGGAGTGATTTTATTTGCTTATAACATTGGAACGCCTAAAGAAGTGTTGGAGCTAACGACATCTCTACAAAAAGAGGCAAGAGCAGCAGGCTATGAACATCCATTACTTATCGCAATTGATGAAGAGAATGGAACAGTTAAACGCCTTGGCGAAGGAGCGGGTGAATACCCAGGAGCAATGGCGCTCTCTGCTACAGAAGATTCGAAGTATGCGTATGAAGTTGGTAAAGCAACAGGAGATGACTTACTGAGTCTAGGATTGAACTGGAACTACGCACCTGTTTTGGATGTAAACAACAATCCTGAGAATCCAGTGATTAGTGTACGCTCATTTGGTGAAACACCAGAGATGGTCAGTGAATTTGGGATCCAAATGATGAAAGGACTTCAAGATTCAAAAGTAGCCACAGCCCTGAAACACTTCCCGGGCCATGGGGATACAAACACCGACTCGCA
>CAZUZA010000068.1:0-2864 GCA_964624875.1 uncultured Carnobacteriaceae bacterium | reverse complement strand
GATGGTTACCAACTCTTTAACTGAAGAAGAGAAGCAAATTATTATAGATAAGAGTAAAAAAGCAGATCGAATTGTACTAGGCACAATGGTTGTTAAAGAAGATGACGACATCATTTCACTAGTAAAAGAATTAAGTAAAGAGAAGACAGTCGATCTTATTTCAATGAAGAGCCCGTATGTTGGCAAGTTTGTGGATAAATCGAACTTTTGGATCAATACATATGAGCCGAGCAGAACACCCATTGATATAGCGGTTCGAACGTTACTTGGAGAAATTAAACCAACAGGTGTGTCACCTGTAACCATTTAAACTATTGGAGGAATAAAAATGATTATTGTAAATAGTCCATTAATGCATAAACAAATTCAAACACAACTCGAGTTAAATGAAGACCCGTCGTTCACTTTTGTAAAGAAAGAAGGCATCAAATTATATTTTGAAACAGATGCAAAAGATCCAGAAAGTGCCGTAGGTGTTGCGAAACAAATTATCAAGAATAAAGTTAGCGATGTTATCATGGTGAAGGTAAAAACAGAAGAGTATATTTAATTTAGAAAAGGTCTTATATGGAATATGATTTCATGTAGGGCCTTTTTTAATTCTTAAAACAGCTTAAAATCAACATATCAGGACTCTAAAGAAAATTATATTTCAAAATTAACAAAAGATAGTAAAATATTGTTGCATGTATGAAAGCGTTATGATAGTATGAACTTGTAAATATAAAACACAAAAAATCGAGGAGGAATAACAGTGGATAAATTTACAGATTTTATTGAGAATAGAATCGCACCGCCATTATTAAAATTTTCTCAAATGCGTTACGTACAAGTAATGCAACGTATGGGATTAGGAATTATGAGTCTATTAATTATAGGATCACTATTTCTAATTGCAGCATCATTCCCGTATGACCCTTATTTAGAAATGCTAGGTGATTTCCGATGGACGATCGCTGCAGCATCAGGTGTAGGTACAGCTTTCTTAGGTATCTATTCATCAGTAACAGTAGCTTATGGATTAACAGAGTGGTACAACAATAACCGAGGGTTTGCAATTGACCCGTTACAGACGGTTGTATTGTCATTAGCATCATTCTTACTATTAAACCCAGCTCAAACAGTTCAAACAATTGTTGAAGGGGTAGAAGATCCAGTAGCATTTGCAGGTGTTCCAACTACATACCTAGGAGCACTAGGAGTATTTACGGCACTTATTGTTGGTATTGTAACAGTTGAAGTTTACCGTTTCATCGTAAGCAAAAACATTGTTATTAAATTACCAGAAAACGTTCCACAAAACGTATCTCAAGCTTTTGTAGCTTTAATCCCAAGTACAGTCGTCATTGTATTTTGGTGGTTATTAGGACACGTCGGAGGAATTAACTTACCAGAAATTATTCAAGAGATCTTCGAACCACTTGTACAAGTTGGAGACACCGAGGGTGCAATGTTGATTACAGTAGTCATTAACCGTCTACTATGGTCAGTTGGTATTCACGGTTCAAACATTGTAAGTTCAGTAGCAGGTACTTTTTGGACACAAATGGTTGCAGCGAACCAAGAAACTTACCAACAAATTGGTAGTATGGCAGCTTCAGACTTACCGTATACTTGGACGTCACTTTTAATGGATAACTACATCTGGACAGGTCTAGCACCGATGGCAGCTGTAATGTTAACATCTAAATCTAGACGAATTAAATCACTTGGAGCTCTAGCTCTTCCAGCAGCACTATTCAACATTGGAGAGCCACTAATCTTTGGTCTACCAATTATGCTTAACCCAGTGATGATGATTCCATTTATCTTAGTTTATGTAGCTCTAACGGTTCTAACAATAATCTTTGTAAACTTCGGTTTACTACCCGTTCCAGTATTATCTGTACCATGGATCATGCCGGCACCGATTAAGACATTGTTAGCAACGAACGGTCAAATTTGGCCAATGATCTACGTATTAATCGGTTGGGTTGTAATGGGATTAATTTTCTACCCATTCATCAAGATTCTAGAGAAACAAGACTTAGAGTCAGAAGCATTACATGATCGCGATATGTCAGTCGCTGAAGATTAATTAATATAGAATGCTAATTTTGAAGAGGAGTGATTAGCACTCCTCTTTTATTTTTAGTTTAAAAACACTAGGAGATGATAATATGTTAGGTGCATCATTATATTTAGCTGAGGGAACAGAGAAAAACTTGGCTTTTATTGACCGCATGCATGAAGCAGGTGTTCAAACAATTTTTACTTCAATGCATATTCCAGAAGATGATTCTTCTGATACTTTAGAATCATTAAAGCAAATTACTAAAAAAATGAATGCGTATGGTATGGAATTAATGACCGATGTTTCATCTGGAACATTTGATCTTTATAACGTTAAGAAAGAAGATGCAACAGAATTCTTTAAAGATTTAGGCGTCAGTAGCTTGCGTATGGACTATGGTTTTACGTATGAAGAGATGAAAGAACTTTCAAAAGATTTTAAAGTTGTTTTAAATGCAAGTACAATTAATGATCAAACAAGTAAAGACTTAGAAGCTGTTGGTTTTGATTTATCAGATATTACAGTGTGTCACAACTTTTATCCAAGAGAAAATACAGGTTTAGGCCGTGAGTTCTTATATGAAAGAAATGCTTATCTAAGTAAAAAAGGTTTCAGAATTCAAGCATTTATTGTTGGAGATGAAGAAAAACGTGGACCAATTTATGCAGGTCTTCCAACATTAGAAGAACACCGTTATGCAGATCCAGTTTATGCATACTTAGATTTAATGGAAAATTTCTTCGTGGATGAAGTTTTAGTTGGAGATATTGAAATGAGTCAAGCAAGTTTAGACCGTTTAGATAAGTGGATT
>CAZUZA010000067.1:0-6444 GCA_964624875.1 uncultured Carnobacteriaceae bacterium | reverse complement strand
AAGATAAGTATATCAATATACATATTTGGTTGATATAGGACCTTAGATGGATATGGCTGCTATTTTCCGGTTACATCCAAATAAAAAACATCACCAATTCGATCAGAACTGGTGATGATTGAACGATATTATAGACTTGCGTCATCGACGGCTGCTAATGTTTCATCAATGGTTTGAATAACATCCGCTAATGAGCCTTTTTCAAATGGTGAGCGTAAGTGCGCGATTTCTACTGTTTCTAAGAAACTCTTCGTTCCACCAGCTTTACAGATTTCCATATAGTCATCCCAAGCCGTTGCATCTTCATCGACAATAGCACGTTTCCAAAATTGTAAGGCAATCACTTGCGCTAACGTGTAGTCAATATAGTAAAATGGCGAACCAAAGATATGCCCTTGACGATACCAGTACGTTCCTTGGTCTAAGAAGGCCTCTTCAGAATAATCGCGATGTGGAATATATTGTTTCTCCAGTTTACGCCAAGCTGCCTTCCTTTCGGCTGGTGACCACTCTGGATTTTCATACACTTCATGTTGGAAATGATCCACTAAAACACCATATGGTAAGAAATGAACCGTACCACTTAAGTGGTCAAACTTGTATTTATCGGTTTGCTCTTTAAAGAATAATTCCATCCATGGGTATGTAAAGAATTCCATACTCATTGAGTGAATTTCACATGTTTCATACGTTGGGAATACGATTTCTGGTTGTTTCACCCAGCGCGATTCGTAAACTTGGAAAGCATGCCCTGCTTCATGAGTTAAGACATCAATATCGCCTGAAGTCCCGTTAAAGTTCGCAAAGATAAATGGTGATTGGTAATCTGGAATATACGTACAGTATCCTCCACCAGCTTTACCTTCTTTTGACAATAAGTCGACTAATTCTTTATCAAACATGAAATCAATAAATTCAGCCGTTTCTTCACTTAACTCATGATACATTTTACGTCCATTTTCAATAATATAATCTGGGTCTCCTTGAGGAACAGGGTTTCCATCTAAAAATTGTAAGGCCGTATCATAGTGCTTCATATCGTCAATTCCAATACGCTGCGCTTGTCTTTGCGAAAGTTTTTCCGTTAATGGCACCACATACTCAAGGACTTGCTTACGATAAATTTCGACATCTTCTCGGTTGTAGTCAAAGCGTTTCATACGCACATAACCAAGCTCTACGAAATCCTTGTAGCCTAGCTTCTTCGCAATCGTATCTCTGACGGTTACCATTTCATCATAGATGCCATCGATTTTATCTTCATGCTCTTTAAAGAAACTCAAGTGTGCTTCTGTCGCTGCTTTTCTCACTTCACGATCCGTTGATTGCAAGTAGGGTCCAAACTGCGATAGCGTTAACTTTTTACTATCGAATTCTATTTCAGCCGAAGCCAAAAGTTTTTGGTATTCACTACTCAATTGGTTTTCTTTTTGCAGTAAATCAATGACCGACGAATCGAACGAATCTAACTCATACTGCATATTTTGGAAGTAGGTTCTTGGGTAAAATGCCTGCAGTTCCTCTAAGTAAGGCGAGTCCATGACGGCCTTGTAGTAGGTCGTGCTGAGCTCCTGGTAATACGGCGAGTATTCGTTCCAGTAGTTGTCTTCCTCGCTGTAAAACGCATCTTTTGTGTCTATAGAATAACGAATGGAAGCTAGCGTCCCCATTGTATCTAACGATGACGTTAATTCTGAAATGCTGTCAATTACCTCTTTGACTTCATCTAGCGATTGCGCTTCTTTCAGCGTATCTACAAGTTGTAAATAATCTTTTTTGTACAGTTCATAGTCCGGTCTTTCATAAGTATAATCTGCAAATTTCATGGTGTTCCTCCTAGACATATTTGTCTTTTAGTATAGCACATGCCCTCAAATTTGAAGGTATAAAACTTATTGTGAAATGAAAAAAGTCACGTCTTATGTGAGCTGAGGATGATATAATTGGGAAATATGGGTTTAAATTCATTTTGGTGAATATATTTTTTTAAAATATGGGTTTATTTTTGTTTTAGACAATATTTGAATTTACCCCATGGTTTAAAATTCGTTTTGGTGAATATATTTGTTTTTCGCGACGAAAAAAGTCTCACCTTGATTCAAGGCGAGACTTTTCTAAATATTATTATTCTGTTCTTAATGCATCTACTGGATCTTTTTCAGACGCTTGTTTCGAAGGAATCAAGCCCGCAACAAAGGATAACACGACACTTAAAATAACTAAGATAGACGCACTATTTAGCGTTAAGCTGGCACGAACACCGGCACCGAATAAACTATCCAGAATCATATTTAATGGAATGTGCATCAAGTAAGTTAAGCCCACTCCTAGTAACCCTGAGAATAAACCGATAATAATCGTTTCCGCATTAAACACGGTTGAAATATTTCCTTTTGAAGCACCAATCGCTCGCAGGATACCAATTTCTTTCGTACGTTCCAGTACTGAAATATATGTGATAATCCCAATCATAATTGACGAAACGACTAAGGAAACACTTACGAAGGCGATCAATACATACGTAATCACGTTAATGATTTCCGTTACCGATGACATGATTAAGCCCGCAAAGTCGGCGTACGTAATCTGTTCTTCTTCATCTACTGTCGTATTGTACGCTTCAATTTCAGCTGAGATGGCATCTTTATCTTCAAAGTTATCAGCATAAATGCTGATTGAAGATGGTGCATCTAAACTAACCACACCAAATGCTTTCATATTGTCATCATAGCTTCCAGTTGAAATCGATGTATCATAAATACTTAATAACGTATCTGAATCTAAATCAGCTATTAAGCTATCAAAGCCAGCCGCTAATTGTTCTTCCGTCATTTGTGGAGCTGAACCAGGCATTGGCCCCGCTTCTGCATTACTATCTTGCATCGAACGGACAAAGTCAGCTTTTTCACTAATCGTAAAGCTCTCTAGATATTCACGTGTATCTTCAATCTTTTGTTCATCATTCTCTGTTTCAAAACGCATACCATTTAACACGTTCACTTCTGGTGAAGCTTCTTGTGCTTGGACAACGTCACTCGCATTCGTATGATCAATTAAGTGTGCTGTCAAAGCACTCGTATACGCAACAGGTGTTGTAATAGCCGCTGTTGTAGCATCGCCTAACGCACGAACAATACCTGTAACTTTCATTTCAATCGCTTGTTCTTCCACTAAGTCTTCAACAAACAAGTCATCTTCTGAAATGTTTTCGAAGTAACCATTCTCATCTTCAACGAAATAATCGCTCGCTGGCAATAAATAAAAAGTCATATCCACTAAGTCTTCATAGCTAATTTCACGCTGTTCTAACTCAACTTCTTCACCATTATCAATTTGGTTTAAAATCTCTTCATACTCTTCAGCTGGAAAAATACCTAGCTGGTAAAGAACGGTCATATCGATTTCATTATTCTGATTAACTCTTAAAACAAGTTCGTCAAATTCTTCTGGCCACGCACCATGTAAAACTTCATAGTTGTCTGTCACAACTGGACTAATTAAATTGCCATTTACTCCCGGAATTAGCTCACTAATATTCGTTTGTGTCGGCATTAATGGACTCGATGGTGGCTGGAAGCCCGCAATACCCGATGAATCATCCTTTGAAAACGTACTGCCATCCGTGTTCAAAAATGTGTCGTCTTCATCATAAGCGAATAAATCAAAATTCACAGCATAAGAATAAACAACACCATTCGAACCTATATATGGCTGAATATTATTTGATGGGTCATCTAAATACTCTTTAAAAGACGTTAAATTATTTTCACGTAATGTCGACGTTGTACTACTAATCAACTCTAACGACATCGTATTTGAATAAACGGCATCTAACGCTTCATTTGTCGTCTCGTCATCTTGTTGAAACGACTCATCTTGAACGTTCATCAAACTATCTAAGTCAATCGACTGTTCCTCGATTGTAATTGGATAAGCCGACATCGTGTCCTCTTGGATGTTGTCAATATAATCATTCACACCCGTTGATAACGATAAAATCAAAGCAATCCCGATAATTCCAATCGATCCCGCAAAGGCTGTTAAAAACGTACGCGCTTTTTTCGAGCTTAAGTTATTAAAACTTAACGATAAAGCCGTTAAAAATGACATTGACGCTTTCCCCATATTTTTATGCGTCGATTCCACTGCATCCGGATCATCAATATTCAATGGATTCGTATCCGAAATAATCTCGCCATCTCTCAACTCAATAATACGACTCGAATATTCCTCAGCCAATTCAGGGTTATGTGTCACCATCACAACAAGACGGTCTTCTGCCACACGCTTCAGTAAATCCATAATCTGCGTGCTCGTCTCTGTATCCAAAGCACCTGTCGGCTCATCCGCTAGTAAAATATCCGGCTCATTCACTAACGCACGCGCAATCGCCACTCGCTGCATCTGTCCACCCGATAATTGGTTCGGACGCTTATGTAGGTGATCCTTCAAGCCCACTTCTTCCAACGCTATAGCGGCTCTTTCTTTTCTCTCTTTTGGTGAAATGCCTGAAATCGTTAGAGCAAGCTCAACGTTTGATAACACAGACTGGTGTGGAATGAGGTTATAACTTTGAAACACAAAGCCTACCGAATGGTTACGATAAGAATCCCAATCGCGGTCCGTATATTCTTTTGTAGAGATATCATTAATGACGATGTCTCCTGTGTCATAACGGTCAAGTCCCCCAATAATATTTAAAAGGGTTGTTTTACCAGAACCACTGTGCCCTAAAACAGACACAAATTCATTTTTTCTTAAATTAAAACTAACCCCATCAAGAGCTCTCTGTTGTAATGCTCCCGTGTCATAAGTTTTAGTAATATTTTTAATCTGTAGCATAATCATGTACTCCTTTTTCAAAAATAAACTATCCTAACAAGAATAACATACAAACAGGCCTGATGTATTAACGAGATTTGAATATTTTGTGTTTTTATGAAGAAAAATTTTAAAACAACCGACTAAATAGGAAGGAATATAACATAAACAAATACTATTTAGTGTTAAAACCTGGCGAATGTTAGGCTTCTTTTAAAAAAACACTCACTATACTTATTCTGATCAATATGTACAAGAAAATCAGTGGCTGATTCATCACTGAATAAGAAACCCATAAGGTTCTCTACTCTACCTTTTTCATATTATTTGCTACAATGAACTATGAACAAAAAGTGGCTAAAGGAGAATGTTTTTATGAAAAATTATACATTAAGAAATGGTCTACAAATGCCTGCTTTAGGTTATGGTATGTGGCAAAATACAAATCCATCAGAAGTGATTACTGGCGTGACAGATGCTATTGAAGTTGGCTTTCGTCATATCGATGGTGCTGCTGCTTATCAAAACGAAGAGCTTGTTGGAAAAGGCCTAAAAGAAAGTGGCTTTCCTCGAGAAGAGTTATTTATTACGAGTAAATTAAGAAATGGTGCTCACGGCTATGACAATGTGTATCGCGAAGTCAAAGAAACCTTAGAAAAATTAGGAACCGATTATTTAGATCTCTATTTAATTCATTGGCCTGTTGTAAAAGGTCATGAGGATAGTTGGCAAGAGGATAACTTAGATACTTGGCGAGCATTTGAAGAACTATATGAAGAAGGTGTGCTAAAAGCAATCGGCGTGAGTAATTTCTCTGTTCAACACTTAGAAAACCTTGTCGAAAATGCGCGAATTCAACCTATGGTCAATCAACTACTAGTCCACCCTGGTGTCACCCAAGATGAGATTCGCGACTATTGTGAAAAACATGATATCGTGGTTCAAGCCTACTCGCCTTTAAAACCACTACAGGTTCTTAAAGAAGAAAAGTTCGTCCAAGAGATGTTAGCTAAATATAATAAATCAATCGCACAATTGCTATTGCGTTTTGATTTACAATTAGGCGTTGTTCCTTTAACGAAGTCGGTTCATCGTGAACGTATTGAAGAAAACTTTAATATTTTTGATTTTGAAATCGATGCAAAAGATATGAACACATTAAAAGAATGGCATCACCCTGATTTTGAAGCTCCGAATAACGTTGATGAGCGACCACCACAGATTAGTTAAATAACTTTATCAATAAAAATCAACATTTAGACCGATGTGCTTTCATTTTGTTTCTACTATACTAAGGCTACATTAAAAACAGAAAGGAGAAACCCATTTGAAAACACTTGGAAATATTGTATGGTTTATTTTAGGAGGCTTTATCAGTTGGTTTTCATGGATTGTAATTGGGATACTATGGTCGATTACGATTATCGGTATACCAGTTGGTAAACAGTGTTTTAAATTTGCGAAGATGTCAGCCGCTCCTTTTGGCAAGGATATCGTATTTAGTGACAGTGGTGGATCACTCTTATTAAATATCATCTGGCTAATTCTTGGTGGTTTTGTGATGGTTGCCGAAGAAATAACATTGGGCATCGTCTTTTGTTTAACAATTGTGGGAATTCCTTT
>CAZUZA010000066.1:0-6514 GCA_964624875.1 uncultured Carnobacteriaceae bacterium | reverse complement strand
GCACATTTTTGGTTGTATTATTTTGTTCAGTTTTCAAAGATCAATTGGTTAAATTGTTTGCTTCAAGTTGTTTCGTTAACTTCTTGAGCACGAGATATATCTTACCACCGATGTTTCATCTTGTCAACAACTATTTCAACTTTTTGTAAAGTTTGTTACAAGTTGTAACATTTACAAGGTTTGAGCGATGTTTTTATTTCTAAAAATAAAAATCACTTGCTCTAGTTGCATTTCAAGTGATGAAACGAACGTTATTCAATTGGTATTCCCTGTCTCGACTTATAATTATAGAGTAGTCTTCTGCAAAATACAAGGATTATTTTCATAAAGATGACTTTTATTTTATAAAGGTGTTAACCACCGTCTTTAACCTAACAAGAAATTTACATTCTTTACATAAAGTATCATTTTACCATCGGATTTAGCGCCAAAAATTCGTATATCCTTCTTTATCTTTTATATTATATTCAATCAAAGTTTCCATTAGTTGGTATGGAATATCATCGGCCCATTTAATTCGAATGATATTATTTGTATGACTTAATCCCGTTTCTTTAATTTCTTTTGCAAACTCCTTCATAGGTTTTACTTCAGGTGACATTGCGATATGGTGCTTCGAATGACTAAAACCAATGATATATGTGTCATTGTGTGTGAACATAGGTTGACTCCAGGCTATTCGTTGATCAAGGCGTGGATATTTTTCTTCTACCCAATTAAGTATGGCTTCCATTTTGTCTCTTTGTTCCGGTTCACCCATTGAATTTAAATAATCTTCAAATGTTTTCATTTAACTCTCCTGCTTTCCCACATCTTCTATATATAGATTTTAATACCTTCTATATAAGAAGACAATAATATATTCCTTGTTTCTCCATTATATACCTATCGCTTATTAAGTACCAAAAAAACAAAAAGCCTATTTAATGATTTAAGTAGGCTTTTGTCGGTTGACATTAATTCTATGTATTATTTTAAGTTATCATCTATAATATTTTTAAATTTCATACTACAGCGATATAACGCATTTCTAACTTGTGCTTCTTTTGCTCCTAAATGTTTCGCTATCTCTTTCAAGGAAGTCCCGTTGATATATAGAATAAATACACTTTCTTCCAGCGCGGATAGCTCTACCAAATAACGATCAAAAGTCTCACTCACTATCGCCATATACTCTGGATTAGATGTTACACCTGCCATCATCTCTAGAAAATCGCCACCTTCAAGCATTAGTTCATCTAAAGATACGGATTCAGTATCCATGGTTCGCTTTTCTGCCAATTCACGCCTAACTATCATATTCATTTTGTTTTGCAACTTCATCTGAAAGAATCTGAAAAAGCCCATACCTTGATCTACATCATACTCTTTAACTGATTCTAGCAAGACCATATTTGCAATTTGGAACAAATCGTCTCGATCATGTGACTTGAAAAAGTACCTAGAGATTACGTTTGTAGTAATTGGTCGAGACATCTCAATTAATAATCCAAATGGCTGCTCACCAAAAGTTTTCAATGACAATACCAACAATTCAGCAAGATTTCTATTAAATTTATGTTCTATCTTTCTTCCCTCCATATATTGATTCATCTATGATTAATGTCACCCTAATCATATTCTCACAAAACAATAATTTGTGAAGGGGTTTTACAAATAAGTACACCGAAAAAACACATATATGTATTATTCTTGTAATTCTTCCATATACTTCCTTAGCTTCTCTTCTTGTTCTTCGCTGAACACGGAGCGGCGCCTAGTGTAGTTTAGATTGTACTCGTGTGTGTCTAATCGTATTTGTCCTTTTGTATGATTGAGTTCTTTGTATAAGTCACGGGCTGACTTTCTTGAAGCCCCTCTTTGAAAGACAAGCCATTGCTCTGCCAGGTCAGATGTGGCGACAATTACGTTAGTGATATGTAAATTTTCATTTCCTACTGCTTTTTCAATATAGCTGTCAGCTGTTTCATCTTCCTTCGTAAAGATAACCGTTAGATTATATTGTTTATATTCTTTTTGGATGCCTGGTACGAACTGCGCGTCAAAAATAACACGAACTTCTACGCTTTCATACTTAGCATACTCACTTAGTTCGGTTAATAAAAGATCACGCGCTGCAGCTAATTCATCTCTTCGCTGTAACTTAGCTAGATGAGGCCATGCACCAATCATGTTATAACCATCTACAAATAAAAGATCCTTCTTCATTTAGACACCTCCTCATTCCAGTTATTTATATTCCATTCTACCATTAAACCAACTATTTAACATCGCTCTGTCTCTTATTCCTCTAAATTGGCACAGGTATAACTTCAGCTTATGATTCAATTAATTTATATTAAGTGGTTCTTTTCCATTATGACCTTTAGAATAGATTTGTAGTAAGCGTTTACATTTATTCAATAGATAAAAGCCATACATCATAGGAGGATAAGGAATGAGTATCAAGAAAGAACAAATCTTAAAAAAACTATACCCAGAGGATATGTTCGAGTATACAACGAAGCTAACATTGGGAGAAGCGGAAGTTTTACAAGAAGTTCGCGAAATTATCGAGACCGATATTCGCCCGGTGATAAATCAGCATTGGGATGAAGCAACTTTCCCATACGCTGAATTTTTCAAGTTAGCTGACGCCAAAATTATGAATCATCCAAAGTTATTCGAAGGACGTGAAAGAGAAAAAAGACCACGTCAAATTTACAACGCCTTTTTATATTATGAACTCGCTCGCTTTGATGCTTCTGTCGCGACATTTTTCACCGTCCATGGTGGCTTGGGTTACAATACCCTATTAATTGGTGGAAGTGAGCGTCAGTTAGAAGAATTCATTCCTAAAGTAGAAAGCTTTGAATGGCAAACATGTTTTGCGTTAACAGAACCTGCACACGGATCAGATATTGCCGGTGGTTTAGAAACAACGGCAAGGCGTGATGGTGATAACTGGATTTTAAATGGTGAGAAACGATGGATCGGTGGCGCAGACACAGCGGATATCATTCCTGTATTCGCACGTGATATAGAAGATGAGAAAATTAAATGCTTCATCGTTCGCAAAGGTGCCGAAGGGTATCAAGCAACACCAATTCCAAGGAAAATCAGTTTACGTCCCGTTCAAAACGCACACATCACTTTAGAAGATGTCGTTGTCCCAGAGACCGATCGCCTACAAAATATTACGGGCTTTGCAGATGTCGCTAAGATTTTAATCAATACACGTGCAGACGTCGCACATATCGCAACAGGTGTTGCCGGTGGCGCTTATGTCGCAGCATTAAATTACGTCAAAAAACGCGAACAATTCGGCAAGAAAATTGGCGAATTCCAAATCACACAAGAAAAACTCGCGCGTATGCAAGCAAACGTCACAGCAGCAATCGCCTATTCTGTTCGCTTAGCTGAGCTCATGGATGAAGGCAAATACGAAATGGTCAACTCCTCGCTCGCAAAGATGCATAATTCACTACGCATGCGAGAAACAGCAGCTTTAGCACGCGAAATTGTCGGAGGCGATGGCATCACACTCGACACAGATGTCGCGCGCTTATTTGCCGATGCCGAATCCATCTATACATACGAAGGAACCCATGAAATAAACGCACTAATCATCGGACGTGAACTCGTCGGCGCTGGCGCATTCGTATAACCTTAATTTAGTAACCACACCTTAAACAAGGTCGCCCAGCTGCTTGCCATGTAGCTGGGTTTTTCATTTCAAAAAACATGCAAACAACGGAGGAATAAAACATGACTTATGAAACAATTATTTTAGACGTAACAGATGGTTTAGCATCCCTCACAATTAATCGACCAAAAGCATTGAATGCCATAAACAGTACCGTGCTAACAGAACTGGATCGAGCTTTAGATGAAATAAACAACAATGAAGCTATCCAAGTTGTCATCCTTACAGGAGCTGGCGATAAAGCCTTTGTTGCTGGTGCCGATATTAAAGAGATGGCAGACAGCACCCCACTCGAGGCCCAAAGATTCTCAAGCTTAGGCAATAACGTTTTTACAAAATTAGCCCACTTAAAACAACCTGTCATTGCTGCTATTAATGGGTATGCCTTAGGTGGTGGTTTAGAATTAGCCTTAGCTTGTGATATTCGTATCGGGAGCACCAACGCAATTGTGGGCTTGCCTGAAGTTGGGTTAGGGATTTTCCCTGGCTTTGGTGCGACCCAACGCTTGAGCCGAACCATCGGAATAGCAAAAGCAAAAGAATACATTTGGACAGCGCGAAACATCAAGGCTGACGAAGCTTTAAAAGTAGGTTTGTTTAACCAAATCGCTGATCCAGAGCACTTAATGGAAGCTGCTCAGACATTGGCTCAAACCATTATGAAAAACGCACCTATCGCCGTTAAACAAGCTAAAACGGTTATCAATGAAGGATACGATTTACCTTTAGACCACGCCTTAACCTTAGAAGCAAATACGTTCGGTTTACTCTTTGCGACAGCTGATCAAAAAGAAGGTATGGCCGCGTTTGTTGAAAAAAGAAAAGCTCATTTTAAAAACAACTAGTTGCTTCACTCTGCTATTTACCGGTATCCTAAAGAAAATTAAAGGAGTGACGACATGCTTGACCAATACACATTTCACAAGATGACCTTTACCTGGTTAGATGGCGTGATGCTAAATACAGATGGTGGGACCCTATTTGGGCCAGTGCCTCGAGGTTTGTGGGGACGTTACTTTCCCTATAACGAAAAAAATCAGATTCCAACGACAGCTGACCCGATTTTAATTCAATATCAAAACAAGAATTATTTAATTGATGCAAGTATCGGAATCGATAAAGCGAATGAAAAAGCGAAGAAAATATTTGGCCTCCATTCTGAAGGAGACCTTGTGGGCAGCTTAGCCCAAGTCGGACTAACACGCGAAGATATTGACGGTGTCCTCATGACACATATGCACAACGATCATGCAGGTGGATTAACCTACTTGGAAAATGGCGAATTAAAGTCCACATATCCAAATGCGACAATTTATATGACGGATAAAGAATGGGATGACGTGCGACACCCGAATGCACGCACAAAAAACACGTACCTAAAAGCCAATTGGGAGCCGATTCAACAACAAGTGACGACTTTCAAAGACACACTTGAAATCGCGCCAGGCATTACGATGGAACACACCGGTGGACACAGTCGGGGACATGCCATTATTCGCTTCGAACAACAAGACGAGACACTGTTTCATTTGGCTGATTTGTTGTTAACCTTTGTCCATGCCAACCCTCTTTGGGTCGGTGGCGTCGATGATTACCCAATGGACTCAATCGCAGCCAAAACACACTATATGCAAGAAGCACTCGAAAATAACAGTCGCTTCCTTTTTTATCACGACCCCTTTTACCGCGTCGTTGAATACTCAAAGGACGGCAAGCACCTGACCTATACGCTCGAATGCTCGAAAGAATCGCCGATTCCAATGACCAATGAACAAGATAAAACCCCAAGCCCTCTTGGTGAAATGAACACGTAAATAATAAAAAAGAAGGTATCTGCTTCTCGTGACTTAGAACGTATAATTCACGAAGCAGATACCTTTTGTTTCACTAATCGGCATAAAGCCAGCCTTCCGATAAAAAGCTTTTTGCGCATGAAAGTCATCGGTTAGTAGGGCCTTTTGGCGAACCTCTTTATATTTTTCTAATATGGCCACTATTAATTGGGTACCAATTCCTTGACGGTGGTACTCCTCATGAACGAGTAAGTCCTGGATAAAGATAATGCTCACACCATCTCCAACCACTCGAATTAATCCGACTAGTCGGTCTCCATCATAAGCGCCAATGACATGTAGCGAATGTTCATAGGCTTGTTTTAACTTTTCAGGTTGATTCACATAAAGACTCCAACCGACCGATTTATAGAGAGGCAAAACCTCTTCTTCTATATAAGTCGTGTATTCCCTTAATTCTATCGCCATATTCTCCTCCATTTCACCAATAAGAGCTTCTGATATTCTTCTCAAGCTATTTTACATGAAATGCGCATAATAAAAAAGAGTACCAGCCCACGGATGAATAACGACTAGGAACACTAAGTCCTTATGAAGACACCGGCTGAAACCACTCGATGCATCCTATCATTTTAGGCATTAAAAAACACCTCTCAGACTGAGAAGTGTTTCGCAATGTATTATGTTTGTATAGCGATGGTCGGGATCGAACCGACACGTCCACAATGGACACTGAATTTTGAGTCCAGCGCGTCTGCCAATTCCGCCACATCGCCTTCATATGATATTCAGTACGTCATAAGAAATGCCAAAAGGCACGGACCGGATTTGAACCGGCGATAAGGGTTTTGCAGACCCCTGCCTTACCACTTGGCTACCGCGCCAAATCATCTATATAAATAAAAAAACTGGGCTGCTAGGATTCGAACCTAGGATACACGGGATCAAAACCCGATGCCTTACCGCTTGGCTACAGCCCATTAAAAAGGGCGGCTGATGGGGATCGAACCCACGAATGTCGGCGCCACAAGCCGAT
>CAZUZA010000065.1:0-6531 GCA_964624875.1 uncultured Carnobacteriaceae bacterium | reverse complement strand
TAGAGAATGCTGCATGGATTTTTTCGTAAAATGAAAAATCGCAATGACGAATCCAGAAATAAGTCTGGTATCCATCATTGCGACCTTATTATTCGTCTCTATTATTTAGATGCGATTTTAGTTTTGGCTTAATATCTAAGTCTTGCTGCAATCGGCATGTTCTCTAACGTTTCATTATCATCTAGAATATAAACTTCACCTTGTGTTTGCAAGACATTATGAACCATTCTTGAGATAAAGTCATTGCGTTCGTCATTCGGATCATACCTACCTTCATCTGTAATCGTACCTGGAATTTCAAACCCTTTTCCGACATACAATTTTTCAATACGTCCTTGTAAGGCAGCAGACGTTAAATCATCTGGAATATTCTCGATACGGTTATCGGGAGATGTTTCTTTAAGTTCGTCTAATAACTCATTTCTCTGGTATGCAATAATTTCATCAATAGTTTCAGCTACTCGTTTTTCTATTTCGTTGTTCTTCAAGTTTGCAGCGGAACCATTAATACCTGTTTGACTTAGGTATTCATTATTTGATAGTTCGTTAAATAATGCTAGGTTTTCTTCAACAGAGTAGACAATAAGTGGTAATTTTGTCTCGTTTGAATAATTATCATAAACAAAACTATCAACCATTCTGAAGTAGCGATCACGGTCTATATCTTTTTCTTCACTCGCTTCGCTATGTCCGTGGAAGAATTGAGTAGATCCTCGACCACTTTGGCCACTACTATACGTACCAAAGTTTAGGTTTCCACCTTCTTTTTCAGTACCCAAAGCAGTTTCTAAATCAACGGGGGCATCTTTAATTTCACTGATAGGTAATTCCTCAAGTTTACTGCCACGACCTTCAAATAAACGAATACTTTCTCTATTTAAAAGTAATAAGTTATATTCGCGTGTATATTGATAATTATAGGCTAAAGGTAAAACATAAGGTATTTTACTAATGCGAACTCGATCTTGAACAGCGATAGCTAGGTGATAGAAATAGATGTCATCAGGCGTTATATAAATTGTTAAACCACCAAGTGACTGAATCAAGCTATCTTGGTTTTGACTTACAACCTCAAGCTGCTCTAAAAGTTGAGTTTTCTCGTCCCAATCTGAATCTGTTAATTTTTTCTTCGCCTCACTGACTAAGTTTTCGAATTGAATTCGATCTTTGTCGTTTGTTAATGTCGTAGCGTGTAACTCCATCGCTAACGTTACATAAACTGTGTCTTGTTGTAGTTCACTCGTCGGAAAAGAAAATAATTGTTTCATAAATATCCCTACCTTTCTGTATTATCATACAAATCATAACATGAAGGTCTAATAATTTTAAAGCAAGACGCTGTAAACGCTATTATTTTTGTAGAATCGAGGTACTATGTGGAGAAAATTAACTTCCATCATATTTCTATGCATAAATTATGTTACAATATTCTATGACTATGATATAGAAACGAAGTGAATTATGATAGAAGGAATCTTACCCCTTTGGAAAGAAAAAGGGATGACAAGTTTTGGTTGTGTTAGGAAAGTTCGTCATATAATTGGAATAAAAAAAGTAGGGCATGCAGGAACGCTTGATCCAGAAGTTGAAGGTGTTTTACCAATTGCGATTGGTTCAGCGACTAAGGTCTTAGAGTTTATGCTAGAAGGCGATAAAACATATTCTGGTGAAGTAACATTAGGCTTTTCAACGGCTACTGAAGATGCCAGTGGTGAAGTTGTGGAGCGGAAAGATGTGACTGAGAAGATCGCTGAAGCATTAGTAGATGACGCTCTTCAATCTTTTATTGGTAAAATCGAACAAACTCCTCCTATGTTTTCAGCAGTGAAAATCAACGGGAAGCGTCTATATGAGTATGCATTTGAAGGAATTGAAATTGAACGACCATCTAGAGAAGTCGAAATCTATAGCTTAAAGCGCACGTCAGAAGTTTCTTACGATCATGAAGTGAAAACGCTGACTTTCTCTTTTGATGTATCGTGTAGCAAAGGAACGTATATCAGAACTTTAGCTGTCGATATTGGAAAGCATTTAGGTTATCCAGCACATATGTCTGAATTAACACGTATAAAAAGTGGAGCAATTTCAGCAGATCAAACAATTACTTTAAAACAACTTCAAGAAATTGTTGCAGAAGATAAATTAGCAGAAGTCCTCTTACCGATAGATTACGGTTTAGATGCGTTTCCAGAAATAATTCTTACCGAAGAGTTATGGGGAAAAGTTAAAAATGGTGCTTTATTGAATACGGAAGACTTAAATGCAACAAGTTATCCAGTATTGTTAAAATATTCAGGCGAAATTGTCTCTCTATATGACAAACATCCAAGTAAAGAAAATATGTTAAAACCACGAAAAATGTTTAAAACAGAACTGTAGGTGTAGAAATTGGAATTAATAAAACTATCACATCCATATGATAAAAGTAAAATTATAAATGATGAAGCCGTATTAATACTTGGTTTCTTTGATGGGGTGCATTTAGCTCATCAAAAAGTAATTAAAGAAGGGGTTAAGATTGCTAGAGAGCGAAATCTACAAGCCGTCCTAATGACCTTTAATCGTCGACCAAAACTTATTTACCAAAAGATGAGTTTGGATGCACATCACTATTTGACATTACCCGAACAAAAATACCAACGTATTGCTGATTTGGGAGTTGATGTAACTTATGAAGTATTCTTTAACTCAGAGTTTGGTAATTTAGCTCCCCAAGATTTTGTCGACCAATATATTATTGATTGGAATGCTAAAGTTGTTGTCGCAGGCTATGACTATACATACGGGAAGCCAGAAGTTGCATCAATGAAGCATTTACCACATTATTCAAAAAATCAATTTGAAATTGTTCAAGTAGGTGAAGAAAAAGTCGCGAATGGTTCGATCAGCTCAACTTCTATTCGTACCTATATTCGAAACGGTGAACTAACAAAAGCGAATCAAATGCTTGGGTACAACTATGAAACTGTGGGCTTTGTTGTTCATGGAGACGCAAGAGGGCGTGAGTTGGGTTATCCAACAGCAAATATATTCTCACATCCTTCTTCTCTACTACCAAAAATTGGTGTTTATGCCGTACGCCTTACGGTTAAGGGCAAGAAATATGATGGAATGGCTTCCGTAGGCTATAACGTTACTTTTACAGATCAGAAGAATTTATCTGTGGAAGTGAACATATTCGATTTTAATGACCAAATTTATGGTGACGACGTCGTCATTGAATGGGTCAAGTACTTAAGAGGAGAAGTGAAGTTTGATAGCGCACAGGCTTTAATAGACCAATTAGACCAAGATAAAGAGGATACATTAGCAATATTGTCTGAATAGTTTAATATAGAATTTTTCGCTTAAAATTCACACTATATTCTTAAAAAAAGGGTCTTAAACATTGACAGAATAACCTAATTTTGTTAAATTATATGTACTGATTAGCACTCGAATCGTTCGAGTGCTAATTTGTTGAGAAGTAGTTGTCTTCAATAGCGAAAGGATGTTGCGCAATGTTGACACAGAGGCAATTATTAATCTTATATAAAATAATTGATTATTTTACTGAAAACGGTGAGCCAGTTAGCTCTAAAATACTAGTCGAAGATGGTTCTGTTGACGCAAGTTCAGCGACTATTCGGAATGAGATGAGTGTCCTTGAGGAATTAGGTTATATCCAAAAGGTGCATAGTTCATCTGGTAGAATACCATCTGTGAAAGGTTATCGTTTTTATGTTGATCATTTGATGCGACCAAAATCTGTTCAAGAAAAAGAACGTATTCAAATTAAGCAATTAATGAATGGCCATTTGTATCAATTAAGTGATGTATTTTATAAATCAGCTGAGCTATTATCTGATTTGACAAATTACACAGCGATTGTTTTAGGACCACAGTCAAAGTCAGGTAGACTAACAGGTTTTAAAATCGTTCCCTTAAATAATAAGCAAATGATGCTAGTCTTGCAATTAGACCATTACGATGTTCAAAATATGCTGTTTAAAATACCAGCAGATTTACAGCCCGTACATCTGCAACAAGTAACAGACTTTATGAACAAAAATCTTGTAGGTGAGTCACTAGCGACAGTGTATTATGCACTGCAGAATGATTTGCCTAAAATGTTTGAGAAATATCTCGCGCTAAATTGGGATGTTACAGGGATGTTTGAAACAACGCTGTTTCGACCTCGAGAAGACCAAATGTTTGTATCTGGAAAAATAAATTTACTTGATTTCACTGAAAACATGGCGAATCACCAGGTTAAAGACTTATACAGACTACTAGATAATGAAGTGAATTTAATTTCACTTTTTCAATCTATGTATGATGAACAACAATCAATTGATATTCGAATTGGAAATGAGTTGAAAAACCAGCTGTTTGAGCCTTTTTCACTAATTACACTTCCTTATGCGGATGATCACTTCGGTGGTGGCTTCATTGCGGTATTAGGTCCTACAAACATGACTTATGATTCGACTGTTGGTCGAATTCAATTATTACGAGACGAGATTTTGGATAAGCTAGAAGATTTTTATTTAGATTAATAATCTCGATTTAAATTAAACAAGGAGTATGCTACTATTGTTTAGTATTGTAGAAAGGTGAGGTTGGATAACTTTGACTGATAAAGGAAAAGATTTAGAGCAAGATGAACTTCAAGAAGAAGTTGTTGTAGAAACAGATCAAAATGATGAGGTTTCTGCATTAAAAGAACAAGTTGATGAGTTAGAGGATAAATATCTACGTGTCAATGCTGAGTTACAAAATATCGTGAGAAGAAACAAAGAAACGCGGGAACAATTAATTCGCTATCGCTCACAAGATTTAGGAAAAGATATTTTACCAGTTATTGACAACTTAGAACGTGCTTTGGATACGGAGGTTTCTGATGAAGCTGGACAAAGCTTAAAACAAGGTGTTCAAATGGTCTTAGACTCTTTTGTAAGAGCATTGGAAGCAAATGGTATTGAAGAGATAGATTCAGAAGGACAGCCATTTGATCCGAATTTCCACGAAGCATACGCTCAAGTCCCAGCTGAAGAAGGACAAGAAAGCGGCGTAGTTGCACAAGTATATGAAAAAGGTTATAAGTTACATGATCGCGTTCTACGTGCTTCAAAAGTAACAGTAACTCAATAAAAAATGCACTAAGGGATTATCCCCCTTATGAGCTAAAATAATTAAAGAATCTTTGATAAATAATATTTTTTAAAAGGAGAAATTTTACATGGCTAAAATTATTGGTATTGACTTAGGAACTACAAACTCTGCAGTTGCAGTACTTGAAGGTGGCGAACCTGTAATTATCCCTAATAAAGAAGGGAATCGTACAACACCATCTGTCGTATCATTTAAAGATGGAGAAATTCAAGTTGGTGAAGTAGCTAAGCGTCAAGCAATTACAAACCCGAACACAATCATGTCAATTAAAAGACATATGGGTGAAAACTACAAAGAAACAGTAGATGGTAAAGATTACACACCTCAAGAAATTTCAGCACTAATTTTACAACATTTAAAAGCTTATGCTGAAGACTACTTAGGTGAAGAAGTTACAAATGCAGTTATTACAGTTCCTGCATACTTTAACGACTCACAACGTCAAGCAACAAAAGATGCTGGTACAATTGCTGGTTTAGAAGTTGACCGTATTGTTAACGAGCCGACAGCTGCATCATTAGCTTATGGATTAGAAAAACATGATACAGAAGAAATCATCTTAGTATTTGACTTGGGTGGAGGAACGTTTGACGTTTCAATTCTTGAGTTAGGTGATGGCGTATTTGACGTACTTTCAACAGCAGGAGATAACTCTCTTGGTGGAGATGACTTTGACCAAAAAATTATTGATTATTTAGTATCATCATTCAAATCGGATAATGGTATTGACTTATCTGGCGACAAAATGGCTCTACAACGTCTAAAAGATGCTGCTGAGAAAGCTAAAAAAGAATTATCAAGTG
This sequence comes from uncultured Carnobacteriaceae bacterium, assembly GCA_964624875.1. Lineage (GTDB taxonomy): Bacteria > Bacillota > Bacilli > Lactobacillales > Carnobacteriaceae_A > Atopostipes. The sequence goes on along the minus strand of CAZUZA010000065.1, from coordinate 574 downwards.
TATCATCTACACAAATTAGCTTACCATTCATCTCTGCTGGAGCAGCAGGTCCATTACACTTAGAGCAAACATTAACTCGTGCTAAATTTGACGAATTAACGCAAGATTTAGTTGAAAGAACAAAAGAACCTGTTCGTCGTGCATTAAGTGATGCAGGTTTATCACAATCAGAAATTAATGAAGTTATCTTAGTTGGTGGATCTACACGTATTCCTGCGGTAGTAGATGCAGTTAAAGAAGAAACAGGTAAAGAACCTAACCGTTCAGTTAACCCAGATGAAGTTGTTGCGATGGGTGCTGCAGTTCAAGGTGGCGTTATTTCTGGTGACGTTAAAGATATCGTTCTATTAGACGTTACACCTTTATCATTAGGTATTGAAACAATGGGTAACGTATTTACGAAATTAATTGAGCGTAATACAACAATTCCTACAAGTAAATCGCAAGTATTCTCTACAGCAGCAGATAACCAACCTGCAGTAGATATTCACGTATTACAAGGTGAGCGTCCAATGGCACCAGACAACAAAACATTAGGACGATTCCAATTAACGGATATTCCACCAGCACCACG
>CAZUZA010000064.1:3568-6769 GCA_964624875.1 uncultured Carnobacteriaceae bacterium | reverse complement strand
AACTTACGCTTTCAATTAGCGACAGGACAACTAGAAAACACTGCGCGAATTAAAACAGTAAGAAAAAATATTGCTCGAGTAAAAACAGTTTTACGTCAAGCAGAAATTGCTCAAGAAGCTTAATTATACAATCCTTATAAAATAAGAAGGAGGCAATACATTGACAGATCGTAATGAACGAAAAGTTTACGTTGGACGAGTTGTTTCAGACAAAATGGATAAAACAATCGTAGTAGAAGTTTCTAACCGTAAACAACATAAGAAATACAGAAAACGTATTAACCATTCAACAAAACTAACAACTCATGATGAAAACAACAGTGCAAAAGAAGGAGACTTAGTAGAAGTTATGGAAACTCGTCCATTATCTAAAACAAAACGTTACCGTTTAGTTAGCATAGTGGAAGAAGCTGTAATTCTATAATCATCCAAGAATTGCCTTTGTTGTGAAGGGAGGACTCTTAAATGATTCAAACAGAAAGTAAAATGAAAGTCGCTGACAACTCTGGAGCACGCGTTGTTAAAGTTATCAAAGTGTTAGGTGGTTCAGGCGCATCATATGCAAATATTGGTGATGAAGTAGTTGTCGCTGTACAACAAGCTACACCAGGCGGCGTTGTCAAAAAAGGTGAAGTTGTTCGTGCAGTAATTGTACGTACTAAATCTGGAGTCGGTAGACCAGATGGTTCATACATCAAATTTGACGAAAATGCTTGTGTAATCATACGTGATGATAAATCACCACGAGGAACTCGTATTTTTGGACCGGTAGCAAGAGAATTACGTAATAACAACTTTATGCGTATTATTTCGTTAGCACCGGAAGTATTATAATTAATTATTCGAAACAAGGAGGTGCACGAAATGTTTGTTAAAACTGGAGATACAGTAAAAGTTATTGCTGGTAAACATAAAGGTGAAACTGGTGAAGTCGTTAAAGTTTTACCAAAAGAAAACAAAGTAATCGTTGAAGATATCAACGTTATTAAAAAACATCAAAAACCTACAGGGATCGGCCAAGAAGGCGGAATCGTTGAGGTAGAAGCAGCAATTCATGCTTCAAACGTTCAAGTAGTTGATCCTGAAACAGGTGAAGCTTCAAGAATTGGATATAGAGAAGAAGACGGCAAAAAAGTGCGCTATTCTAAAAAGTCAGGAAACGCTTTATAGAATAGTAAGGAAGGGAGGATATCTCTGAGATGAATCGTTTGAAAGAAAGATATCAAAATGAAATTGTAAACTCATTAATGGAAAAATTTGATTATTCTTCTGTTATGGAAGTACCACAAATCGATAAAATCGTTCTAAACATGGGTGTGGGTGATGCAGTATCAAACGCACGTAATTTAGAGAACGCTGTAAATGAATTAACATTAATTTCTGGTCAAAAACCAGTAATCACGAAAGCGAAAAAGTCTATTGCTGCTTTCCGTTTACGTGACGGCATGCCAATTGGTGCAAAAGTAACTCTTCGTGGAGATCGTATGTACGATTTCTTAGATAAATTAGTTACTGTTTCATTACCTCGTGTACGTGATTTCCGTGGCGTAAACAAAAACGCTTTTGATGGTCGTGGAAACTACACTTTAGGTGTGAAAGAGCAATTGATTTTCCCTGAGATTAGCTATGATGATGTAAGTAGAGTACGTGGATTAGATATCGTAATCGTTACAACAGCTAATACAGATGAAGAAAGTAAAGAATTACTTACACAATTAGGAATGCCATTCCAAAAATAATCACGAGGAGGATTTGATACAACATGGCTAGAAAAGCTTTGATTGAAAAAAACAAAAAACCAGCTAAATATTCTACTCAAGAGTACACACGATGTGAACGTTGTGGTAGACCTCACTCAGTATACAAAAAGTTTAAACTATGTAGAATTTGTCTACGAGAGTTAGCTCATAAAGGACAAATTCCTGGATTGAAAAAAGCTAGCTGGTAAGACAAGAACACTTGGAATAAGGAGGCTAATGTAATGGGAATGACAGATCCAATCGCGGATTTTTTAACACAAATCCGTAATGCAAATGATGCAAAACATACTAAAGTAGAAATACCTGCATCTAACATTAAATTTGAAATTGCAAAAATCCTTAAAGAAGAAGGATTTATTAAAAATGTGGACTACATTAACAACGACAAACAAAACGTTGTTAGCATTAATTTAAAATATGGTCCAAACAACGAAAAAATTATTACTGGATTGAAACGTATTTCTAAACCAGGTTTACGTATTTACGCTAAAGCAGACGAAGTACCTAAAGTATTAAATGGATTAGGAATTGCTCTAGTTTCAACTTCAGAAGGAGTAGTTACTGATAAAGTTGCACGCGCAAAAAATATCGGTGGCGAAATATTAGCTTACGTTTGGTAAAAATTATTACAAGGAGGTGCGAACAGTGAGCCGAATCGGAAAACAACCTATTGAATTGCCAGAAGGCGTACAAGTAGAACTTAACGGAACTACAGTTACTGTAAAAGGTAGCAAAGGTGAATTAACTCGTGAAATTAGTCCAGCAATTGGTGTCGAAATTGAAGATAACGTCATTACTTTTACTCGTGAAAACGACATAAAAGTTAATCGTGAACTTCATGGAACAACTCGTACACTAGTTAACAACATGGTTGTTGGAGTAACAGAAGGATACATTAAGAAACTTCAAATTATTGGTGTTGGGTACCGTGCACAATTGCAAGGTAGCAAATTAGTTCTAAGTTTAGGACTATCACATCCAGTAGAATTCGAAACTCCAGAAGGATTAGAAATCGAAGTTCCTACTAACACAGAAATTATTATTAAAGGATCGAATAAAGAAGCTGTTGGAGCTTTAGCAGCGAACATTCGTGCAATTCGTCCACCAGAGCCTTACAAAGGTAAAGGTGTTCGTTACGAAGGTGAATTTGTTCGTCGTAAAGAAGGTAAAACAGGTAAATAATTTCTATACATCTTGTATAAGAGTTATTTACTCGTTTTTCTTGAACAAATCAAAAGACATAAAAAAAATAGAAATAGTATAGAGGTGACATTGTGATTTCAAAACCAGATAGAAATAAAAAACGTAAGAAAAGACAACAACGAGTTCGTCGTAACATTTCTGGTACTGCAGAGTGCCCGCGTTTAAATGTGTTCCGTTCAAACAAGAACATCTACGCTCAACTTATTGATGATGTAGAGGGTGTAACGCTCGCAAGTGC
>CAZUZA010000064.1:0-3558 GCA_964624875.1 uncultured Carnobacteriaceae bacterium | reverse complement strand
GCATCTACTTTAGATAGTGAAGTGTCAGCAGACGACACTAAAGTTGAACAAGCTGCAGCAGTAGGTAAGTTAGTTGCAGAACGAGCTAAAGAAGCAGATATTACTAAGGTAGTATTTGATCGTGGCGGATACAAATATCATGGTCGTGTTTCAGCATTAGCTGAAGCAGCTCGTGAAAATGGATTAGAATTTTAAGCGAAGGAGGAAAAAACACATGGTATCAAAGATTGACGCATCTGTATTAGATTTAGAAGATCGTGTAGTAGAGATTAACCGCGTAACTAAAGTTGTTAAAGGTGGACGTAACTTACGTTTCTCAGCATTAGTTGTTGTTGGTGATCGTAACGGACACGTTGGAATGGGTACTGGTAAAGCACAAGAAGTACCAGAAGCTATTCGTAAAGCAGTTCAAGATGCTAAAAACAATTTAATTCAAGTACCACTTGTTGATACAACAATTCCTCATGAAGTAATTGGTGTACACGGTGGAGGTAAAGTAATGTTACGCCCAGCAGTTGCAGGTTCAGGAGTTTCTGCAGGTGGACCAGTTCGTGCGGTCTTAGAATTAGCTGGTGTTGAAGATATTTCTTCAAAATCACTAGGTTCAAGTTCAGCAATCAACATGGTTCGTGCAACATTAGAAGGTATTACACAATTAAAAAGAGCAGAAGACGTAGCAAGACTACGTGGTAAATCTGTAGATGAATTACTAAACTAAGGAGGATGACACAATGGCAAATTTAAAAGTTACTTTAAGAAGAAGTTTGATTGGTCGTCCAGCAAAACAGCGAAACATTCTGAAATCATTAGGATTCGCTAAAAAAATCAATTCATCAGTTGTCGTTGAAGACACAGATGCTATTAGAAGATCAATCCAAAAAGTAGCCCACTTAGTAGAAGTGGAAGAAATATCTGAATAATTAATTTTAAGAGGAGGTGCCGATAAATCATGAAATTACATGAATTAAAATCAGCTGAAGGCTCTCGTAAAAGACGTAACCGTGTAGGACGTGGACCTTCTTCAGGAAATGGTAAAACAGCTGGCCGTGGTCAAAAAGGTCAAAAAGCTCGTAACACTTCAGGACCAAACTCATGGTTCGAAGGTGGACAAACTCCATTATTCCAAACATTACCAAAACGTGGATTTACAAACGTTAACCGTAAAGAGTATACAATTATTAATTTAGATACTTTAAACAATTTTGATGAAAACACTGATGTTACTCCAGAACTATTATTAGAAACTGGTGCAATCAGCAAATTACAATCAGGTGTTAAAGTATTAGCTAAAGGTTCAATTGACCGTAAGTTGACAGTGAAGGCTCATAAATTCTCCAAAGCTGCTCAAGAAGCAATTGAAGCTGCTGGGGGATCTGTAGAGGTGATCTAATGATCGAATTGTTAAAAGGTGCATTTTCAGAGAAGTTTATTCGAAAGAGACTCTTGTTTACTCTCGGATTAATTCTAGTTTTTCGATTAGGAACATATATTACGGTTCCTGGGGTGAATGCTGCCGCTATTCAAGAGCTTGCTACTACAGGATTATTTAATTTATTAAACGTCTTTGGTGGAGGAGCTCTTCAGAACTATTCGATCTTTGCATTGGGAATTTCCCCATATATTACATCTTCTATTATCGTTCAACTGTTACAAATGGATGTAATTCCAAAGTTTAAAGAATGGTCTGAACAAGGTGAAGTAGGTAGACGTAAATTAAACCAAGCGACTCGTTATTTTTCAATTGTTGTAGCTTTCTTACAAGCTTTAGCGATCTCATTTGGTTTCAACTCACTATCTGGAACAGGTTTAATTATCAATCCAGGAATAGCTACGTATCTAAAAATCGCGATAATCATGACCGCAGGAACGATGTTCGTAATGTGGCTTGGTGAAATGATTACTGTACATGGTATTGGAAATGGAACATCTCTAATTATCTTCTCAGGAATTGTCTCTCGTATACCAAGAGATGTCGCAGAAATTTATAATACGCAAATTCGAAATGCTGGGGATGAAATGGTCCAGTCAGTTATATTTGTAGCTGTATTGGCAATCGTGTTCTTCTTATTGGTGGTTTTCGTAATTTATATGGAAAACGCAAGAAGAAATATTCCGATTCGTTATTCTAAACGAGCAGTATCTTCAGAAGAATCGTTATTACCATTAAAGGTTAACTCAGCTGGAGTTATTCCAGTAATCTTTGCGAGTTCATTTATGATGGTGCCACAAATTATCTTAGGATTATTTGCGACAGGTAATCAATCAGAAACTTGGTTCCAAGTAGTGAATACAGTTTTTAACATGCAAGAGCCTGTGGGTGCAGTTTTATATGTAGCATTAATTGTACTGTTTACTTATTTCTATGCATTTATCCAGGTTAACCCGGAAAAAGCAGCAGAAAACTTACAACGACAAAATGCTTATATACCAAGTGTCCGTCCAGGTAAGGAAACTGAAAATTACATTGGATACATGCTTGTTCGCTTAAGTACAATTGGAGCAATTTATCTTGCTTTAATTTCAGTTCTTCCTATTTTAGCCTCATCACTGTGGAACATCCCAGCGTTAGCTCTTGGAGGAACAAGTCTTTTAATCGCGGTTGGTGTAGGGCTAGACTTTACAAACCAAATTGAAGGACTATTAAGTAAATCAAGTTATACTGGATTTATTTATGAATACGAATCAAAGTATTCTACAGAAAATAAATAATAGTGATATTTAAACATATGTTTAAACAGAAATAGGGGAGGACATACAAATGGATTTAATCTTATTAGGTTTGCCAGGTGCTGGGAAAGGTACTCAAGCTGAACGAATTGTTAAAGAGTACGACATTCCACATATTTCTACAGGGGATATGTTTCGAGCTGCATTAAAAAATGAGACCCCTCTTGGTTTAGAAGCTAAAAAATATATGGATGCTGGAGATTTAGTTCCAGATGAAGTAACAAACAACATTGTAAGAGAAAGACTTCAAGAAGACGATGTAAAAGATGGTTTCTTACTTGACGGTTATCCAAGAACTTTAGTTCAAAGTGAAGCATTAATGAAAAACTTAAAAGAACTTAACCGTAAACTGGATGCTGTAATTTACTTAAATGTGTCGAAAGACATACTAATTGAACGCTTAGCAGGGCGCTATATTTGTTCAAATTGTGGCGCAACTTATCATAAATTAAACAACCCTACGAAAGTAGAAGGCGTTTGTGATACTTGTGGTGGAACTGAGTTCTTCCAAAGAGATGATGATAAGCCAGAAACTGTTGAGAGACGTATCAAAGTAAATGAAGAACAAACCGACAAACTAGTAGATTTCTATCAAGAAGAAGGCGTCCTAGTCGAAATAGAAGGTAACCGAGATCCAGAAGATGTATTTGCTGAAGTCAAAGAAATATTGAACAGCAAAACGTTGATTTAATAATGATTTTGTTGTATAATACCGAGAGTGTTTTCTATAAAAAGAAAATAAACTTAACATTTTATTATGATGACATAGAGGAGGAAACCAGGCATGGCAAAAGAAGATATGATTGAAGTAGAAGGTACAGTTACTGAAAC
>CAZUZA010000063.1:0-6840 GCA_964624875.1 uncultured Carnobacteriaceae bacterium | reverse complement strand
TAGGATTTATGAGAACGAATCTGTAATCATTGAGTTAGCAATAGAATATATGGATGATCTAAGTTTAAAAGTGAATCTAAACACTTCTCTAAACACTTTATATATATTATCGATGTAAACACTGATACAACAATCTTTTCTACACATAAAAACAGAAAAGCCCCTTATCCTTAGGGGCTTTTCTCTGTAGAAAGGAGATGATTAAAAATATGAAAAGTAAATTAGTTATATTCACTAACTCTTACTTCACTTAAAATGATAACGTATTCTGAAAGCGTTGTCAACAAAGTTTTGCCTTTTATACTGTTTATAAATTGTTTTTAATAAGCAGTGGTATTAAAAAGCTCTCACATCAAGCTTTACTCGTCCAATCATCTTAAAATGATTGTTACATTTCGAACAAAGATATCTTTTTAGATTAAAGCGACGCTTGCGATAGACTTTTGATTTACAGCCTTTGCATTCGTATTCCCATCTTTCCATGGTCCCTTCTTTTCTTTCTAATGAAGGTGTGTAACGCATACCCCCGACTTGTACTAGCAATTCTTTGAAATCTACATCCGCATGTCGGTAGCCTTTTCTTTCTATATGTAGATGATAATGGCACAATTCATGTTTAATAATGCCTTCTATCACATCTTGGTCAAATGCTGAAAATATTCTGGGGTTAAAATCCAAATCATGCGTCTGCAAATGATAGCGTCCCCCTGTTGTACGCAATCTCGAATTAAAAGACGCGTGATGCTTGAAGGGTTTATTAAAAGAGTCCATCGATATTTTTTGTACTATTTTTTGTAGTTCTATTTCATTCATCATTAAATATTCACCTATCATCGTTTCATTTAGTCATAATAAAAGAGTACGTTATTTTTCTACATCTCTCAATAGGTTTTTAGTTGATTATTCAAAAGAAAAAGAAGCACCCGCTAAAGATGCTTCTGTGTTTTCTAATTAGTTCTTGCCACCGACCATAGATAATCCGATTCTTCCTCTTTGAAGATCGATAGTGTCTACCCATACGGTTACAATGTCACCGACAGCTACTACATCTTTTGGATGCTTCACAAAGCTGTGGCTTAATTTTGAAATGTGTACCAGTCCGTCTTGACCAACACCGACGTCGACGAATGCACCGAAGTCGACTACATTACGTACGGCACCTTCTAATTCCATACCTGGTGTTAAGTCATCAATCGTTAACACGTCTGTACGTAATAATGGTGCTGGCATATCATCACGCATGTCTCGTCCAGGTGCCGATAAAGCTTTAATAATATCTTGGAACGTCTCTTTACCAAGTTCCACTTTTTCTCGAACGTCTTTCGTGTCGATTTCACCAAGAGTTGAGCGAACTTCAGCTGTACCTAAATCATCTTTTTCAATGTCTAAAATGTCTAAGATTTTTTCAGCTGCTTTGTATGTTTCCGGGTGAATCCCTGTATTATCAAATAATTCATCCCCTTCTACAATACGTAAGAATCCAGCCGATTGTTCAAAAGCTTTTGGTCCTAGGCGTTTTACTTTGTTTAATTGTTTACGGTTCGTGAACGTACCAATTTCTTCACGGTAATCTACAATATTTTGTGCAGTTGTCTTTGTTAAACCAGAAATATGGCGTAATAATGTCGCACTGGCTGTGTTTAAGTTGACTCCAACTTGGTTAACAGCTGTTTCGACAATGAAATCTAATTGTTCGGTTAATTTCTTTTGTGACACGTCATGTTGGTATTGCCCGACACCAATCGATTGTGGGTCAATTTTAACCAATTCAGCTAATGGATCTTGGAGACGACGTGCAATACTAACAGCGCTACGTTCTTCTACTTGTAAATCCGGGAACTCACGACGCGCTTCTTCACTCGCTGAGTAAACAGATGCACCGGCCTCGTTTACAATCACGTAAGCGACTTTTTTATCCATCTCTTTTAAAATTTCAGCGACAAAGGTTTCTGACTCACGACTTGCTGTTCCGTTACCAATCGCGATTGTATCTATATCATATTCTTTGATAAACGAAATCAGTTCACGAGCAGCTGCTTCACGCTTTTTAGGCGATGCCGGTTTGTGTGGGTAAATCACTTTAATTCCTAATAATTTACCTGTCGCATCAACGGCAGCTAACTTACAACCTGTACGGTAAGCTGGGTCAAAGCCTAAAATTGTTTGCCCTTTTAATGGCGCTTGTAATAATAAGTTTCTTAAGTTTTCACCAAAGACTTTAATCGCTTGATCTTCCGCTTCTTCTGTTAAAGTTGAGCGAATTTCACGTTCGATCGCTGGTTGGATAAAGCGCTTATACGCATCTTCATTAGCCAATTGAATCGAGTTAATCGCGCCTGATATCGCCATTTCAGGAATCGTTTGATTAAATAAATAATCTAAAATTTCGCCTTCATCCACAACAACTTTTGCAGTAAGCACGCCTTCTTTTTCACCACGGTTAATCGCTAACGTCTGGTGTGAAGCGACTTTGTTTAATGGCTGTGCAAATTCATAATACATTTGAAACACGCCTTTTCCATCCGCTGCTTCATCTTTTGCGACGACATCCATCTTCCCTTTACTCATAGTAAAACTACGAATCCATGTACGGAACTCGGCACTATCAGATGTTTTCTCCGCTAAAATTTCGTGGACGCCAGCTAATACATCTTCAACCGTTTCTAATTCTTCTTCGGGATTTAAATACTTTGCAGCCTCTTCTTCAATGCTCGTTTCAGGAAATGTGTAAAGCCAGTCTGCGAAAGGCTCTAGACCCTTCTCCTTGGCAATTGTAGCCAGCGTACGGCGTTTTTTACGGTACGGTAAGTATAAGTCTTCCAAGCGTTGTAGCTGTGTCGCTGCCTTTATTTCACCCGTAAGCTCTTTAGTTAATTCGCCTTGCTCTTCGATTGAATGCAGGACTTCTTCTTTACGTTTTTCGAGGTTGGTTAAATATTGGTTGCGTTCTTCGATATCACGGATTGCGACCTCGTCTAGAGATCCCGTCACTTCTTTTCGGTAACGAGCGATGAACGGAACGGTATTCCCATCCCCTAATAAATCCAGCACCGTGTCAATTTGTTTTGCTGAATGGTCGCTAAATTCCTTTTTGAGCAATGTACGCACACGTACTTCTGTTTGTTCGATTTCTTTCACTTCTGCCATATTCTATTCTCCTACTATATCCATTTACATTTTTATTGTTTAAAACTGGAAGCCTTTATTTTCAACTTCGTAGTGCTTGAGAATCTCGGTTTTTGAAAGCACAAGCCCATGAAGTTTCCCGCCATAAACAGCTCCACCATCAATTCCATATAAACCATCGCCACTTTCCCAGACATCAAAATTCGCTGTCCCTTCGTTCAAAGTAGCTGTGACGGAATGACCAAAGATGATTTTCTTGTCCGTGTGATTCGGTTGATCGTAAAAACCATCGCGAATCCAGACAAAATCTCTCGCCGTTGAATCTTGCCACTTATCCAGACTTAAATCAACGCCTGCATGCACAAATAAATAATCGCCCCACTCATAATACAAGGGCAAATCTTTGAGCATCGGTAGCAACCAGGGATACTTCTCCTTCACCTCAGCCACATTTTTCAAGAAACTCAAGCGGTTGGTTGAGCGTCCAAGTAACGAATTAATCGTACTCTCGCCACCATTCATATAATAATTCGCTAAGTGTTTCAGCGGACTTTCCAAGAATCGTTCCAACATTTCGTCATGATTTCCTTTAACCACAATCGCATCATGTTCAGCCATCAACTGACGAACACGCTCCAGCGTTGCTTTCGAATTTTCGCCACGGTCAGCAAGGTCACCGACAAAAAGCAATCGTTCCTCTTCCGGCTGCCAGTAGGTCAATAATTCTTCCAACATCGTGATTTGACCATGTACATCGCCAACCACAAATAATTTATCTTTCGTCATTGAAAGCCCTCCTCTCGAATCGTTCATTCTTTATTTTAGCATAAATCCCCGACAGATTTAAAAATCTACAATTGAAAACAATAAAAAGTTCTTTTCCAGGTGAAAACGCTCCGCTATTTTGGTGTGTAGCCATAAAAAAGATTCTAACGAAACAGAACGTTCGTTAGAATCTTTTATTCATTCAAATATTTAATTAGATTCTTTTGTTTGACGCCATTCACACTCCACAAGACAGAGACGAGCATCATGAGAAGAATTAGAAAGCTAAGCAAACCGATATTGGACACCTCAAATAAGCTGGTAAATAAATGAGCATGGCTTGTCTGACTAAAAAAGAATCGATTCGTTATATATGATAAGAATCCAGAAGCCAATAAATAGACAGAAAACAAGAGTACGTTCTCCCATAGAATAATCGCAAATATATCGGTGCGTTTATACCCAATACTATACAAGATGCCCATTTCACGATGACGGTTTTGAATTTGAGCTTTGTTTAAAAAGACGATGATCATTCCAACTACCACGGCAATTAAAATAGAACCGATCACCAGCACGCGTACGAGCGTGTTATAAATATCTGACAGTTCCCCGTGCTTTAGATCATAGCGCGAAACAAAGCTGTAAGCTGGAAACAAAGCAGATAATTCCGTGTGTACAGTTTCCACTTGCTCAGCGTCGTTGACCAAAACCAACATGGAGGAATAACCCGTCCCGTAAGCTGCTTCAAAATGTGTCTTGTCCTTGATGATACCTTCATGGAATTCAACCGACTGCGCTGTCTCACTAAAGATTTGTTTGAAGAAAGCATACGTCTCTTCATCTACTTCATACAGCTGCTCATTCGGCACAAAGCCGGTATAAATACGATATTCTGACTCCAGACGCTGTTTATAACCTGAATTATAAACCCCACTTATTTTATATTCTTTTTCCTGTTTTTTGTTGTCAAAATCATACACAGATAACAGCACAGTCTCACCAACTAGCGATGCAAAATTCGATGTTTCTAAGTACACTTCGGCATAAATATCTGGCACCAATATTTCATCCGAAAGGTCTTTTGGAAACGTTCCTGTCAGTAGCGAAATATTTTCGGTGTTGTAATGTTCGATAAATTCACTCGGCAAAGGCAGCTGTCCGAGCGTGAAATTCAGCATATTAACTTCCGTAGGGGTCGTTGTCAGAGTGTTCAGCTTTTCTATAAAATCCTGGCGCGCAATGCTGTGACTGTATGTGAGTTGCTCGCGATCAAAATTTGACTGAGGCCCATCCATAAACAAATAAACGTCTTCGACTTGATGGATGGCTTGAACGTTTGCGACGTCCTTTTCTGAGAAGGCGACTCGAACACCATCGGATGAACTTATAATGCCTTCTTCATTGTACCGGTCGCGAACTTCTGCCTTAATGCTTTCCGTGTTAACGATGATCACTCGATCGCTTAAGCCGGCGAAAAAGGACTGGAAAGACAGCGTGGAACTAGCACGAAAGGCACTAAACCCTAGTATAAAAATCGTCAGTAGCAAAACAATCGGCAGCGCCAGTAAAAATATTTTGTTTTTCGTACTCTTCATATTTTTCAGTACATACTCAAACACGTTCTTGTTACTGCCCGTAGTCGGCTTAAATGAGGGGGCTGCTTCCCCGTCGCTAAAGCCATCTTTTACCACCACTATTTTTTGGTCTTTCATTTCATACAAGATATCCGCTTTTGCCGCTAGCTGCTCGTCGTGCGTTATCATGAATATCAAAATTCCCATATCACGCAGTTTGTACATGTATTTCATGATGTGCTCGGTCGTCAACGAGTCCAAATTCCCCGTCGGTTCGTCCAATAATAAAATCTTTGGTTGTGAAATGACGGCGCGCGCAATCGCAACGCGTTGTTTTTGGCCCCCACTCAATTCTGCGATGATGTGGTGTCTCAGGTCCGCAATTTCTAGCTCTTGTAGCGTATCCATAATCTCTTCAACGGAATAATCACCTGCTAAATAAAGGTTGTCATACACTGAAAAATTATCCAGTAATTTGAAATCTTGAAACACAATACCTAAACCATCTTCACGAATATGTGCCCATTCATCATTCGTCAACTCTTTCGTCGGTAGACCAAATAAATTATAGTCGCCCTCATATTCTTTGTCCAAACCCATTAAGAGATTAAATAGCGTCGTCTTTCCACTACCACTTTTTCCAACTAAGGCGTGAATTTTCGCTGGCTCCTCTATCCTTAAATTTGCCTGTTTAAAAATTATTTTATCCTTATATTTCTTCGTAATATTTTTTAAGGTAATCATTCATAGTCCCCTTTCTGCCAGATAATTTCTTGATCCGGATGATCGATGAGATCATTCATGAAGAACCCTTTTGATTCGCCCTCACCCGAATATATGTCTCCGTAGATTATAGAAATTTGTTGAACTTGATTCAATGAAGCCATATTTCCTAAATGAACCTCGACGTCCTTCACTTGTTTAAACGCTGGGTATTTATAGAAAATTATATACAGTGTCCCCTCAACCATTTCTTTTTGGGTCAAATCTCCAGCGATTGCCTCATAATCACCGACATCCGCCGTGACAGTTATTACCGTATCCGTTTGTAGCTCCTCTTCAGCTGATACATTAATAGATGTAATATCTGAAAATGGGATAATTTCCATGTTCTTTGATTGGTATATATCAAAGCCAATATAGGTCAAGAACGCGAGAAATACGAACCCTATAAATAAACATAATTTCTTTTTCATCCGCTAACACCCCTTCTACTAAATTGTAGCGAATGAACCTTAGCCAAGGCTTTCGTGAATCTTAAGTTTGCCTTAATTTTTTATGAAATAACGCTTGTCAAAACAACGCTTTCATATATACTAAATGAAATATCTTGAATTGAATTGGAGGAAAAAATATTTGAAAAAAGGCATTC
>CAZUZA010000062.1:0-7000 GCA_964624875.1 uncultured Carnobacteriaceae bacterium | reverse complement strand
AGAAAATGTGTGAAAATTGCAAGGTTATTCGCCGTAAAGGTCGAGTACATGTAATCTGTAACAACCCGAAACACAAACAAAGACAAGGATAAAAAGCAGGAGGTGCAATAGATGGCACGTATAGCTGGAGTAGATATTCCACGAGATAAACATATCGTCATTTCATTAACTTATATTTATGGAATCGGTAAAACAACAGCACAGAAGATTTTAGCTGCTGCTGGAGTAGAAGAAGACATTCGCGTAAGTGACCTAACTAACGAACAATTAGATGCAATTCGTGCAGAAGTTAACGAATTAAAGATTGAAGGAGACCTTCGTCGTGAAGTTTCTCAAAATATCAAACGTTTAACTGAGATTGGATCTTATCGAGGAAACCGTCACCGTAGAGGATTACCTGTACGCGGACAAAAAACTAAAAACAACGCACGTACTCGTAAAGGTGCAAAATAATATCTAATTAGATAGGAGGAAAAGATTCTAATGGCAAGAACACCAAGAACACGTTCACGTAGACGTCAAAGAAAAAATATTGAGCATGGAGTTGCTCATATTCGATCAACATTTAACAACACAATTGTTATGATTTCAGATGTACATGGTAATGCAATTTCATGGTCATCTGCTGGAGCCTTAGGTTTCAAAGGTTCACGTAAATCTACACCATTTGCTGCTCAAATGGCTGCTGAAGCTGCTGCTAAAGGAGCAATTGAGAATGGCATGAAGACAATTGAAGTATCGGTAAAAGGACCAGGATCTGGTCGTGAGTCAGCTATTCGTTCATTACAAGCTAATGGATTAGATGTTACTGCAATTCGCGACGTAACACCAATTCCACATAATGGTACCCGTCCTCCAAAACGCCGCCGTGTGTAATAAGGAAGTGCATTTTAATTAATTTACTAACCGTTATAAGCACTGAACGTTTGAAAGGGGTAAGCGGATCATATGATCGAAATTGAAAAACCAGTAATTGATACAGTGGAGATCAGCGATGACGAAAAGTTTGGTAAATTTGTTGTAGAACCACTAGAACGTGGTTACGGAACAACTTTAGGAAATTCTTTACGTCGCATTTTACTGTCTTCATTACCAGGTGCAGCAATCACAAGCGTACAAATTGATGGAGTATTACATGAATTTTCGACTGTTGATGGTGTTGTAGAAGATGTTACAGCATTAGTCTTAAACTTGAAAAAAGTTGCGTTGAAAATACATTCAGATGATGTAAAAACATTAGAAATAGATGTTAAAGGTCCAGCAATTATCACAGCTGGGGATCTTATTCATGATAGTGAAGTTGAAATTAAAAACCCTGATGTATACATTGGTACTGTTTCTGAAGGTGGCCATTTACACGCTCGAATGAGTGCCCAAACTGGTCGTGGTTATGTTAATGCTGAGGAAAACAAAGCAGAAGACATGCCAATTGGTGTTATACCAATCGACTCAATCTATACCCCAATCACACGAGTGAACTACCATGTAGAAGACACTCGCGTAGGTGAAAGTGATCAATTTGATAAATTGACATTAGATGTATGGACAGACGGCTCCATTTCACCAGAAGACAGCGTAAGCTTGGCTGCTAAAATTTTAACTGAACATCTAAATATCTTCGTAAACTTAACTGAAGAAGCTCGTGAAGCTGAAATCATGGTTGAGAAAGAAGAGACTAAGAAAGAAAAAATGCTAGAAATGACTGTCGAAGAATTAGATTTATCTGTTCGTTCGTACAACTGTCTGAAGCGTGCAGGGATTAACACTGTTGAAGAGTTAACCGATAAAACTGAAGCTGAAATGATGAAAGTACGTAACTTAGGTAAGAAATCTTTAACAGAAATCAAGCACAAATTAAACGAATTAGAATTATCTTTGAAAGAAGAAATATAATATAGTATGACTATCGTAGGTAAGGAGGATTTCAACTAAATGGCAAACCGTAAATTAGGACGTACAAGTTCACAAAGAAAAGCTTTATTACGCGATTTAGTATCAGATCTAATCATTAATGAACGTATTACTACAACTAAAGCTCGTGCAAAAGAGGTTTCTAAATTAGCTGATAAAATGGTTACTTTAGGTAAACGTGGAGATTTACATGCACGTCGTCAAGCAGTTAAAGTATTACGTAACGAGTTAGCGACAGTAGAAGAAACTGAAGATGCAATTATTGTAGAATCAGTTGTTCAGAAATTATTTAATGAAATTGCACCACGCTACGAAACACGTAACGGTGGATATACGCGAGTATTAAATACTGAACCTCGTCGTGGAGACGGTGCTCCAATGGCAATCTTAGAACTTGTTGAAGAAGTTAACTTTGACAAAACTGATGTTGTTGAAGAACCTGAAGAGGAAGTTACTGAAGACGCTGTTGAAGAAACAGAAGAAGTAGAAGCAGAAGAAACTGTTGAGGAAGCTGAAGAAGTTGAAGCTGACGCAGACGCAGAAGAAGCTGACGAAGAGTAATTTGACTCTCGAACTGAATAATACAATGACTCACTTTTTATGATGTATAGAGAGCGTTATGATGATGGGAATACCAAGTGTCTAGCTCTAGTTTCTCCTGGAAGTTTACTTCCGGGAGAAGCGTATATATCGAAAAGTGATTTTTTGTCTATATACAGACAAATGATGGCCAGCAATATTACACGTACAGGAGAAAATATTATGAGTTTAATTACACTTGAAAATATTGAATATCGGTACCATGCCGACCAAGATGACTTTGTTTTGAATGATGTTTCTTTAACGATTGAAAAAGGCGAATGGATTGCACTGCTTGGTGCAAATGGTTCGGGTAAATCAACATTAGTTAAGACGTTAAATGGTTTGAATACTCCTCAAAGTGGAAAAGTCATTATTGATGGTTTGGAATTAGATGAAGAAAATATTTGGATCATCCGTCAAAAAGTAGGAATGGTTTTCCAAAATCCGGACAACCAGTTTGTTGGGTCGACGGTTGCTGATGATGTAGCCTTTGGTTTAGAGAATATCGGAGTTCCTCGTGATGAAATGATTCGCCGTATTGATGAAGCATTAGCACGTGTAGGGATGGAAAATTTTAAACAAATGGAACCTGCAAGACTTTCAGGTGGACAAAAGCAACGTGTGGCTATTGCCGGTATATTAGCTTTATGCCCAGAGATTATCGTACTAGACGAATCAACGAGTATGTTAGATCCTAAAGGTCGTGAAGAAGTACTATCAACTGTAAAAGAAGTAAAAGAAGAGAGTAACCTAACCGTTATCTCGATCACACATGATATCAATGAAGCAGCTCAAGCCGATCGAATTTTTATTATGGAACGTGGTCAAATCAAACATGTGAATACACCAGAAGAGATATTTAAGCTTGGAGATGAGTTGGTCGATCTTGGATTAAATGTTCCTTTTGTTGAACAATTAAAAGTTGAATTAGCTTCGCGTGGTTTAGAAGTTCCTGAAGAATATCTATCTGAAGAAAGGTTGGTTGAGTATTTATGGAAATACGGTTCGAGGATGTAAATTATACATATCAGCCAAATACACCTTTTGAAAACAAAGTACTTCACGATATTAATTTTACAATTAAAGAAGGTAGCTACACGGCAATTGTTGGTCATACAGGTAGTGGGAAGTCGACACTTCTCCAACATTTGAATGCGCTAAAAGTGCCAACTTCAGGTAGTGTATGGTTAGATAATTATGAAATCAATGCAAGTAAAAAACAAGAAGCTTTAAATGATATCCGTCGCCAAGTTGGAGTCGTTTTTCAATTCCCAGAAGCACAATTATTTGAAGAAACAGTCGGAAAAGACATTGCCTTTGGCCCTCAAAACTTTGGGGTTTCTGAAGAAGAAGCGATGCAACGAGCAAGAGACATCTTACCCGTCGTAGGATTAGATGAATCTTACATGGATCGCTCACCATTTGATTTATCAGGTGGGCAAATGCGTCGTGTGGCTATTGCGGGTGTACTGGTCATGCAACCAAGCGTACTCGTTTTAGATGAACCAACAGCTGGACTTGATCCAAAAGGACAGCTTGAAATGATGGATTTATTTAATGAGCTACACGAAAAAGAAGATATCACGATTGTATTGGTCACACATCAGATGGAAGATGTTGCAAAATATGCCGACCATATGATTGTTTTGGACACTGGAAAAGTAGTGGGCACAAGTTCACCTAGAGAAGTGTTTAAAAACGAAGAATGGCTACAATCGATTCAACTTGATGTACCAAAGACAGTGGACTTCGCAGAAATGCTCTCACAGGACGAAAACTGGCCTATGCAAGATTTACCACTGACATTAATAGAACTAGCCGACTTCATTGAAAATCGCTTAGACAGCCAAAAGCAGGTGAATCAACATGGATAAATTAATCCTAGGACAGTATATTCCAGGTGATTCGATTATTCATCGCCTAGACCCTCGAACAAAATTAATCGCTTCGATTTGGTTCATTTTATTAATTTTCATGGCAAGCTTTTGGTGGTCGTATCTCGTATTAATCGGTCTCGTTTTACTAGCAGCGCTCATATCTGAAATCCCGTTGCGCTACTACATCAACGGACTTAAGCCACTAACGATGCTGATTCTAATAACCGTTCTCTTTCAACTGATCTTTTCTCAGGGTGGAACAACCGTTTTTGAATTAGGATTTATCAATATCACCGTAGAAGGCCTTATTAATGCCGTTAAAATTATTTTACGCTTTGTGCTAATTGTGTTTATGTCTACTATTTTGACATTGACAACAACACCGCTTGAAATAGCTGACGGGATTGAAGCCTTACTAAGACCACTGAAACGATTTAAAGTACCCGTACAGGAGATCGCATTAATTTTATCGATTGCCTTACGCTTTGTTCCGACATTGATGCAGGAAACAGAAAAAATCATGAATGCTCAAAGAGCTCGTGGTGTGGACTTCAGTTCTGGAAGTCTAGTTGAACGAATGAAAAAAGTCGTTCCCTTATTGATTCCACTGTTTATCAGTTCAATCGATCGTGCAGACCAATTAGCTGTAGCAATGACCGCTCGAGGTTACCGTGGAGGCGACCACCGAACGAAATTACGCCAGTTAGCTTGGAGCAAAAATGACGTAATCGTCTTTGGTGTATTCTTTGTCGTATCGCTTATTTTAGCAGTCGGTCTCTTTATTTAGGAGGAACAATTCTTGAAATCAGACACAACAGTTCGTTATAAAGGAACACTCACTTTTGATGGTACGGACTTTTCAGGATTTCAGTTCCAAAAAAATGGACGAACGGTGCAAGGTGAGTTTGAAAAAACCTTACAAAAAATAAACCACAATCAATTTATTCGGATTCATCCAGCTGGGCGAACCGATGCAGGCGTACATGCTGCAGAAATGGTGATTCATTTTGACTATCCGAACACCATTCAAACAGACGGTTTGTTCAAAGCGCTGAATGTGTTGCTTCCGGCAGACATTTCAGTAGTGGCCCTTGAACAGGTCGATCCGGAATTTCATGCGAGGTACCATGCCATCGCGAAAACTTACACGTATCGAGTCGATAACCAAACGATTCGAAATCCTTTCAATCGGCGCTATGTGCTTCATCATCCTTACAAATTGGATCTTGAAAAAGCTCAAAAAGCTCTTGGTGAAATAAAGGGCACGCATGATTTCACTAGTTTCTGCTCAGCCAAAACGGTGATTGAGGATAAAGTTAGAACGATATATGAAGCAAAAGTAGAAGTTGACCCTGTGACGAATGAGTGGTTATTTACCTTTACGGGTGATGGCTTTTTATACAATATGATTCGTATTATCGTCGGGACAGTCCTTTCGATTGCGGATGGAAGGTTAGAGCCTTCTGTGATGAAAGAGGCGTTAGACGCTAAAGACCGAGCGGCTGCAGGCATGACAATCGCAGCGACAGGCCTGAGACTTGAGAGGGTATTTTATGATGAATCTGAAGTCGCAGACTATATAAAGAACCTAAAATAAAAAAAAGCAAAAAAAAGCTCGTTAAGCATTGACATTATGCAAGGTTCAAGGTAAGATTATCAATGGTATTGTTTACCCCATGATAAGCCCCGGAAACTTATTATGTATAAACAATAAACTTTAAATTAAATTTATTTATGAATATAAAAATTTGAATTTGTTTTAAGTCTGGTGGGACAGAATTAATCTAAGTTCAACTTAATAGATTCTTGAAAAATTTTTGGAGGGAAAACTAGTGCGTACTTATATGGCTAAATCAGCTGAAATTGATCGCAAATGGCACGTTATCGACGCTACAGATATTTCTTTAGGTCGTTTATCAACTGTTGTTGCAACAATTTTACGCGGTAAAAACAAACCAACTTACACACCACACGTTGACACGGGTGACTATGTAATTGTAATTAATGCAGAAAAAATAAAATTAACAGGTAAAAAAGCAACAGATAAACTATATGCTCGTCACTCTGGATATCCTGGTGGTTTAACTCAAGTTTCTGCTGGAGACTTACGTAAAAATAATTCTCAGCGTTTAGTAGAACTTTCTGTTAGAGGAATGCTTCCAAAGAATTCTCTTGGACGTCAAATGATCAAGAAATTGCATGTATATGCAGGACCTGATCACAAACAAGCAGCACAACAACCAGAAGTACTAGACATTACAAACTTGATTTAATCTTAGGGAGGGACATCAACATTGGCACAAGTACAATATTTCGGAACTGGTCGTCGTAAGCACTCAGTTGCTCGCGTAATCTTAACACCAGGAACAGGTAAAATTGAATTAAACGGTAAAGATATCTCAGAATACTTACCATATGATTATTTACAAACAATCGTTAACCAACCACTTGTCGCTACAGACACTAAAGGTAGCTACGATGTTCGCGCAAACATCAACGGTGGAGGATACGCAGGACAAGCGGGAGCTGTTCGTCACGGTATCGCTCGTGCACTTTTAACAGTAGACCCAGATTTCCGTGCTTCATTAAAAGCAGCTGGTTACTTAACACGTGATTCACGTATGAAAGAA
>CAZUZA010000061.1:0-7091 GCA_964624875.1 uncultured Carnobacteriaceae bacterium | reverse complement strand
CCCAGATAATCTTAATGCCGATTTATTCATTACCCCACGTTATTTGGGATAACCTAAATTTCATTCTAATTACTTATTTAAGTTATTATCAAGCCATTCTTTGCTTTTTCTAATTGATTCGTGTGGATCTAACCAGTATATTGAATCATTTATTTCTAAGTCAATAATTCCGTTATATCCGTAATCTTCTAATTGTTTTAAATAAGTATTTAAAGGTAATTTATTGTCTTCATCGCCTTCACCTAGAATATAGTGGTGACCATCACTAAAGTGGATGAGTCCGATTTTTTCTGTTCCAAAAGTATCAAAGTAGTCCGGTAAACTTTCTCCTGCTACATCCATTGCAACAACATCGATACAAACTTTTAAAGCATCTGAATCAACTGCATCAAGAACTCTTTTGACATCTGTTAGTGTGGTTACTAGATTGCTTTCATAAGGTTGTAATTGTTCCAATAAAATTTCAACATCTTGCTCTTTTGCATAGTCTACTATTCTTTTAACACTATCAATAAATCTTTCAAAGGATTCTTCTCGATCTAAATTTCTTAAACCACATCCAGAATTTAAAAACACTTGTTTTGTATCTAAAATTTTAGCGTCATCAATTGCTCTACACATATATTCGACTGTCTTATCTCTAACTAGACTGTCAGGGTGACTATAGCTGTATGGATAAGCTAGGGTTTCAGGTGTATATACTGTTACTTTCATTTCATATTCATCAATTAATTTTTTAATTTCTCTTAAGCGTGCGGTAGAATCTGGACCACCATGATTTGAATAGTGGGGCTCTCCACCCCAAAAATCAATTAAGTTAAATCCACATTTTTTTATAGATTCTAGGTAGTATTCAAATGAGTATTGACAATACTGAACACTCATTACTGAAAAATCATCTAGGGTATATTTTGACATATTAGTATTCCACCTGTCTATAGTAGCGACGAATTTCCATAGGATGTCTGAATTCTCTTTCCATGTAAACATCTATTCTATTATTCACTCTCATCATTACTAAGTGAGATATAGTACCACGATATTTGTCACTTATACCTTTTAATTCATAGTCTTTAGTATCAATAAATAAGTACCTATTTGTAACTCTTGGTACAAATTTTGCAACTCTCTCTGATAGTGGACGTTGCTCGTCTTCACCAATAAACACTGTTATTGGTGTTTCAACTTCCATTATTTCAAACATTCCGTGAAAGAACTCACCTGATGATATAGACTTTGTTCTAATCCACAATTGTTCTTCCCAATAACACATTGCATATGAATAAGTAGCGCCGTATTGGTTGCCCGCACCAACAAAGTAGTGTGGCATATCTGGTCTTTCTTTATAATATTGATATTTTTCCTTGGCGTAATCTTCTGCCCATTCATCTGCTTGCTTGTCAACTTCTACTAAGGCTTTTGCAAGGTGATTATCCATTTCTTCATTATATTGATCATAATCTTCAAATTCATTTGCATTGTACATTAATCTGTTTGCAGTCATAAATAACTTTAATTGTTCATTTACTGGATAAGATATAACCCAGTTACAAACCTCTGCTAGTGATGAATCTGCCTTATCAAGAAAACCAAAAATTCTTGCTCCTAATCCCTTAATATACTCTAGTGCTTTTACCATTTCTTCTGTACTTCCAGTTACAGATGAAAATATTACAACCGAGTCTTTTGTTAGACGTTTGTTGCCAGTAAGTAAGTACTCTGCTGCGTTTTCTACAAATACAGGAATAGCACTTTTACTCTTCATATAAACTTCTACTTGAAGAGCCGAAGCCCATGTTCCCCCAATTCCAAGAAAAAATATATTTTCAAACCCGTCGTTCTGAAATTCATCAACAATTCCTTCGATTTGACTTCTTAACTTTAAAGCCCCATTGACACTGTCTAATTGGTTTTGTTCGTTATATTTATACATATTATATTTCGCGATTTAAATCGCTCTCCTCCATTTCTTTATTAATGTCTTTTTTACTAAACTTTTTTAAAAATTATATTTTATAATTTATTATTAATATTCCCATGCGCCATTATATGATATGGTTTCACTTGCAGCTCTTGCGCCTTCTTCCATACATTCTAATATCGGTTTATTGTTTAACACACCATTTAAAAAGCCTGCTATATAACTATCTCCAGCTCCCATTGTATCAACAACATCTACTGGTATAATGCCATATTCAATAAAGTCATTTCCATCATAAGCCATGCTACCTTTTTCTCCAAAGGTTACGATAACTATTTTAAGGCCATAAGAGTGAAACTTTTTCATTTCTTTTCTTAAATCTTCATCATCTTTATTTTTTTCAGATGAGTAAAAGAAATAATCTAAGTATGGTAACGCTATTGTGGGTGCTTCGTCATATGGTCTTGTAGCCGCATCAAAGGCAGTGATTACGCCATTTTCTTTAAATTGTTTAAATTCATTATGAACATTCCCCCAAAGGGCAGAAACAACTAAGTCATGGCTATAAATAAATTCTCGTTGACTTTGGGATAATTTAAAGTTTTCTAATACCCCTTCAAAATAATCCCCAAAAATACGCTCACCATTTTTTAATTCAACTTGAGTTACAGCAGTCTTTCCTTCTACTACCTCTACCTGAGATATATCAACGTTTTTTGTTTTTAAGGCATCAATCATTATCTTTCCATTCTGGTCACTACCTACAACTCCAACGTAGGAAGCTGCTCCCCCTAATCTTGTAGTGTAGACAGCAACATTAACCGGATTCCCTCCTGGATAATTTTCACCATTGCTATAGGCATCTATACAATTGTCTCCGACAGCTACCAATTTCACAAATCTTCCTCCTTACCTCTATTTATCAAAATCAATAATTTGAATTAAAATATTTCTTTTAGATGGACCATCATATTCCATAAAGTAAATTTCTTGAGCACTACCTTTTATAATTTTTCCATCCTTTACGTACACATGACAATGGTCCCCTGTTAAGATCGATTTTAAATGTCCAGTTGGATTACCAGCAGTAGATCCATAGTCATGAAGCATTCTTGCATGTGCATAATTTCTTGTTTCAGGAACCAAGTCTCCAAAAAAATCTAATATATCACTTTCTAAACACTCAAGACTCTCATTTACTAAAATTCCAGTGGTTGTGTGTAAAGTTTGAACAGTTACAACTCCGTTTTGTAGCTTAGATTTTTGAATGATTTCTTCAACTTGCTCACTAATTCGAATCATTTGATTATACTCACTTGTACCTATTTTTATATATTCATGTTTCATTTTCTCAACCCCAAAAACTCTTTTGCGTTTTCTCCCATTATTAATTTTTTAGTGCTTGCTCGTAAGTCTAGCTTTGAAAAAGCATCACTCATCCTAATTTGTTCAAATCTTGGATTTGCACTAGCAAACATTATTTGGTGTCTTAAACTTCTATCTATCCAAGTTAAAGGTATATTTTTTGTAAAAATTTGCTTGTAAAATTCGTATGCGTTATCAAAATATAGTAAGCCTGTGTCGGTATATAAGTTTTGGTGTTTTAACATTAACATTGCAGTCTCTTTCATCCAAGGCCAACCAAACTGTGTTAGGCAAATTTTAAGATTTGGCCACTTAATAAGAGTTTCTTCAAACTCTATAGGACGGGAGTATTTTGCAACTGAATTTTTTTCCCATGCAAATCCACTATCAAAGATTACTGGTTTATTGTATTTTTCACATATCTCTAGTAGTGACTGAACTTTTTCATCACTTGGGTAAATTTTTGCTATAGAAAGATTTAACTTTAAGCCCATTAAACCTAGATCTTTAAATGCCCTTTCAGCAATATCTTTTGCATCTTTTGCTAGTGGATCAACAGAGGCAACTCCAATAAATCTTCCGCTAGATAAATCTACACATTTTTTTATTTCTTCATTTGATACAAGTGGTTTTTCAAACTCTGTTCTTCTATCATCACTCATTAATACTAATTTATCTAAATTTGCGCAATGCATTTGATTTTCAATGTGGTCTAAACTAGCAAATGAATTCTTGTGTATAGAGAAACCTTCATGTCTTTTCTTATTATGTTCGTCATCGCTTTTTATCATCTCAAAAAAAGCTGGATTAACCCGAAAGTCTATACTCATAAGTATTCTTAATAACCTGCCTCTTCCATGTACTCTCTGACACGTTCAATAGCTCTTCTGGCATATAATCTTGGTTCATTTATGTAATTAGTAACTAATTCGATTGTGGCAGTTTTATCATATCCCATGTACTTTAATTCTTTAAATAATTCTGGTAGTGGAATATCCCCTTCTCCAGGCATGATGTGACTGTCTGTAGCTAATTCCCCATCAATGATATGTAGGTGGTACATTTTATCGCCAAGTTTATCAATATAAGCTGTAATACTCTCGTGTTGGACAAACGGCGGTACAACATCACACATACCAACTAAGTAGTCTGATTTAATGTTATTAAATAAGTGAACTACATCATTGGCGCTTTTGAAAACATTTGACTCAAATGGTGTAAGTGTCTCAATTACTAACATAATTTCCAATTTCTCTGCTTCTTCAACTAAAACACGGACACTTTTTTCTAGTCTTTCCCACATTTTATCATATGTTGTTAAATAACCCGCATGGGCAGGTGAAATCATCATGTATTCTGCCCCCATTTCTTTGGTCATTCTTAGACAAGTTTTTAAATAATCCATAGTGTCTTCCCACTGAAGCTCACTACCTATCATAAAGTTGTATGGATAAGCATTATGCTCAGGAACGTAGCCTAAAACTGGCATATCATATTTCTTAATCAGCCTTTTTACTTCTTCTATTTCGCCTTTTTCTAAGTCATAAGCATATGCATGAGGTCTTCCCCCCCATAATTCTACGAAGTCATAGCCAAATCTCTTTGCATCCTCAAAACAGTGCTCTAAAGGATTTCTTTGATAACCTGATGTAAATAAACCTAATTTCATTGTAACTCCTCCTTGTTTAATAGTTTTATAAGGTCTTTTCGCCTTATTTTTTATTCCAGACTCACTTATGTGATTCTGTTATGAATTATCCCATATGATATGATTTTACTATAAGATTTCATATCTATGATCACCGCTATTTTTCTGCTCACCAAGAGCTACAAAAGTTTGCGCCCTGGCTCATTATTTAACCTTCTAACTTAATTTTGTATCACTGACTACTTGAAGCACCAAGGTTTGGGATAGTAGTTAAATGATTATTGTAAGGTTGTAGAGGCAATAAATTTCGTGGGATAATTCATAATTTGATTTCCTACCCACAACCTAGAAGGAGATGATCTTTTATCAATTTAAAATTCTCTCTTTGTTGGTGTTGATGCTAATAATACCAAACAAATTTGTGTTTTTAGTTTCAATAACCCTTAATATGATAATAATTAATTTTTAATTTTTAGTTGTTAAAATATAACTAGACTACTATTACTTTCTAATCCATGGTTCAAATATACTTACAATTTTTGATGCTAGTCTTGCTCCACTCTCTAAGCATTTTTCAATATCACTATTTTTTAATTTTTCCGAAAGAAAACCTGCAATAAAAGCATCTCCTGCCCCAACTGTATTAACCACAACAGCAGGAAAAATTCCAAACTCATAGTATTTAACCCCATCGTAGGCTAAACTTCCCTTAGAACCAAAGGTTGCAATTGCTACTTCCATTCCACGGTCAACTTTATCCTTTAAATAATTTTCGATAAATTCATCACGTCCACTAGAGTATGAAAAGAAACCGTAATCAACAGAATTTATAGTTTTTTCAATTATTTCATCTTCAAGGCGATCGGCATAATCAAAACTAATTTTAGTTTTAGATAGTGCTTTAATTTCTTTTAGCTTTTCTTCGGCTCTTCCCCAAAGGGCTGAGTGAACAAGGTCATGCTTAGAGGCAAATAAGACATCCTCGTCAGTAAATTTAATGTTTTCCAAAACCCCTTCTACATATTCGCCATGAATTCTTTCAATACCATCTAACTCCATATAGGTTATGGCACAAGCTCCTTTTTTAACTGTAACATGGGATGTGTCAAAACCATATTCTTTTAGAAAATTTCCGATTTTTTTTGAATAATCATCAGTTCCGATTGTTGTAATAATTGAAACATCATAGCCAAGGTAGATCATATTGGCTCCAGTGTCTACAACATTTCCTGTTTCATAATACCTGTCTAATTCTGGATATAAATCAATACAATTATCTCCAATTACCGCAATTTTTTTCATTTTATTCCTTTCTAGCGCTTTTCAACAAGCCTATATTTCTATTTCTTTGCTTTCTATTTTCTGCATTAAATCATAGAAATCTATTATTGAAAAGTCCGCAATTTTTAAAATTTCTTCCCAATCATTTTCAAATCTTGATTCTTTTACAGCTATTGTTTTAAAACCAGCCAGTTTGGCTGTTTTTACAGCATAAAGTGCGTCTTCAAAAACAATAGTATTACTAATATCCCCCCCTAACTTTTTTGCTGCCTCTAAGTAAATATTTGGGTAGTCTTTTGTATAACCAACCCTACCTTCAGTAATGATAAATTCAAACCGATCTTGAAGGTTAAATCTATTTAAGACATCTTCTGCTCCATAAAGCCTTGTTGCTGTTGCGATGGCATATTTTATATCTCTTTTATCCAAATAGTCTAAAAATTCTATAAATCCAGGTATTAATTTATACCTGTTTCTGTATGCTCCATAATGGGTTTCTAGTACACCATCATGAAAGGCTTTTGGGCTAAAATCTGTTCCCTTTGTTTTATTAATATGGTGAACCGTTTCACTCCAGCCTACATTATCTAAATCTTTTATCTCTTCCTCACTCAAATCCACACCAAGAGATTTTAAATATTCAGCCCTAGTATTTATTTTTCTATCCATTGAGTCTAACATTGTTCCGTCCATATCAAATATAATTGCTTTTGTCACTTAATAGTCCTCCTAAAACTTATGCTTCCGTAAATCTTTTTAAAAATTCCTTAGTTCTAACTTCCTTAGGGTTTACAAATATATCTTCTGGACTTCCTTGTTCTAAAATATAACCATTATCCATAAAGATAACCCGGTCAGAAACATCTTTTGCAAAAT
>CAZUZA010000060.1:0-7347 GCA_964624875.1 uncultured Carnobacteriaceae bacterium | reverse complement strand
TAATGAAAAACTCGGTACGATCTCGTTCGCAACCGAGGTTTATTTCATCCTGCTAACCCTTTTTTCCACCGACCTCCATGTCAACAAGAAGGTTTTGAAATGAAAAGGGATTGGGTTTGACATTTTTCGTCTACAAGTGTAGACTAACAGTAAGAAAACATAGAGGGGGATTTTTATGACAACACACGACCACGATCATCACAACCACCACGACCACCATCACCATGAGCACCATGACCATCACGATCACTCAGGACATGGGCACCACCATCATCATGGGAATTTTAAGGAGCTCTTTTTAAAGTCTTTACCAATCGGAATAATTATCATGATATTATCACCGATGATGGGGATTACGTTACCTTTCCAATTCACTTTCCAATATTCGGATATTCTAGTTTCCGTATTAGCGACTGTTCTTTTGTTTTACGGAGGGAAGCCGTTTTACCAAGGAGCAGTGGATGAATTTAAGCAGAAAGAGCCAGGCATGATGGCGCTCGTATCCTTGGGTATCTCAGTATCTTATGTCTATAGTATTTACGCAGTAGCGGCGAGATATTTAACTGGCGAGCATGTTATGGACTTTTATTTTGAGTTTGCTTCATTGATTTTAATTATGCTATTAGGGCATTGGATTGAAATGAAAGCTGTTGGTGATGCAGGGGATGCGCAACAGGCGTTAGCCGAATTGGTCCCGAAAGATGCACAAGTTGTTTTAGAAGATGGCACGGTTGAAACCCGACCAGTAGCTGAATTAGCGATTGGCGATAAAATCCGTGTCCAGGCTGGCGAAAATATTCCAGCAGACGGTGTCATTGTTCAAGGGGACTCACGCGTAAATGAAGCCTTATTAACCGGTGAATCAAAGCCTATTCAAAAGGATGTCGGCGATCAAGTCATTGGGGGCTCGACGAACCACGAAGGGGTCTTATTCATTGAAGTCGAAGAGACGGGGGACCTATCTTTTATATCACAAGTCCAGACGCTGATTCGAGAAGCACAAAGCCAACCGTCACGAGCAGAAAATATGGCACAGAAAGTTGCAGGTTGGCTCTTTTATATAGCTGTTGGTGCTGCGATCGTAGCCTTTATCGCTTGGTTGCTATTGGAAGATTTACCAACAGCTGTCACTTATACCGTAACGACCTTAGTGATTGCGTGTCCACATGCTTTAGGTTTAGCGATTCCTTTAGTCGTTGCTAGAAGTACAAGTTTAGGCGCGAGTCGTGGTTTACTTGTTAAAGACCGTGCAGCACTAGAAGCAGCAAAAAATGCAGACGTAATGATTTTAGATAAAACGGGTACACTGACAACCGGTGAATTTAAAGTCTTACGTATTGACTCTTTTAATGAGGAAAAAACAGAAGAAGAGATTGCTGCTCTCTTAGCGGGAATTGAAGCGGGGTCAAGCCACCCAATTGCCCAATCGATTATACGCCATGCTGAAAATGAAGGCGTCCAAGCGACGTCATTTACTTCAATTGATGTCATTTCAGGAAAAGGTCTTGAAGGACAAGCGAACGGCAAGCACTATCAATTGATTAGTGAGAAAGCTTATGGGAAAGAGTTGGATCTTGAAGTTGAAAAAGGTGCGACTTTAAGTATTTTAGTGGAAGACGAGCAGGCGATCGGAGCGGTTTCTTTAGGAGACGAATTAAAAGAGACGAGCATTGACTTGATCCGAGCGTTAAAAGAACATAATATTCAGCCATTAATGGCAACTGGGGATAATGAGCAGGCGGCTTTAGGTGCGGCTGAGACATTGGATATTGAATACAAAGCCAATCAATCGCCTCAAGACAAATATGATTTAGTCGAGGAATTAACGAAGCAAGGGAAGACCGTGATTATGGTAGGAGATGGTGTGAACGATGCGCCTTCCTTAGCCTTAGCGGATGTCGGGATTGCTGTTGGTGCAGGTACACAAGTTGCACTCGATTCAGCCGATGTTATTCTGACACAATCGGACCCGGCAGATATCGAAGCCTTTTTAGAACTATCGGATAAAACCACGCGTAAAATGAAACAAAACTTGTGGTGGGGAGCTGGATACAACTTCTTAGCGATTCCGTTAGCAGCAGGTCTACTAGCCCCAATAGGGATTTCGATTACACCGGCAATCGGTGCCATCTTGATGTCTCTGAGTACGGTTATTGTTGCTTTGAATGCAATGACTTTGAAACTAGATAAATAAATGGGTCCCAATAAATTATCCTCACTTCAGCTATGTAAATGCTTTCATTGCGACAGCAGATAAGATACAATAAATATAGTAGAAGAAATTTGAAATAGAGGTTTGATATATGATTTAATTTACGAAGCAATCTTAAGGTCAATCTTATTCCTTTCATCAAGTTAGATGATTTGATACAATCGTTTTTATAATAAGCGATAGGATTATTAAGGAGGAACAGTTCAAATGACAACTGACACTCAATTCAAAAAAGAAATCCAAGACCGAAAAAAAGACTATGAAGAAAAGAAAGTTGAGCTTATTTCTCGTTTGTGTGCTGAAAAACCGGAAGATCGCAAAGAGCGTAAATTAGAGAAGAATAATTAGAAGAGGTGTAATATGGAGTTTTTAAAAGGTGAAAATCGTATTTATGTAGAGAATGAAGATGGCGAAGAAATTGCAGAGATTACGTACAAGCCAACGGGTGATGACGTAGTAGATGCCGATCACACATTCGTTGACCCAAGTTTACGTGGTCAAGGAGTTGCTGAAAAATTAGTCGATGAACTAATGGAGCAAATGGAAGGTGAAGGCAAAAAAATCAATCCAGTTTGTCCTTACATTGTGAAGTTATTCGAACGTAAACCAGACAAATATGGCGATATTGCAGCAAATTAATAAAGGGATAAAGTCAATGAGTTGATATGAACTCATTGACTTTTTTTAAATATAAAATGAAGACAGCATCATGCTTTAAGTAATTGTTACAACTGTAAAATTTATGACGTGAAAATTAATATGGATTTAGCAGAGAATAGTATATTTTCAAAGCGATTTAATGTATATTCCATATGAGTTTTAAAATTAATGTAAATTTTAGAAAAGGAGGAAATGTATGGATACGATAAGATGGTTATCTCGATATATTCGTCCCTATTCAAATAAATGGATACTAGCGAGTATATTGACAATTATTGTAGCAATGTTGAATATCCTAACACCATATATTAGTGGTTTATTGATCGATGTCGTGATTGTAAATGGCGAAGTGAATCAATTAGTGCCACTTCTGCTTATTATGATAGGTGGCTCAGTCGTACGTACGTCGCTCAGATATTATTATAGAATGCAATTCGAGGCGATTAGTCAAGACGTGCTATATGAAATTAGGAGCGATTTATATACGAAGTTCCAGGAACTAGACTTTAGTTTCTTTAACCATATGCGAACAGGTGATATTATGGCGAGAATGACCGGTGATACGGATTCGGTTCGTCACAGTGTAGCCTGGCTATATTTAAACTTATTAGATAATATCGTCTTATTTATTGCTGCACTTATTTTTATGGGAACAATCGAACCTAGGTTAACACTCGCTTTATTAACGGTAACACCTTTTATT
The DNA here is from genome assembly GCA_964624875.1 of uncultured Carnobacteriaceae bacterium. Lineage (GTDB taxonomy): Bacteria > Bacillota > Bacilli > Lactobacillales > Carnobacteriaceae_A > Atopostipes. The sequence continues at coordinate 3,772 of CAZUZA010000060.1, read as the reverse complement.
GTTCTGTTTACCGTTCTATTATCGAAACGTGCAAATCGAGCATTTTATGAAATACGTGAAAGTTTCTCACGCCTAAATTCGATGGTTGAAGAGAACATCCGTGGAAATAAAGTGGTTAAGGCTTTTGGTAGAGAAGATTATGAAAAGTATAAGTTTGACCAGTCGAACACTCGTTTTAAAGATAAAAACTTAGCATCAGCAGCTGTTTCGGCAACTTTTATACCGATTATAGAAACTTTTGCAGGTTTCATGTCTGTTATTGCAATTGGTTTTGGTGGTTGGTTAGTTGTTACAGGTAAAATGTCTGTCGGAAATCTTGTGACATTTACAGGTTTAATTTGGATGATTGTTGTTCCAATGCGAAATGTTGGTGGGAATATGAACGATTTACAAAACCTACTGGCTAGTACCGTTAAAATTCGCGAGTTACTTGTCGTTGAATCACCGATTAAAGAAGAAGATCACCGAAAGACGGGGAAAATGACTGGGAAGGTCGAATTCCAAAATGTATCTTTTGCATTTCCGGATGACCCAAATCAGCATGTGTTAAATGATATTTCATTCACGGCCGAACCGGGTCAAACAATTGGGATTTTAGGGGAAACAGGTTCTGGTAAATCCACACTCGTGAACTTGATTTCACGCTTCTTTGATCCAGTGAAAGGAAAAGTCTTAATCGATGACATCGATGTTCGCGATTGGAACGTTATTGACTTAAGAGAGAATATCACCGTGGTTATGCAGGATGTTTTCTTATTCTCAGATACGATTAAGAGAAATATTTCATACGGAAACCCAGATAAAGAAATTGATGAGATAGAGGTAATGGCTGAAGTCGCGGATGCGAGTGAGTTTATTGAGAAAATGCCTCAACGATATGATACGTATTTAGGCGAGCAGGGAAGTGGCCTATCGGGTGGACAAAAACAACGTCTATCTTTAGCGCGAGGTTTACTAAAGGACCCGGCCATATTAATTTTAGATGATACAACGTCCGCTTTAGATATGGAAACAGAAGCTAAAATCCAGAAAGGAATGGAAGATATTAGTTTTGAACGAACGTCTTTCATTATCGCAAACCGTATTTCATCGGTAAAAAATGCTGATCAAATCTTTATCCTTTCTCGTGGAGAAATTATCGAAAGAGGGAAGCACCAAGAATTGATTGATCGAAAAGGTGCTTACTACCGAATTTATAGAGAACAGCTAGGACAAGCAGATTAAGGAGGGTTGAAATGGCTCAAGAACAGAATGCAAATGAAACGAAAAAAATAAACAGTAGTAATTTTTTACGAATTATGAGTTATTTAAAACCCTACAAGAAATCAGTGATTTTCCTACTTCTAGTGGTTTTATTAGCTAATATTATTATGGTTATTGGTCCTTTTTTAACAAGTGTCGTCATTGATACGGTTATTCCAAATAATGATCGAAGACTGCTAGTTGGAGTTGTTCTACTATATGTCTTTGTAACGGTATTAAATGGTTGGACCGTACGCTATCGACAACTAAACATTGCCAAATTAGGGCAAAATGTTCTATTAGATATGCGTTCAGATTTATTTAACCACCTGCAAAAATTATCGTTCTCCTTTTTCGATGAGCGACCTCATGGAAAGATTTTAACGCGCGTGGTGAACTATATAAATAACTTAAGTAATATTTTATCATCGGGACTCATAACGGTTATCTCAGATGTGTTAAGTATCGTAGTGACGCTCGTTATAATGCTACTAATCGATGTTCGTTTAACGCTTTACAGTTTGATTTTACTCCCGATATTGTTTGTGATTACAATTTATATTAAAAATAAACAACGTATCGCTTATGATGATTTAAGTGAAAAACAGTCTAATTTAAATGCGTATCTTCATGAGAGTATCGCTGGTATTAAAACGACACAATCTTTTACACGTGAACGTTTCAACCATGATGTCTTCTCAGAAGTCAGTAAACAACAAAAAGACGCATATATGGTAGCTGTTAAAACACAATTGCTACTTGATCCAGCCGTACTAAACATTGCTACATTAACGGTTTCTTTCGTTTATTTTGTAGGGATTCGTGGTATTGGTGTGGACGTGTCAACAGGTATTTTAATTGCATTTGTCGGTTACGTAAACAACTTCTGGAACCCGATTGTCAATATTGGAAACTTTTATAATTCACTCGTATCAGGGACTGTTTATTTAGAACGAATCTTTGAAATGATGGATATTCCACCATTGATTACAAACCATGAAGGGGCCTTTGAAATGCCGGATGTTAAAGGTGATGTGATCTTTGATCATGTTGAATTTGGATACGAAGAGGGGCAAACAATTTTTAAAGACTTATCTTTTGAAGTTGAAGCAGGTGAAACGATTGCGCTTGTCGGTCCAACGGGTGCGGGTAAATCAACGATTACAAATCTAATCACCCGATTTTATGACATTCGTGATGGCGCGATTTATGTTGATGGGATTAATATTCAAGATGTTACGATTGAATCCCTTCGTCAACAAATTGGGGTTATGCTACAAGAAACCTTTATTTTTACAGGAACCATTATGGAAAATATCCGTTACGGAAAACTGGATGCAACAGAAGAGGAAGTAATAGAAGCCGCGAAAATTGTACGAGCTCATGACTTTATTAGCCAACTATCAAGAGGCTATCATACAAAGGTAGAAGAAAGAGGGAGCTCTTTATCAGCTGGACAGAGACAGCTAATTTCCTTTGCGCGTACGTTATTATCTGATCCAAAGGTTCTTATATTGGATGAGGCGACTTCAAGTATTGATACGCAAACCGAGATTCTTTTACAAGAAGGACTTGATCGCTTATTAGAAGGGCGTACAGCTTTCATTGTTGCTCACCGACTTTCGACGATTCGAAATAGTGACCGCATATTCTATATCGGCAATAAAAAGATACTAGAAGCTGGTAGTCACGAAGAACTAATTGAGCAAAAAGGAAATTACTATAATCTTTACCAAACTCAAGCAGAATTATTACGAAACATTTAAGAGAAATGACTAAATCTATCGACGCGTATGGGATTCAATACGTGTCGATAGATTTATTTTTATTATTATAAGGAGGTCGATTTTCGAGGTTGTCGAAAATCACCAGTGAATGATAAGAGGGATGATTTTCGGCGCAGCGAAAATCCACAAAACCATTGGAGAGTGAATGAGAAACACAGAGGGAGCTGTGTTTCTCTTCAGGTGAGTTGGATGAATTGTGAGATTTGCTAGATATTTGGACTTAAAATGAATTAAACCCAGATATTTTTTAAAAAATGGGTTTAAATTAAAATAGAACCATGCAATATAAAATGCGATGTGCCAGAAAATTTTTAAGTCCAAATATTTATATTTTTTTGGACTTAAATCGAAATAAACCCAAATAAAGTAACAAATAACCTATTTGTCATTATAAGTAGCGTTTTTTGGGTAATTTAAATTGAAAATTCTTCAAAGCACGTGGGAAATCTCGACTTGTCTTTCTATAAGTGACAACTTTCGAGTCTTCGACTACATCAAAGTGTGTGCTTAAAACTTTTTAATTTATTGGAAATGTCTATCCATATAAAAACCAGGAAAAACACAAACCTATATAAACATTGATCTTATAGGGAATTTGCATGATAATCTTAAGAAGAATTAGGAATCTTCTAAAATGATGTTGACAAATATTAAGACGTCTTGTACAATATGTTTTGTGTTAAATTTTAGGCCCCTTGGTCAAGCGGTTAAGACACCACCCTTTCACGGTGGTATCACGGGTT
>CAZUZA010000059.1:0-7558 GCA_964624875.1 uncultured Carnobacteriaceae bacterium | reverse complement strand
CAAACAGTGGTTTGCTGTTGAATAGGCCATACCTTTTGACATCAAGAGGAGATTTAAATTAAACTACAATTGAATACAGAAATGGAGGAATAATTATGTTGAAGAAACTGAAGTTTGGTTTACTAACCCTATCGACTGTAGCATTATTAGCTGCATGTGGAGATGGCGATGTGACACCAGACCCAACAGACCCAACGGACGACCCAGCTGTAGAAGAGCCGGCACAAAATGATGAAACAAATGACCAAGGTACAGAGAATGACGATGTAGTAGGTGACCCAATTGAGCCAACGGAAGGTATTGCAGCTATGTGGGCGCAAGTCACGCTACAAGACGCGATTCAAATCTTCTTTGAAACAGTTGGTGAAGATGCCAATATTGATCAAATTGAATTGGATGAAGAGAATGGTCGTTTAGAATATTCGATTTCAGGTTGGGACAATGACAATGAATACGATTTGGATATTGACGCTGAAACAGGGGACATCAGGGAACAAGAGTCAGAGCGAGACAATGATAATGATGAAGAAGCGCTTAACTTAGACAACATTATTACTCCACAAGAAGCAATGGAAATAGCCATTGAAGAAACAGGTAATGATTTTGTTGAAAGTTGGACACTAGAAGTAGACAACGGTGTACCTGTTTATGAAATTGATATGGGTGGCGCCAATGACGATGATATGACGATTCATGCTGAAACAGGTGAAATATTAGAACGCTAATAGAACAATTAAAACGCCTCTGTTCGAGGCGTTTTTCGTAATGAAAAAAATAAGTTCATAAAATCACAGACAATCAATAGGTATCCTATTGGTATTGAATAAATTGCTATGGTATAATATTTCAATGTGCCAATTGTTTTTAACGATATGTAAGAAGCATTTTTTATTCAAATTTTATAGCGTGAAAAACACATGGACACAAAAAAGAGATGGAGGACAAAAAATGAATAATGGTATTTTTAACAAGTTGCAAAAACTTGGTCGTACGTTTATGCTACCGATTGCATTACTTCCTATTGCTGGTTTATTCCTAGGTTTAGGAGCAGCATTAACAAACCCCGCTTTTATTTCACAATACGGGCTTGAAGGTTTAATGGGTGACGGGACGTTCTTAAATGGTATCTTCAACGTTATGACCGACGTTGGTGACGTAGTTTTTGGTAACTTAGCTTTATTATTTGCAATTTCAGTAGCAACTGGACTTGCTAAAGACCGTAAAGAGGTTGCTGGATTATCAGCCGTTGTAGGTTACTTTACGATGTATGCAGCACTAACAAGTGCGATTCATAACTTCTCAGATATGGATCAGTTAAGAAGCATCGACGGACTAGTAGGAAGTGTTTTAGGATTCCAAGAAACACTAAATACAGGTGTATTCGGTGGAATTATTATCGGACTTATTGTTGTGGTATTACATAATAAGTTTTACCGCATTAAGTTTATTGATGCGTTGTCATTCTTCCAAGGAACGCACTTTATTCCGATTATTTCAACAATTGCAGGTACAGCACTTGGAGTTGCATTCGCATTCTTATGGCCATACGTAGGTGCAGGAATCGCTGCTTTAGGATCATTAATCGTTCGATCAGGTGCAGTTGGTTCATTCTTATACGGATTTATTTATCGTGCACTTATTCCGTTTGGTTTACACCACGTATTCTACTTACCATTCTGGCAAACAGCCCTTGGTGGTGTAGCAGAAGTTGGTGGTGAATTAGTACACGGTGCACAAAACATTATATTCGCACAAATTGCAGCAGGTGACGTTGTTTCACCAGAATTTGCAAAATATTTCTCATTCCAATTCCCATTAATGATCGGTGGTTGGCCAGCAGCTGCATTAGCTATGTATCACGCAGCGCGTAAAGAGAAAAAAGATGACGTGAAAGGTCTATTATTTGGATCATCAATCACTTCAATCATAACAGGTATTACAGAACCAATTGAATTTACCGTATTATTCGCATCACCATTCCTATTCTACGGGGTTCACTCGGTATTAGCTGGACTTTCAGTAGTTATTGTTGAATGGTTAGGCGCAGGTGTTGGGTTTACATTCTCAGGTGGCTTCATTGACTTCTTAATTTATGGAGTGCTACCAGGAAATGCCCGTACCAACTGGGTAAGCTTAATTATCCCAATTATTGTTTGGGCCATTCTTTACTACACAATTTTCAGCTTCAGTATCAAGAAATTCAACCTTAAAACGCCAGGTGTTGAAGAAGATGAAGAAGTTGCATTGCGTACAAAAGATGAATATCGTGCAGAGCATGGTATCGGTCAAACAGCAGAAACTTCAGGATTTACTGGAGATGACGAAACATCATACAAGATCGCTCGTGGTCTAGGTGGAGCAGCAAACATTGATGACTTCACAAACTGTGCAACAAGATTACGTGTAACTGTTAAAGACGGTTCAAAAGTAAACGAAGGTTTATTACGTCAAACAGGTGCAGCAGGTATTATGGCAAGCGGACAATCTGTACAAGTTATTTATGGAACAAAAGTTGAAGGAATTGCTGGAGATCTAATCGATTTCCTAAAAGCGAATCCAGATGCAGGAAACGAAGCTGCCGAAGCACCAGTTGAAGAAACAGTAGATACACAACCAATCGAAACACCTCAAGAAGATATCGTTGAGATGACTGGAGAAATCGTCGTCGCACCAATGGACGGACAAGTTGTTCGTTTAGAAGACGTAAACGACCCAGTATTCAGCACAAAAATGATGGGTGAAGGTGTTGCGATCTTACCGACAGATGGAAAAGTTTACGCACCCGTTTCAGGTGAAGTAACGGTTATGATGGACTCAAACCACGCAGCAGGGCTTGTCAGTGAAAATGGCGTCGAAATCCTCATTCACGTAGGAATCGACACAGTTCAAATGAACGGTGAAGGCTTCACAACACACGTTCAAAAAGGCGACAAAGTTCAAGCAGGCGATCTGTTAATCGAAGCAGACCTTGAAACTATCAAAGCACACGACTACGATACAACAACTATGGTTATCGTCACAAACTCATCAGACTATAGTCAAGTTATCGTAACCGAAGAAAACCAAGTAGCTCACGCAGATGAGTTACTAGAAGTTGTTCCAAACAACGAAGCATAAGCTTAAGGTGAAATGAAGAGTCTGGGACAAACGTTCGAACTCTACGTAAATAAAGAGAAACCACTGACTTCGAATGAAGGTTCAGTGGTTTCTCTTATTTTATAGCTGTCAGATAAAAGTATACTGATTTGCATTAACTTCAATTTTTGTCCCATACTCTTTTGAATTGTGTAGATAACTAAGAGAGAATCTTTCTGGGGCAATTGAAGCGAAAAACTGAAAAAGCACTTTTCCCAAGAAAAGCTTTCGACATTCGAGTAATTTATGTTATCATATACAGTGAAGTATTAAGAGAGGGGTCTCGTCAATGTATGATATTATTGCAAATTTAATGGTTATTTTATCTGTGTTTTCAATCGTTGTAATTGCTATTCAACCAACAAAAACGAATAGCTCATCGAACGCATTCATGGGTGGTAGCGAATTATTTACGAAACAAAAAGCTAGAGGTTTTGAAGCTTTCTTACTTAAAGTTACAGTAATTTGCCTGATTTTATTTATGAGTATTGCTTTATTTTTAATTAATTTTTAAACGATACAATTAAAATAAACCTATCTGCAGGATGAATGGAAACGAGGACCCAGTAAAGATTCTCTTCCGAAAATTCAGCAGGTAGGTTTTTCTGTGTTATTCTTAATCTAATAAGTAGTTATGCGAACGAATGTATTGTAAAATGACTAAGAACAATAATAATTTGAGGTGGAAAGTTAAAAATGTATTTAGATAATATAAAAAATGAAAATAGTTCAAAAGCTATATTGTTAATCCACGCGTATACAGGAACACCAAACGATGTCATCAGTGTAGGAAGAGGATTGGCACGTGAGGGGTATACCGTTTATTTACCTACATTAGACGGACACGACTTAGATGACCCAGCAGAATTATTAAATTATGGTATTGAGGACTGGAAAAAAAATGGGCGCGAAGCCTATCAAACATTAGTGGATGATGGCTTTGAAGATATTTCAGTCTTTGGTTTATCACTAGGAGGACTCGTTGCAACAGACGTGATGTTAAACAATGACGTCAATCGTTATGGTGTATTCTCTTCACCAGTCATGCCACGTGAAGAATCAAATATCCCTAAAAACTTTTGGGCTTGGTATAAGTTTAAAAAGAGCAAGTTAGGGATGAGCAATGACGAGTTACTTGCTCAAAAAGAAGACGTCTTAAACAAACTGAATAATGTTTTAGAAGGCATTAACAAGCATGTTAAAGACATGGCCACACAATACGCACAAGTAGAGATTCCTACATTTGTCGCACAAGGTGGGCAAGACGATATGATCGATGCAGAGATTGCATATGACTTTATCGACGCATTAGAAAACGCAGACGTACAATTTCACTGGTACGAAGAAGCGCCACATGTCATCACAACTGGACGTGTCGGAAAACAAACACAACAAGATTTACTCGCATTTTTAGAAAAACATGCGTAATAAGATGAAATGAAAAGATAGTATAAACGAATGGAGGTTTGCAATGACCCAAGAAAATAATAAATTAAAACAAACGATATTAGAATTTATGGAACAAAAGAAACAAGACAGTTATCTCGTCAACGAAATTAGTGATAGCTTAGGCCATAACTCTTCAGATGCATTTAAAGAAGTAGTCAAGGCATTAGCAGCACTCGAACGAGATAAAAAGGTATTCCTAACAAACGACGGCAAATTCAAACTACTTGAAGATGATCCGTCATTCGTAGGTGTATTCAGCTCGACAGAACGAGGTTTTGGTTTTGTTGATATCCCTGACTTAGAAAAAGATGTCTTTATCGCACCCAACCAAACAAATACAGCCCTTAATGGCGATACGGTTCGTATTGAAATTACGAAACAAGCAGAGCCTTGGAAAGACCGTTCAGCTGAAGGTAAAATTGTAGAAGTAGTAGAGCGTGGTATTACGACACTTGTCGGTGAGTTCCATGCGTACACAGATGATGAAGTCGCAGAACATAACTTATATGGTTATATTCACCCAGAAGAACGTAAAATGAAAAACTTAACCGTACAAATTGGGATAAACGGTTTACGACCAGTCGATGGTCAAATTATTTTAACGGAGATTACACAATTTGCGCGTTATAAAGATGAAGACTTGCAAGGGATTGCTGTCAAAATAATTGGACACCGTGATGACCCAGGGATTGATATTTTATCAATCGCTTATAAACACGGAATTATCCCAGAATTCCCTGAAGAAGTATTAGAAGAAGTCGAAGAAGTCCCTTCAGAAGTCCTTCCAGAAGAAATCGAAGGTAGAAGAGACTTACGTGACGAAATCGTTGTAACAATCGACGGTGAAGATGCAAAAGACTTAGATGATGCCATCAATATTGAGAAATTACCAAATGGAAACTTCTTATTAGGTGTGCATATCGCTGATGTATCGCATTACGTCCAAAAAGGAACAGCTATTGATAAGGAAGCATACGAACGTGGAACGAGTTCATATTTAATTGACCGTGTCATTCCGATGTTGCCACAAAAACTATCAAATGGTATTTGTTCACTACATCCGAACGCTGATCGTTTAACGTTAAGTGCAGAGATGGAAATGGATAGAAAAGGGAATGTCGTTGATTACGATATTTACCCAAGTGTGATCCGTTCATACCGTCGCATGACTTATACAGACGTTAACCGCATTATCGAAGATCAAGATCCAGCATTAATGGAGAAGCACCACGATTTAGTGGAAATGTTCCAAACAATGAATGAATTACACGAAATCTTAGAGAAAAAACGTGTGCGTCAAGGTGCATTATCCTTTGACTCAAATGAATTACACTTTAATGTGGATGAAACAGGTAAACCATTAAGTATTGAAATTGAAGAGCGTGGAGTCGGCGAGCGCATGATTGAATCATTCATGCTAGCTGCTAACGAAACGGTCTCAGAACATTATTCAAAATTGGAACTACCTATTTTATATCGTGTCCACGAGTCTCCTGATGAGTCGAAGTTACAAAACTTTATTGAATTCGCAGCCGCTTTAGGTGTCAAGGTTCCTGGTAAAAAAGGCAATATTTCACCAAAAACGCTCCAAGGAATCTTAGATGAAGTAGCCGGCGAACCTTACGAACAAGTCGTCAACACGTTGATGTTACGTTCAATGCAAAAGGCAAAATATGATGTCGAACCACTCGGTCACTTTGGCCTAGCGACAGAATATTATTCGCACTTTACAGCGCCAATTCGTCGTTACCCGGACTTAATTTTACACCGTTTAATTCATTATTATGATGAAGTCGGTAAGACTCAAAAAGATATTAAATACTGGTCAAATGAATTACCAGAAATCGCTGAAAGCACGTCAAAAGCAGAGCGTCGCGCTATTGATGCTGAACGTGAAGTAGAAGACTTGAAGATGGCAGAATTCATGCTCGATAAAGTCGGCATGGAATTTGATGCGTTAATTACATCGATCACGAACTTTGGGATGTTTGTTCAAGTGTTAGAGGCTGTCGAAGGACTCGTTCACTTATCAACGATTAAAGATGATTACTATGAATTCAACGAACGTGGTATGATATTAGTAGGGCAAAGAACAGGGCGTCAATTTAGAATTGGTGAAACGGTTCGCGTAAAATTAATCAACGTAGATGTGGATCAATATGACATCGACTTTGAATTAGTCAAAGATCCGAAAGCGAAAGCTGAGAAAAAAGCAAAAGAAAAATCAAAATCAAAAGCAAATGGCCGTAAAAAAGCCGCACAACCAAAAGACAACAAGAAGTCTCGAAAAGTAGACTTTGAAATACGTGAAGTAGAAAAAACACGTAAAAAACGTAGACGTCAACGTCGAAATAAACGTAAAAAAGACTAGATTGGATGGTGAGTGAGTTGTCTAAAGCGAAACATCAGAATCCGACAATCGCTCAAAATAGAAAAGCAAGACATGAATACAATATTTTAGAGACGATTGAAGCTGGAATCGTATTAAGAGGTACCGAAATTAAATCGATTCGTAGAGGTCAAATCAATATACAAGATGGATTTGCAGGATTTAATGGAAATGAAATGTTTTTATACAACGTTCATATTTCAGCCTTCAAAGAAGGAAATCAATTCAATCATGATCCATTGCGTACTCGAAAACTATTACTGAAAAGAAAAGAGATTGATCGTTTAATTGGCTTTGCTCAAGAACAAGGTCAAACCATTGTGCCATTAAAAGTATATATTAAAAATGGCGTGGCTAAAATCTTATTAGGTTTAGCACGAGGGAAGAAATTATACGATAAACGCGAAACCCTAAAACCTAAAACGTAAAGATCAACAGCGTGATATTCAACGTGCGTTAAAAGATCGTTATAGTTAAATAAATAAAAGCACCGTTTATTTCATCTTATCGAGAAGAGAGGCGAATTAGACGGTGTTTTTATTTTTTCTAAAATACAATAAATCTGCTAAAAACATTGACATGACA
>CAZUZA010000058.1:0-7782 GCA_964624875.1 uncultured Carnobacteriaceae bacterium | reverse complement strand
GCTCTTTTTTAACATCTTATTTTAAAAAGTCATTGGTTAAAGCTGCTTCGTAAATTTCACGATGAATCTCAGCTGTTTGGTTATGGTGTTCCGAAATATTAATTTTCTCGTGTTTGACTAATTGATCAACTAAGAAATCAATATCTTTTTCTTCAACACCAATCTCCGTAATTGTTGTCGGCATATCAATACGTTTGAGGAAATCGACTGTCTTTTGAATTGCTGCGTCAACTTTTTCATCATTCGTACCTTCTGTGATATCAAAGACACGTTCAGCGTATTGTACCAATTTATCGAACTTCTCTTTGCGACGAACATGCATCGTTGAAGGTAAGACTGCTGCTAAGGTGCGCGCATGATCGGTTCCATTCAATACGGTGATTTCATGGCCTAAGGCATGTGTCGACCAGTCTCCCGGTACGCCGACAGATAACCAACCGTTTAAGGCAATTGCGACAGACCACATAAAGTTGGCACGTAAGTTGTAATCATGATTTTCTTCATCAATCACATCTTCGCCAATTTCAATAAAGGTTTTTAATAAGCCTTCTGCAAAACGGTCTTGAACCATTCCACCTACTGGGTAAGTTAAATAATTTTCGATTACGTGTGTGAAGGCATCGCTCACACCGTTTGCAAGTTGTCTTCTCGGTAAAGTATACGTTAGCTCGGGTTCTAAAATTGAAAATGTCGGGTAGACATGTGGACTGAAGAAACTAATCTTAGCCTGTTCTTCGACAAAAGTAATGACCGAAGTGCCATTCATTTCAGAAGAAGTTGCCGGTAAAGTTTGTATCGTACCTAATGGTAAGGCGCTTTGAACACGAACACCTTGACCTACGCCACCCGTGAAGATATCTTTCGGATCGCCATCAAAGTCAGCAGCTGCTGCGATAAACTTTGAGCCATCAATAACAGACCCACCACCAACAGCGAGGATAAAGTCATAGCCTTCTTCTTTAATCTTGTCGACAGCTTTGATACAAGTTTCGTAAGTTGGGTTGGCTTCGATGCCACCAAATTCACCAAACTCATAAGCTGCAAGAGCTTCTTTCACGCGATCGAGTGTACCAAAACGTTTGACGCTCCCACCACCGTATGTAATTAACACTTTGCTTCCTGCTGGAATCAGTGTTGGTAATTCCTTAATGCGATTCTTTCCAAAAACAATTTTTACTGGATTGTGTAATTTAAAATTACTAATTTCATTTTGCATCTATTGTTACCCCTTTCAATATGAATGTTATCCCATTGTATCATATGAAAAGGTTGAATTGAAAATAGCTAAATCATAAAAGTGAAATAAGGCTTGACTTTATTCGTCTACAGATGTAAACTATAAAAGAATTAAGATTACAAGTGTAAACGAACGGTTAAATCCGTCAGATAAAAATATATATAAAATTCTCTTGGAGGTTTATAACATGATGATGACTACTGAAATTGCAATAAGTGAAGCCGAATGGGAAATCATGCGCGTCGTTTGGGCAAACCAAACCGTAACAAGTCGTGACGTTATTGATACATTAGAACAAAAAATGAATTGGAAAGAATCAACAATTAAAACATTGATCGGACGTTTAGTGGATAAAGAAGCATTAAAAACGACGAAAGATGGACGGAAATTTATTTACACAGCCAATATTAGTGAAGCCACCACCGTGAAACATTATTCAGAAGAGATTCTTTCACGAGTTTGTAATAAGCAAAACGGACAGGTGGTGCAGCAGTTAGTTGAAGATGCTGTTTTAAGCCAATCCGATATCGAACAATTAATCGAACAATTACAACATAAACTAGTCGATGCACCAGTCGAAGTGCCTTGTGAATGTGCACCAGGCCAATGTGACTGTCATATCGCTTAAAGAATCGAAAGAGAAGGAGAAGATAAAATGTCAATTAAATCATTTAATGTAGAAGGCATGACATGTGCATCCTGTGCACAAACAGTTGAAAAAGCTGCACAAAAATTACCAGGTGTCGAAACAGCAGCTGTCAACTTAGCCACTGAAAAATTAAGCTTAAATTATGATGAGTCGGTGGTATCAGATGAAGATATCTCCAAAGTTATTTCAGATGCAGGGTATAAATTAATTTCAAATGATGTGAATAAATCATTAAATATTGAAGGGATGACGTGTTCATCTTGTGCGCAGACTGTCGAAAAAGCTGTAAAAAATATTCCGGGTGTTAGCTTATCTAACGTCAATTTAGCGACAGAAAAATTAACGGTTGCTTATAATCCAGAAACGTTAAACTTAAGTGACATTACAAAAGCTGTTGCTGACGCGGGTTATGAAGCACATGAAGAAATTGATTCTGCAAATCAAGTCGATATAGATCAAGAAAAGAAAAATTTACAAATTAGTAATCTGTGGAAAAGAGTTATCGCATCCGCTATTTTCACAATTCCGTTATTTTACCTTTCAATGGGACCAATGGTAGGACTACCTGTTCCGGCGATTATGGATGCAAGTATCAATCCATTAAATAATGCGATGATTCAATTGCTTTTAACATTCCCAGTGATGCTTATTAACATCGAGTATTTCAAAGTTGGGTTTAAAACGCTATTCAGAGGGCACCCAAATATGGATTCGCTTGTTTCGTTAGGGACAAGTGCCGCTTTTCTATATAGTTTATATGCCACGTACATGATTTATTTGGGCGACGCGAGTTTTGCACACATGCTCTATTATGAATCAGCAGCAGTTATTTTAACGCTAATTACATTAGGAAATTATTTCGAAGCTGTATCAAAAGGAAAATCTTCGGAAGCCATTAAAAAATTAATGGGGCTCGTACCAAAAACAGCACGCATTTTGCGCAATGGGGAAGAGCAAGAAATCAGTATTGATGAAGTTCAAGTCGATGATATCATCGTTGTTCGTCCGGGTGAAAAACTGCCAGTTGATGGGGTGATTGTATCGGGAAGCACAGCAATTGATGAAGCCATGTTAACGGGTGAAAGTATCCCCGTTGAAAAGCAAGTTGACGATGAAGTTATCGGAGCAAGTATTAACAAAACGGGAAGCTTCCAATACCGTGCAACAAAAGTTGGAAAAGATACAGCCTTGTCGCAAATCGTCAAACTAGTTGAAGATGCTCAAGGTTCAAAAGCACCAATCGCAAAATTAGCCGATCAAATCTCTGGAATCTTCGTACCTGTCGTCATCGGTCTAGCTCTGTTAGCTGGTCTAGGTTGGTATTTTATCGGTGGTGAAACGCTAGAGTTTGCATTAACGATTGCCATTTCTGTATTAGTAATTGCTTGTCCATGTGCGTTAGGTTTAGCTACACCAATAGCTATTATGGTAGGAACAGGTAAGGGAGCAGAAAATGGTGTTTTAATTAAGAGTGCAGAATCTCTTGAAACGACAGGTAAAGTCGACACGATTGTTTTTGATAAAACAGGTACCATTACAGAAGGACAACCAGTTGTTACGGATATCGTTACAGCTGATGGTATCAATCGAGACGAGTTATTAACATTAGCAGCTTCTGCAGAAGTGGGTTCAGAGCATCCACTTGGGGAAGCAATTGTTAGACATGCTGAAGAAAATACTTTAAATTTATATCAGACAGAAAACTTTAATGCCATTCCTGGTCACGGTATAGAAGTCATTATTAATGACCAACATTTATTCTTAGGGAATAAAAAATTAATGGTAGAAAATAACATTTCACTAAAAGCACTTGCATCTACTTCCGATAGGTTAGCTGAGCAAGGGAAAACGCCGATGTATATTTCAGTCGACCATGAACTTGCGGGAATTATTGCCGTTGCGGATACAGTGAAAGAAAATAGTTTAGCAGCAATCGAAAAACTGCACCAAATGGGTATTGAAGTGGCGATGATTACGGGAGATAACACACGCACAGCACAAGCTATTGCTAAGCAGGTTGGCATTGACCGTGTCTTGAGTGAAGTCTTGCCGGAGGATAAAGCAAACGAAGTGAAGAAGTTACAAGAAGAAGGTTTACGAGTGGCGATGGTTGGAGATGGAATCAACGACGCACCAGCACTTGCTCAAGCTGATATCGGGATTGCAATTGGATCAGGTACAGATGTTGCGATGGAATCCGCTGACGTTGTTTTAATGCGTAGCGATTTAATGGATGTACCGACAGCTGTTGAATTAAGTAAAGCAACGATTAAGAACATTAAGGAAAACTTGTTCTGGGCTTTTGCTTATAACACGCTAGGTATTCCAGTAGCGATGGGTCTTTTATATCTATTAGGTGGACCTTTATTAAACCCAATGTTTGCAGCAGCAGCAATGAGTTTAAGTTCAGTCTCAGTGGTCTTAAACGCATCAAGATTAAAACGATTTAAACCATCTGAAGTAAAAAGAAAGCCTGAATCAAAGGCAACACAAAAAGAATTAAAAATAGTTTAATAAAAGAGGAGTCGATAGTATGAAACAAGAAGTAAAAGTTGATGGTATGAAATGCGAAGGTTGCAAAGGTATCGTTACTGAAAGATTTCAAGGGTTACCAAAAGTAGAAGCTGTTGAAGTGGATTTAGAAAATAAAACAGCTACTTTAGAAACCGAAGAAAAAATTAATATTGATGCATTACAACAAGCATTAGAAGGTACGAAATTTACTGTATCTGCATAAAAGATGAAATAAAAGAGAAGCGATTCCTATTTAAGGAAAACCGCTTCTCTTTTTTATTTATGATTGTAAAAAAGTTTTTTCAACGGCTGTGACCACTTCTTCGTTAAATGTTTGTTGAAAGAGGGTGTGTTCAATTTCTTTATTTGAAATCAAACTAATATAGAAACGTGGCGCATCTTTAAGCGTAACTTTTACTAAGTTACGTGCGTTGTTCACGATAATATCGGACATAAAGGCAACCATATTTGTTGACGAAGCAATAGATAAAACGGTGTTAATTTCCTTCGCATACACAACGTTCGGATCATTTTTAAATTGAGCTTGCGTCCAATCTTCAAAAATACGTTGATGCGTATACCCTTCAGATAAAGCGATGAATACTTCATCTTCCAGTTGGTCAGCTGTGATGTTCTTTCGTCCAGCCAAAGGGTGATCAGGTGCGACCCAAAGTCCTATTTCTTCATGTAAAACGGGAACTTGCAAAATCGCATTATCTGCAATTTTTTCTTTATCATGTCCAATAATCGCAATGGGGACATCGCCATTTTTGATCATGCGTAACATAACATCGGAACTTTCTTCTTCAATAAATTTAATCGACTTTGTATAGCGACTAAGTTGAGGCAATATTCTAGGCAATAAATAGCCTCCAATGGTTGGTAAGAAACCATAATAGATCGTCTCGTCTTGTAGGTCATGGATTTTTTGTTTTGTAACATCGAGTAAATTTAATATTTCTTTTGTGTTTTCGTAAAGAATTCTACCAGTAGATGTCAATTGAATTCGTTTCAATGTTTTTCGACGATCGATTAAGGTTGTCTCAAACTCCGACTCTAATCTTTTTAAAGACATTGAGATTGAAGGCTGTGAAACATAAAAAGATTCAGCCGTTTCTGTAAAACTCAAACTTTCTGCTAGATGTTTAAAATAGATTAAATCTTGTAAATTCATACATATCAGCTACCTTTACTAGAATAATTTTAAATTGTGACGAATTGCACATAATTGTTATATATGACTTGTGGGGTTCTTATAAATTATATTTATGATATCATAAAAATCGGATATAACGAAAACGTTTTTACTGTGCTAGTATAGGAACACGACATAAAAACGCTTTCGAAAAAATAATGAAATCAAAGGAAGAAAAATATATGCGAATTATCAGACAGTTGTTTTGGGTTTTCTTATTTTCACTTTTAGGTGAAATTATTTCTAGTGTCATTGCAAGTATCGTTGCAATTCCTGGAAGTGTGATTGGAATGGTCTTATTATTCTTGGCACTACAGATGAATGTGATTGATTTAGAACAAGTTGACGAAGTAGGGACATGGTTAACAGACAACATGGCAATCTTTTTCGTACCAGCTGGAGTAGGCTTATTGGCAAACTTCGATGTTCTGGCTGAATACTGGGTACAGTTAATTATCATTATGGTTGTGACGGTTTCCTTAATGATGCTTTTCGTTGGAAAAATTGTACAAGGAATCAAATCTCGTACAGCTTTAACGGAAGGTGAAATTGAATCGAAAGAGACAGAGATTGAAGGAGTGGAAATCGATGATTGAAAGATTAATAAATAGCCCATTTTTATGGATTACGATTACAGCAGGCTTTTATATATTAGCTGCTCATCTACAGAAAAAGTATCCAACACCTTTATTGAATCCACTACTGTTTTCAATTGTAATGATTATTGTTTTACTTTTAGTAACAGATATTTCTTATGAAACGTATCAAACAGGTGGAAGCATCGTTGGTATCTTTGTGACACCAGCCACGGTTGCCTTAGCCATTAAGTTACATAAGAACTTTATGTATTTACAGAAATATTATAAAGCCATTTTAACGGGAATTTTTTCAGGCGTTATATTCCACACGATTTTAATATTCCTGCTTGGCTTACTCTTTAAGTTTGATGTCGAAATGGTTTCAACATTATTCCCGAAATCAGTTACAACAGCTATTGCAGTTGGTGTGTCTGAATCAATGAACGGGCTGGTCGCTATAACGGTAGCTGTCGTCGTCTTCACTGGTATCATCGGCTCGGTTCTCGCTCCCTTTATTTTTAAAATTGGTAAAATTTCAGATCCAGTTGCACAAGGTGTAGCGTTGGGTTCATCCGCTCACGCGATGGGTACAGCAAAAGCCATTGAAATTGGGGAAGTACAAGGCGCGATGTCTGGTTTATCGATTGTTGTCACAGGAATTGTAGTGGTTATCTTAGCGCCGTTTGCAATCCCATTAATTCAACTTGTTTTTGGTT
Organism: uncultured Carnobacteriaceae bacterium; assembly: GCA_964624875.1. Lineage (GTDB taxonomy): Bacteria > Bacillota > Bacilli > Lactobacillales > Carnobacteriaceae_A > Atopostipes. The sequence goes on along the minus strand of CAZUZA010000058.1, from coordinate 893 downwards.
AAATAAAAAATAAAAAGAAACAAATTATGGAGGAGTTTTAGGTTATGGTAACAGAAAAGAGTATTTATGCAGCACCAACAGAAATTAAGGATCTTAACGTTGTTAATACGTATGAATTAGAAGAATTAGCAAGAGAAATCGTCCCTCACGGTGGTTTTAACTATATGGCTGGTGGATCAGGTGACGAGTACACATTACGTCAAAACGTGAAAGCATGGGACTCAAAACGTATTTTGCCACGTGTATTAGCAGACGTTGAATTCCCAGATACTTCAACATCTATTTTAGGACATGACATTAAAGTACCGTTCATTATGGCACCTATTGCAGCTCATGGTTTAGCTCATGAAACAAAAGAAGCCGGAACAGCAAAAGGGGTTTCTGAATTCGGAACAATCATGTCAATCAGTGCGTATTCAGGTGCTAAGTTCGAAGAAATCGAAGAAGGTTTAAACGGATCACCACGTTGGTTCCAAATCTACATGAGTAAAGATGATGAATTAAACAAAAACATTCTTGATGAAGCGAAAGCTGATGGCGCCACAGCGATTATTTTAACAGCTGACTCGACGCTAAGTGGAAACCGTGAAAGAGATATTCGCAATGAATTTGTGTACCCATTCGGTATGCCAATCGTTTCTCGTTACTTAACAGGTTCAGGAGCGAACATGTCATTAAACAATATTTATTCACAATCAAAACAAAAGATTACGCCAGCAGACGTTCGTTTCTTAAAAGAATACTCTGAATTACCAATCTTTGTAAAAGGAATCCAGTCACCAGAAGATGCATTATTAGCAATCGGTGCTGGAGCAGATGGGATTTGGGTATCAAACCACGGTGGTCGTCAATTAGATGGTGCGCCAGGTTCATTTGAAACACTTGAAGCAATT
>CAZUZA010000057.1:0-7796 GCA_964624875.1 uncultured Carnobacteriaceae bacterium | reverse complement strand
ATCTTGAGCACCTTTACGTTCTTTAATGTTGCTCCATTTTGAATGTCCTGCCATTCTTTCACTTCCTTATATATTTCATATCATAGCTAAGCCATTATAACAGAAAACGAACTGTTTTTGAAGTCCAGAACAGCATCTTTAGAACAGGTTAACATTACTTTTCCTCAAACTGTTCATTTAAATCGTCACGATATTTTTCCATATTCTCCTGGAATACATCTTGCGTTGTTGGTGGTGTATAAGAAATGGCATTCGCTCCTGCTTCAATTGTGCCGATAATATGCTCTTCTTTTTTTCCACCCGTTGCAATAATCGGTATATCTGGATATTTTTTTCGAAATTTCTTCACTATATTAGTGGTATCTTTTCCACCACTAATATTTAAAATAGAAGCGCCCGCTTCGATATGTTCACCGATTTCTTGATGTTCTGAGATAACGGAATAAATAATTGGTATGTCTACTGCATCATTTACTAAACGAACCGTCTCGGGTGAAACAGCTGCGTTTAAAACAACAGCCATACAACCGAAAGCATCCGCAAAATTAGCGATATCTGCTGAACGTTTCCCTTGGGTTACACCTCCACCGACTCCTGCAGCTAAAGGTACAGGTGAAACAGTACTTAAAGCTTGAATAATTCGTGGATGTGGCGAATATGGATAAACAGCTAATATAGCATCTGCATCTGAATACATGATTATTGCTACATCGGTCGAAAAAAGAAATGATTTATATCTTCTTCCATTTATGATAATTCCAGAAGCTTCATAAATTACCTCAGGTATGTGGACCAGCTGAGCACGATATTGCGAGCGATACTCCGGCCTGACTTTATTTCCTTTATTTAATTTTGTCATTTCTTATTACCTCCTTTTGACTACTATTCATTATATGATACATTTATATGATTTTTGAAAAGATTTGATTGTTTTTATGTAATAATTCGTTTTCTATCCATGTAAAATGCTAAACCTACTCCTACTATTGCACCAGCTGAATCAAGGATCACATCCGTCATTGATCCCGTACGCCCTGGATGAAAGACTTGGCGGAATTCATCAAAACAGGCATAACCTATACATAATAGGATTGCTAAAATAATTGTTAACCACTCTTCGCGCACTCTTTTACGTAAACCAAGAAACCAAAATAACCCTAGAAAAAAGAAACTAAAAAAGTGGGCTGCTTTTCGAATAAAAAATTCTACAAAAGAAAAGTACCCAAGTTCTTGAATAGAGACAATACTGTTTCCATAGGTAAATTCAAAACGATATAAAAAAGCTTCCAAAGGTCTACTTGCTAAAAAGTTTTCTAATGGCGAAGTTAAGCTCTGTGTCTCGTAAGACATAGAAGAACTCCAGTATAATAAAAACATAATTATAAATGGGATCGCTAAAAACACATTATCCTTCGTCGTTATTCTTTTCTTCATACAATCATCCTATCTCTACATTTCATCTATTTTACCGAATATCATTCGTTATTTGAAATTTTTTTCGGTAAAATGTCATTAGTATTAAAAATTAGTGAAAGGAAAATGTATATGTCATATAACGAAACTTGGAATATGGATAGTGTATTTGCTGGTGGTAGCGATTCACCAGAGTTTTACGAGAAGATTTCTTTATTAGAAAAAGAAATTGAGGAATATAAAAATATTGTTTCAAATTGGGATAGCAAAAAAGATGCACCTGAATTTAAGGACTTTAAAGAAATTCTTGAAATGAGAGAGACAGTTATTAAAGGTCTTGGAGAAGCTCGAACATTTATGTCTGGTTTAGCCTCTGCAGATACAAACGATACGAAAGCGCGTATCAACTTAAACAGTATTGCAAACTTAGGTCGTGACTTAAGCAACATTTCAATTACACTGCAAAAGAAAATAGCCGATATTGATGAGTCAGCTTTCAATAACATGCTGGAACAAGAACCGTTTAAAATAAGTGCATTTGCACTGAATGAAATGCGTACAAATGCTGCAAAATTACTTTCTACGGAAGAAGAAGAGTTATTAAACAATCTTTCGATTGATGGTTTCCGTGGTTGGGCCAATATGTATAACGAACTTGTTTCTACTATACAAGTACCTTTTGAAGAAGATGGTGAAATTGTCTACTACTCTGCTGGTCAAGCTGAAAACATCATGAACTCAGAAGCTGATCCTGTTAAACGTAGTGAAAAATTAAAAATTTGGGAAGATACATGGGCTGAAAAAGCTGATTTATTTGCAACCACATTAAATCACCTTGCCGGCTTTAGATTAGCTGACCAAAAAGCACATGGTATTGAACACTATATGGAACCTCCACTGGAATACAATCGTATGAAGCAAGAAACATTAGATGCTATGTGGAATACAATTTCTAAGAATAAAGAGAAGGTTGTAAAATATTTTGAGCGTAAAGCCCAATTATTAGATATCGATAAATTAGGTTGGCTAGATGTAACAGCTACGGTAAGCGTTGGAGATTTCAAGCCGAAGAAGTATTCTTATACTGAAGCAGCAGACTTTATCATTGATAATTTCCAAGCATTAAATCCAGAAATGGCTAAATTGAGCCAAAAAGCATTTGATGAAGGCTGGGTTGAAGCGGAAGATCGTCCAGGTAAACGTCCAGGTGGCTACTGTGCAAACTTACCAGAATCACAACAATCTCGTATTTTCATGACTTTCTCTGGAAGCACAGATAACGTCTCTACTCTTGCTCATGAATTAGGACATGCTTTCCACAGTTCAGTTTTACGCGACTTACCATTATTGAATCAGAGTTATGCAATGAACGTCGCTGAGACAGCATCTACATTTGCTGAACTCGTTGTGTCAGATGCGACGATCGAAAATGCAGACTCAGAAGCCGAAAAAATTGCATTATTAGATGAAAAAGTTGCACGTGGAGCGGTCATGATGATGAATATCCATGCGCGCTACATTTTTGAGAATAACTTCTATCAAGAAAGAGAAAAAGGCTTTGTCTCTGCTGAACGATTATCCGAGTTAATGGTTGAAGCACAAAAAGAAGCTTATGAAGATGCTTTAGATGAATACCACCCAATGTTTTGGGCAGCGAAATTACATTTTTATAGCACAGGTGTACCTTTCTATAACTTCCCTTATACATTTGGTTACTTCTTCAGTCTAGGTGTATACGCTAGAGCACTTGACTCCGGCGAAGCGTTTGAAGAAGACTATATTTCATTACTTCGAGACACAGCAAGTATGTCAACAGAAGATTTAGCACAGAAACATTTAGATGTTGATTTAACAACACCTGATTTCTGGCAAGATGCCATCGATTTAGTTCACGCTGACATTGATGAATTCTTAAGCATTACAGAAAATTACATTTAAGAACAAAAAAAGCGACTAGAAGAATTATCTCTTCTAGTCGCTTTTGTTATTGTATGAATTAAAATGACATATAATTTTCAGGGTTTACACGTAGACCATTTTCTCTAATCTCAAAATGTAAATGGTAACCTGTTGAATCTCCTGTAGATCCCATTGTACCAATCTGCTGCCCAGCTGAAATGCTTTGTCCAGGTGATACCGTTAAGTTAGAAAGCATATGAGCATATAGTGTACTTAAACCATTACCATGATTGATAATAACATAGTTTCCATAACTATAATGCCAGCCCGCTGTAACGACAGTTCCTGATTTTGCAGCTAAGATATAAATTGGTCCATTTCCACCGTTACTTCTATCTGCAATATCAATTCCACGGTGCATTGTTCCCCATCTCGGTCCAAAACGAGAAGAAACATATCCACCTGTTGTTGGTCTAACCCATCCACCAATAGCTGGAGGTGGCGTTGGAGCAACCGGTGCTGGTGTTTCTGGTTTAACCGGAGGTGTTGGCACTGGAGTCGGTGCCGGCGTTGGTGCTGGCGTTTCAACTACAGGTTTTGATTCATTATTATTATTTTGATTATTTGTATTATTATTTGAAGCAGGTTTTTCGTCAGAAGTAGCCGGAGAAACAACTGGTACTTTAACTGCAACTTTTTCAGCTTCTTTTTCACGTGCAAGTTCTTTTTGTTCTGCTAGTTCGAACGCTTTTCTTTCTTGCTCTTCTCTAGCCGCTTTTTCACGTGCTTCTTGTTCAGCAGCAAGACGTACAGCTTCACGTTCTGTTTCGATATCAGCTACACGTTGTAGAGCTTCATTTCTGTTCGCTAATAGTTGTTCACGATCATCAGAAACCGTACTTCTTTCTAATTCTAATTGTGCTAAAAGAGCCATTTGAGTAACTTCTTGAGCTTCTAATTCAGCTGATGTATTAACTAACTGCTCTGCTAATGCATTTTGTTGATCAATTTTACGTTCTGTTTCTACAGATTTTTGTTCAACTGCTTTTTGGTCTCTAATTTGATCTTGCATCATATTGTTACTTGAACGCACTAAACTACTTACAACTTCTAAACGCCCAATAATATCTGTTAACGATTCAGCATTTAAAATAAATTCGAAGTACGTATATGGATTACCACTTACTTGAACATTACGAGCTTGCTCGTTAAGCTTCTCTGTTCTATTATGAATATTTTCTTCAAGTACTGCAATTTCATCTAGTAAGGTGTTTAATTCATTTGTAGCAGTTTCTAAGTTTTTATAGGCTATTTCAATAGCGATTTCATTTTTTTCAATTTCACGATTTAAAACGTTCAAAGCTTCTTGAGTTGATGCTACTTCATTTGTTAATTGCTCAATTAACTGATTCAAGTCATTTGCGTCTTGTTCATTTTGAAGTGCTTCTTGTTGAGCCTCTTGAATTTGAGTATCGAAGTCATTCGCTAATGCTGGTGTCACATTTAATAGAGCTGATGCTATTAATGTGGATGCTATTAATGAGTTCATAAGTCTTTTCTTCACTAAATTCCCTCCAACGCTTTCCTTAAAAATAATTTAAGTTCCTATTAAATCCGTCTCATGTAAAACAACTAAATGAATTATATCACTCTATCGAAGAGATTGGTGTATCAGTTCTATTACAAATTAAAGTAAAATTTGTAATATTTAATGTAATACTGATACATTTGCTAGTTGAAAACATCACATGAATACATTATTATTGCAATGTTGACAAATATTGATTTTGCTTAGATAAAAGCAATTTGATATAATGAAACATCAATAAAATACAATAATTAACTTATCTATATTATTTCAGGGAGGTCCCAAGATGAGTTCGAATGATTCAAACAATAATACCTCGCGAAAAAAGAAAAAAAGAGGTGGTAGAGGCTATAGTAAAGTCTTTGCTTATTACTTCGACATCTTTTTTAGCGTAGCAAAAGGTTTATTTTCAATGCTAGTTGTCCTTTTATTAATCGGAGGCGCACTAGTAGGTGGTGGGGTTATTGGTTACTTTGCTTCATTAGTACAAGATATACCTATTCCCACTCATGCTGAAATGGAAACACAGGTTTATGATTACGATAAAAAATCAACCCTTTATTTCGCTGATAATAGTGAAATAACGGACTTAAGATCGGATTTACTTCGAACGCCGATCCCGCTTGACCAAATTTCTCCTCTAATTATTAATGCGATTGTCGCAACTGAGGATGAAAACTTTTATGATCACGAAGGAATTGTACCAAAAGCTTTAATACGAGCAGGTATTCAAGAAGTTATGAATGCACCAATGGTTACAGGTGGTTCAACCATCACTCAGCAATTAATTAAGCAACAAATATTAAGTGCTGAAGTGACCCACTCGCGTAAAGCTGTTGAGATATTATATGCGACACATCTAGAAAACTCATTTGAAAAAGATGAAATTCTAGAAGCTTATTTAAATGTCTCCCCTTTTGGTCGAAACAACTTAGGTCGTAATATTGCAGGTATCGAAGAAGCTGCCCAAGGTATCTTCGGCGTTTCAGCTTCTGAAGTGAACTTACCACAAGCCGCTTTTTTAGCTGGCTTACCAAAAAGTCCTATTTCTTACAGTCCTTATTATCAAGACGGAACGATTAAAGAAGACTTAAGTGAAGGTTTAAACCGTCAGGCAGATGTTTTATACAGTATGTATCGAGAAGGTTATCTTACTGAAGAAGTTTATCAGTCTGCTCGAGCTTATGACGTAACGGCTGACTTTTTAGTCCCTTCTGAAGAAGACTTTAACCGTGTAGCACGTTCGTATGTTTATGATTTAATTGAAGAAGAAGCAAGAGATCTATTCATGAGACGCTTCATGAGCGAAGATGGCTTATCTGAAGAGCGAATTAATGAAATTATGCTTGGAGATGAATTGCTAACTCTTAATACACCTGCTGACCTAGCGGCTGCCTATCAAGCGAATGAAGCCGTTAAGAATAGTTATTACGACACAGCTGATTCTGAAATGAGAAACGGTGGGTATGATATCTACAGTACCATCGACCCGGTTGTTCATAATGCTGTTGAACGAAGAGTTTCTGAAATTCAAGGGTCATTAGGCACAACTCGTACAGACCCAACAACGAATAACGAAGGCGAAACAGTAAATATCGAATACCCTGTTCAAATAAGTGGATCACTTATTGAAAATGCAACAGGCCGTGTCATCGCATTTATTGGTGGACGTGATTATGAATTTTCAAATCATAACCGCGCATTCGATGCCAGAAGACAAACTGGTTCGACAATCAAGCCTTTAATCGTATATGGTCCTGCTCTAGCTGAAAACTTTATTACACCAGCGACGATTATTCCAGATACACAATTACTTGTCCCTCATATGGTTACAGACACGCATGAAATTTTTAACGTAGGTCGCACAACAAATGATTGGGGCGATGCTCGTAGATGGTTACATGTCTCACAAAATATCCCAAACACTAAAATATATATGGCGATGCAAGATGAAAATATTGATTTACAAAGTTATATGCGTTCAATGGGATTCGGTCCCGATGCAATTTCAGATAACGAGTTTGTGAATGCTTCTACTTCACTTGGTGGACACAGTGGTGGACCTACTCCTACTGAGCTTGCTGGTGCATATGCCATGATTGGTAACAAAGGGCAATTTAATGATCCTTATGTTATTGAACGAATCGTTGATTCAAATGGTGAAATCATTTATCAAAAAGAAATTGACCCTGTTCAAGTTTGGGACGAAGATGCGAACTATATTTTATATGACATGATGCGAGGTGTTGCGAACACTTCAAATGGTACAGCTGCTGTCATACCTGGTCTGCTAAACTTTAATGTTGATTTAGCTTCTAAGACTGGTACAACAGACGACTCTGCTGACGTTTGGTATGCAGGAACAACTCCAAAAGTAACCTTAACTACTTGGATGGGTTATGACTTAAGTAAATTTAAATTACAATTTGAAAATGGCGTTGGACCACACACTAGAAACTTACGAAACTGGGCAAGTATTATGAATGCCATTCACAGTGTAAAGCCAGAAATTCTAGGTGTTGGAGAAAGAATGCAACCTCCTGCTGATGGAAGTGTCACTTCTACAACCGTCCTTGCAGAAACAGGTATGAAACCTGGATATGTCTCTTTACCAGGTAATCGAACAATAGAAGTTACAGGACGTTCTAAATCAGAAATGTTTAGAAAAAGTAATCTTCCAGGAAGAACCACGTACGACTTTGCAATCGGTGCAAAACCGGAAGAAACTCGTAAATATTGGAATGATTATATCGACGAACACGAAGAAGAAGATGAGGATGAAGAAGATAGCGACTCAGATGATTCTGACGATTCCGATGATGAAGAGGAAGAAGAGGAACCTGCTGATGAAGAGGAAGAAGATGCAGCTGCCGATGAAGACGAAGAGGAAGAGGAA
>CAZUZA010000056.1:1539-8007 GCA_964624875.1 uncultured Carnobacteriaceae bacterium | reverse complement strand
TTAAAGATAATACGCAAAAAAACCTACCTGCTTCTGAGGTAGGTTTTCTTACGTATTTGTTCTAATTAACCAATTTGATTCGCAATGTTTTCAATACTATTTGCGATTTCATCTGGTAATTTATTTGGTGCTTCAGATACAGATAGTGATTTGTTGAGGTGATCGACACGTGTCAGCATATTATCACGCAGACGCTCTAAATATTTCTCATCATCGAATGGCACTTCATAGCCATCAATTTCGACATATTCCAACTCTGAAATTGGACCGAATGGTACAAACTCAGCTTCTTTATCCACATTCTGTTCAATAATATTTAATGTGACACCTGGTGTGATATCGTTCCCTAGGAATTTTCCAGTATTAATAATGTAGCATTCTACACCATTTTCAAATAGCTTTTTGAATGCTTGATAGTCATCCACTAATGGGTAGACACGGAATGGATTCGCGTAAGGTTCAACAACAACTTCTCCAACGTTCTTGACGTTTTCAGCACTCGTACGTGTTGTTACTAATGTACAACCCATTGCTGATGCGAGAGTTGGATCTTTTATGCGCACAATTGGTGGCAATGTTTCGTCTTTCATAATCCAATAAATCGAATTAATCGGTGATTCAACGATGTCGACTCGATTCGGTGTACTAAATTTTGATTTTACCGTACGACCGTTTCCATTACGAACATCTTCTGCTAAAAGAACGCGGTTACCTTTTTGATCGAGTGTAATTCCACAGTTTTGCACCGTGACAAAGTAATCTTGCTCAGGATGCCCAGCTGGGTAATCATTTGTTTTATCAAAATAGGACGGTTCTAAAGCGATGGACTCTCCTGATTCCGCATCAATAATAAAGGCATCATCATGCAAGACTGAAATGTCATATTTGCCATCATGCTTGGCATGCGTTAGCGTTGATTTACCTGAACCGGATAACCCATAGAATGAAGCAACGTGCTTTTCTCCAGCATCCGTCGTAAATTCTTTCAAGCCTCCATGACTAACAACATAGCCTTGACGAGCTGCGGTTCCCCAAGCTAATGTTAAAGTCCCTTTTTTCAACTCACCAAAATATTGTAAACCTAAAATAATAGCCACGTTATGATATGTATCATAGAAGGCAAGGCCGTCTGGATAATCTTCATGCGACCAGTCTGGATCCGCATAAATATAAATATCATTTTCTTCATACTCTACTGAACAATCATATATTTTTTGGTATTCATCATTCATAATTTGGAAGTTTACTAACCACGAATACAAATTATTGGCATACTTCTCAGGAATCATTAAGTGCGCGCGTGCCATGAAAGAGACATCGAGACCAACAATCGCTTCCCCTTTAATAAATGAGTCGTAACTTCCATCGTAGACAGCATCCATCGCAATTTTTATTAGTTTCTCATCTTCGGCTTTGTCTTTTCCAAATATTCTTCGAGCACGAGCCGTACGACCTACAATACTACTTCCATTGTCAACCAACACTTTTGCCCCTAGTGGTAACCCTAACTCTTCTGCATGGGCAACCTCTTGTTCTAATACAATCGTATGAGGATCATCATGTGCCAATTGATAAGCATCAGCGAGATTTTCAACAGCTGTTACATTATTCCCATAAAAAGATGTTTCCACAATGGATTTTAATGGTGAAAATGCAGCATTTTCTACACGAACTTCTTCTGTCTTAAACGTTCTTCTTGTAGCCATCACTTTCTCCCTTTCTATCTTCCCTTTTATTTAACGTCATCGGTCAACGCCTACTCTTCTACCATCACCCTTTCATAATATAAAATCTAACGGTCTAAAGTGCCTTACGATAAAGCGCTTTCAATAAATTAATTATATCATACGACTGAATATTTTCCGAATAGAATGGAAACAATTTAATCGCTTTTTTAAATAAATTGCTGACTGCCGAAATGGACTTCTTGTCCATATAAGACATCCGTCGAACCATCGGCTTGATCAATTAATAAGTGTCCATGCTCATTAATCCCTGCTATTACGCCATTCTTACTTTCGCCATTCACGGTATAGTAGACTTCTTTCCCCTTACCTAATAAGTGTTGTTCATAATAAGGCATAAAGGCTTTTTGTTCGAACTGCTCATGATAGGCTAAAAACTGGGTAATGAATTCACCTAAAAATTCGCTTTGGCTAAAATTTGTTGGAACTGTCTCACCAAATAAGGTTCCTGCTACGGTTTGAATCGCATCATCTGTGGCACTAAAATTACCTGCAAAGTTGATTCCGATCCCGACAACTACACCACGAGCTTGGTCTTTTTCTACTGGCGTAATCATTTCACTAAGAATACCGATGACTTTTTTACGCTTATAAAAAATATCGTTTACCCACTTAATAGCTATAGGCTCGTCGAGGTATTTCTCGAGCGTTTTTCCCAGAGCGGCGCCGGCTAGCAAGGTATAAAGCGGGACGTTCGCTAGGTTGTCCGTGTTTGGTTGAAAGGCGAGCGAAAAATACAAACCTTCTTTTAACTCAGAGTAAAAATGCTTCCCACTACGTCCACGACCAGCTGTTTGTTCGTTCGTTGCGACGAGTGAAATGTGATCTGGGTATTTTTGAAATAGCGATTTGATGACATCGTTTGTTGATGTGACCGTGTCATGTATTTCAATTTGTAAAAGGTTGGCTGGCCCTTGAAAGGCTTTTTGTATGTCTATTGGGTTGAGTTTATTCATGTCCACTCGTATTCCACCTATCTTCTTTTATTCGCTGCATCTATTATATCGTTTTTTTTTAGAAAAAAGGAAGGCGTTTTCTGTATTTCTTGCGTTCTTAATTTACAAATCATGACCAAACTTGATATCTATGCTATTATTAGCGATGAATAATGATTTAAAAGGTGGGAATGGATAAATGAGTAAGCAAAAAGTGGCTATTATTGGAGCTGGATCTTTAGGAAAAACAATCGCAAGGGAAATTCCGAACCATGTTGGTGAGCATTTTGAAGTTGTTGGTTTAATGAAACATTCGGAAAAAGATATCAAAGAGTTAGAAGATGAATTTCAAATACCTGTTGTTACAGCGTTTGATGACCTTTTAAACTTGAGACCAGACTTCATTGTTGAAGCTGCAACAGTCGATGTCGTTAAAGAACACGGAAAAAACATTTTGAGTCGAGGCATTCATTTTATTCCGCTATCTGTTGGTGGTTTAGTTGAAGAATCCTTTTATGACGACCTTCGTGAGACAGCAAAAGAAAACGGAGCTGTTTTATACATTCCTTCGGGAGCAATTGGCGGTTTTGATATTATGCGTAAAATGGCTTTAGCCGATACGCCCGAAGTGACGTTCACATCGAATAAGCCAACAAGAACATTGAAAAAAGCGCCACTCTTAAAAGATCGAGATGTTTCAGAAACGGAAAAGGAAGTTGTATTTGAAGGAACAGCTGCCGAAGCCATCAAAGGTTTTCCTACACAAATCAACGTGGCTGTCGCTGCCTCTTTAGCAACGGTCGGCCCTAAAAACACGAAGACGATTATCACAAGTAATCCTGATTTAGATGTGAATACACATGAAATCGAACTCGAGAATAATGTTGCTTCCGTTTATTTACGCTTTAGTGGGCAACCGAGCGAGAACCCGAGTTCAAGTGAAGTAACGGCTTGGAGTGTTATTAGTTTATTGCAAAACATTTCCGCTCCAGTGAGATTCTTTTAGAGAAATGATGACGAAAAGAGGTGCCACCAATTATGGGGCCACCTCTTTTTTACATTCTATTAAAAGACTTTTCCTGGATTTAAACGATTCTCAGGGTCGAAGACTTCTTTTATTTTACGCATATATTGAATATTCACATCATCAAACATTTTCTCTAAATAGTCTTTCTTCACGGTTCCAATACCGTGTTCTGCTGAAGGGAGACCACCTAGTTCTTTAATTTTTTGGTACAAGTCGTCGAGTAAAGATTTTCTTCTGGTTAACCACTCTTCTTCAGATAAATCGCCCTGCATCAGGATCGTATGTACATTCCCATCCCCGGAGTGTCCAAAGTTTAAGACTTGTAGGCCGTGTTTATCTTGCAGGCCTTTCGTGTAATGAATCAGTTCCGCAAATTTATTAATCGGCACCACTTCATCTAGCATCTCATATTTCGTGTATTCCATTAATCCAATTAGGATATTGTCACGAATTAAGCGCGCCTTTTGTTCCTCTTCTTGATTATCTAATGGCTTTACCTCAAGGGCTAACGGCAATACAGCTGTAATGAGCGTCTGCATACGTGTCGTTAACTCCACTTGATCGTTTCCATCTAGCATGACCAGTAAATAAGCCGCACCTTCTTGAATGGGCAGTGAATACCCTAAATATTGTTCCGCATAATAGGCCGCTTCTTTTTCAAACAGCTCTACTTCCGACGGATCGGCTCCACTTGCTAAAATCGCTAACGTTCCTTCTGATGCTTTGAAGACATCTTCAAACGCAATGAGTGCTAAACGTCTTTCAACTGGTAAGGGTAGGAGACGTAATTTAATTTGTGTTGTAATCCCTAACGTTCCTTCTGAGCCGATAAATAAATCGAGCAAATCATAACCTGAACTTGATTTAATGTTCAAGCTCCCTAAAGTCATTTCTTCGCCACTTGGTAACACAACCGTCATTTCACGAACATAGTCTCTGGTTACGCCGTATTTTACAGCACGCAGTCCACCAGCATTTGTTGCCACATTCCCACCAATTGACGAATGTTTTGAAGCAGGATCCGGTGGATATAAATACCCTAAACTTTCGACGTGTTGATGAATGTCACCAACTAAAACACCCGGCTCAACCGTTAACGTAAACGTCTCTTCGTCTAAATCCAGAATGCGATTCATTAACTTCAAATCAATAATCAGTTCATTTCCGTGAATCGGCACTTGCCCACCAGCAACTCCCGTACCTGAACCTCGTGCGATAATGATTAAATCTTCTTGTTTGGCATATTTCACCAGGGCAACCACTTCGTCATGAGTCTTTGGTAAAGCCACTGCATACACAGGCTTCGTCTCTTTCACGTACTGATCACTCAAGTATTCTGCCGGAACATTTTCTTCAATAAACAAACGATTCTCGTCCATGATAATTTCTTCTAAACGCAACATTTAATGCTCCTTCTCTTGAATTCATTTATTTTTTAACTATCATTTTATTCATCTTCTATTTTAGCCTTTATTGCGCCATAATACAAAAAAGCGATTTCATTTTACTCATAAATATTTTGTCAAACTTCTAAAGCGTGTTAAGATAAAACAAATTGAACTTTGTAGGAGGAGAATATGGCTAATCAAGAAGATATTATCGCAATTAGTAAGTTTTTTAAGGTTATTAGCGATCAAACACGCTTATCCATTCTTTATTTGTTGAAAGGAAAATCCTGTAGCGTAAGTGAAATTGTCGAAGCTTTAGCTATGGAACAATCTGCTATTTCTCATCAACTGCGCATTTTAAAAGACTCACGCCTGGTTCGCTCAAAAAGAGAAGGCAAATCCATGATTTATCAACTGGATGACGAACATATTTTCGACATACTTGATCAAGTCCACATCCATATAAATGAACGGAAAGTCGATGATACACGACTCACATAAGAAACGCAGACGAGATGGTTATCATCTCGTTTTTATTATTCATTCATCGAACAGGCACAGCACATTGAAGGGAGCATATCTATGGACACCACACACTTACATAAATTTTATAAAAAGACTCATAAAGAGCGCATCGACGCACTCAAACAAGCCGAGGCCATTTCACCCGAAGATTCTAAAGCGTTAAACGAAAAAACGCTCAACCTTTCCGATGAAGTCGCTGAACGCATGATTGAAAATGTCATCGCCAAATACGAGCTGCCATTGGGACTCGCGCTGAACTTTACGATTAACGGCCAGGAACGTCTCATTCCGATGGTGACCGAAGAACCTTCTGTCATCGCAGCTGCAAGCAACTCAGGCAAAATTATCAGCCAATCCGGCGGCTTTCAAGCAACGATGGACACTCGCCTGCTGATTGGTCAGGTCGCCTTGAAAAACGTCCCCGACGTCGAAAAAGCCCAAAAAGCTATTGGTGAAATGGAGGCAGAGATTCGAGACTTAGCGAATGCCGCTTACCCATCGATTTTAAAGTATGGTGGAGGCGCTCGTAAGGTTGAAGCCCGGGTGTTACCGGCAGATGAGGCATATGGCGCACCGACTTTTTTAGTCGTCCATTTAGCCGTGGATACGGGGGAAGCGATGGGAGCCAATATGGTCAATACCATGGTTGAAGGCATCGCACCTTATTTAGAGGCATTAACAGGTGGAGAAAGCTTGATGAATATCCTTTCCAATTATGCAACGGAGAGCTTAGTCACAGCCACTTGTACTATTAGACCTGAATTGCTCGCGACCAAAGAGATGACAGGTGTTGAAGTAAGAGACCGTATTATTGAAGCCACACAATTTGCTTTGGTGGACCCTTATCG
>CAZUZA010000056.1:0-1439 GCA_964624875.1 uncultured Carnobacteriaceae bacterium | reverse complement strand
AAGTAAGAGACCGTATTATTGAAGCCACACAATTTGCTTTGGTGGACCCTTATCGGGCCGTCACCCACAATAAAGGCGCCATGAACGGGATCGATGCCGTCTTAGTCGCGACTGGAAATGATTGGCGAGCGGTTGAAGCAGGCATTCATGCGTATGCTTCAGAGTCAGGTCAATATCGTTCGGTGACCAGATGGACAAAAGGAGCGAATGGGGATTTAGAAGGTTCGATTACTGTACCGATTTCCGTTGGTTCGGTGGGTGGAACGCTTTCGATTCACCCAACTGCTCAGTTGGCTTATCGCTTATTAGGCGAACCGAATGCCGTAGAGCTATCTCAAGTCTTAGCTTCCGTTGGTTTAGCGCAAAACTTAGCGGCAGTGCGCGCCCTTGTGACAGTTGGTATTCAACAAGGACATATGGGATTACAAGCCCGTTCCTTAGCTATTCGTGTTGGGGCGACAGGGAACTTGGTTGACCAAGTTGCTGCGAAACTACAAGAAGCTAAACATATGAATTCGGATACGGCAAAAAAGATACTAAATGAATTAATGAAATAGTCTAAAAGAGGCTGGAACAAAAGCCTCTTCTCATCAACACCAGTTGCTAAAGAACGTTTAAAGTAAAAACTCCCAATCTGGTTACCAGAAAGGGAGTTTTTTTGCTACATTGGGAAGCCACCATAAATCATCATTACTACACTGATGACTAATACAATCCCATTTAATATTTTTTGGTCTGAATACATACCCATTAAGCCCAAGACGAAGCTTATCATCCCCATCATAAAGGGATCGATAAAGTAAGCGAGTATGGCCAGTACAAGTCCAAGTAGTCCTAATTTCTTTCCTGTTTCATTCGTCATTCTAATGCTCCTTGTTTTTTCTCTCTTCTTATCTTAATCTATTGTGCGCAATTTATAAACCCTAATTCACCAATTCTTTCGATTAACCCTGTCATTGAGCCAATTTACTTGTTCTCTAAACGAATATACATTAAGATGTAAACGTATATTCGTTAAAAATTATTTCGAAAGAAGGAATTATTATGTGGAAAGAGTTCAAAGAATTTATTTTACGTGGGAACGTTATTGAGTTAGCAGTCGGTTTAGTTATGGGTTCTGCTTTCACAGCTATCGTTAACGCATTAGTCGACAGCATCATCATGCCATTTATCGCTGGTTTATCAGGAAGCGCAACTGTGGCAGATATGGCCGTTAACTTTAATGGTTCACCAATCGTCTATGGTGCGTTTTTACAAGCAATCATTGATTTCCTATTAATCGCAATGGTCTTATTCTTAGCGATTAAAGCATTGAACACAATGGCTGCACGCTTAAAACGTGAAGAAGAAGCTGAGGAAAAAGAAGAGGAAGATATTCCATCTTCAGAAGACTACCTCCGTGAAATTCGCGACTTATTAGCTGCACAAAAGACTGAAAC
>CAZUZA010000055.1:0-8018 GCA_964624875.1 uncultured Carnobacteriaceae bacterium | reverse complement strand
CGGCAATGACCGGCTTTCACAAAGGGAAACCCTTCACTATCCTCGGCGCGAAGAAGCTTAACGTCTGTGTTCGGTATGGGAACAGGTGGATCCTTCTTGCAATAATCACCGTACTTATTGCGCCGTTATCTCTAACAGCAACTACTACATAATACATAGTCTTCGTAAAATTGTCAACCATATTTTGAAATTATTTTTGTAAAGGAACTTTTTTATTCTGACTTCATTGTAACATCAACGTTTTACGCGAAAAACTTTTTTAACATTATTTTCCGTTCCAATGTTCTTTCAAGAAACCAACGCGTCCTGAGCCCACACTATATCGATTATAATGTGCCGATTGTTTCTTATAAAAATCCTGATGTTGCTCTTCTGCTGCATAAAAAGGTTGAATCGGTTCGATACTTGTTACGATTGGATCGTTAAACGGCCCATGTTCTTGTAAGTTCTGTTTAGATTGCTCGGCAATTTCTTTTTCTGCTTCCGTACTATAGTAGATAACCGGACGATACCCGTCGCCTCTATCAGCAAATTGGCCACCTGCATCTGTCGGGTCGGTTTGTCGCCAATAGATTTCTACCAGCTCTTCATAAGAAATGGTATCTGGGTCATACGTAATTTCAACGGCTTCTGTATGCCCTGTCTGCCCTCTGACCACATCATTGTAAGATGGATTCTCAACATGTCCACCAGTAAATCCTGATATAACAGCCTTTATTCCAGGTAAAGAATCAAATGGTTGAACCATACACCAGAAACAGCCACCTGCAAATATCGCTTTCTTTTCATTTCCCATTACTTTTTTCGTCCTCTCTATTGTCTATCTATCCTTAAGTATACAGGACAACAAAAGCCTCTCGCAATTGAGAGGCTTTCATCAAATCTTATTATTTATCTAATGTAATATATTCCATTCCACCCATATATGGTACAAGGACGTCTGGAACTTTTACGCTACCATCCGCTTGTTGGTAATTCTCGATAATCGCAGCAAATGCGCGTCCAACAGCTAAACCTGAACCGTTTAACGTATGTGCGTATTCAATTTTACCACTCTCTTCACGACGGAAACGAATCATTCCACGACGAGCCTGGAAATCCTCTGTGTTCGAACATGAACTGATTTCACGGTAAGTGTCTTGAGCTGGCATCCACACTTCAATATCATATGTTTTAGCCGCTGCAAAGCCCATATCCCCTGTAGATAAAACGATACGACGGTACGGTAACTCTAAACGTTCTAGAATATCTTCCGCATCACGTGTCATCTTTTCTAATTCTTCATATGAATCTTCTGGCTTAGCGAATTTCACTAACTCAACTTTATGGAATTGGTGTAGACGAATTAAACCACGTGTATCACGGCCAGCACTTCCAGCTTCTGAACGGAAACTCGGACTAACTGCTGTGAAATACTGTGGCAAATCGGCTTCATCTAAAATTTCATCACGGTAATAGTTTGTTAAAGGCACTTCTGCCGTCGGAATCAATGTTAAGTTTTCATCTTGAAGTTGGTACACATCTTCTTTGAATTTCGGGAATTGCCCTGTCGCAAACATCGACTCATCATTTACGATATAAGGAGTAATCATTTCTTTATAACCGTGTTCTTCTGATTGAACATCTAGCATAAAGTTATAGATTGCACGCTCTAAACGCGCTCCAGCACCACAATAGTAGACAAAACGACTTTGAGAAACTTTCGCTCCACGAGCAAAATCAAGAATCTTTAAGTCTTCTCCAAGATCCCAATGCGCTTTAGGTTCTGAACCTGGGCGACTCAAAAACTCGTCTCCCCAACGACTGATCTCCACGTTATCATCTTCTGAGTCCCCTACTGGAACAGATTCGTGTGGTAAGTTTGGTAGACCTGTTGCGATGTTGTATGTTTCTTCTTCAATCGTCTCTAATTCTGCATCGATTGTTTTAATTTCTTTGCTAACTTCTTGCATTTCTTTAATGACGTCATCCGCTGACTCTTTGTTACGTTTCTTTTCAGCAATTTCTTTTGTTACTTCATTTCTTTTACTCTTTAAGGTTTCGGATTGCTGAATCAACACACGACGTTGCTCGTCTGCTTCCTTCAAGCGTGTGATTTCTTCTTTCGCCACACCTCGGGTTTTTAATAATTCAGCCGCTTTTTCAAAATCATTTCGAATTAGTTTCATGTCTAACATGAAGCAACACTCCTTTAATTATCCATCTCATTCGATGCTATATTTCTATACCACTTTACCATGAATAAACGTTTCTAACCAATCATGTATGGCTTTAGAAACGACTTAAGATACTATCAAACATACTAACGACCCAGTTCCAAGCTTGAACAAGGACGTTTGCTTTCTCAACACCAGCTGTCGTTACTAATGGCACAGAGGTTACTTCCTCTTCCATTAAGTTCCCATGTTCATTTCCTGCATAATCTACCACTAAACGACCCAACTCTAAACCAGCGTCAAATGGTGCTTCAACTGTACCTTCATCGGTTACAATCGCTGGATTCCATTCAATTGTATAAGTTAACTCTTCTGTTAATTCGTCACCTATATGAACAAGCATCTCTAAAGTTTCGCTTGGCTCAAAGTCTACTGTCTCTTCCTTACCATTCGTTACCGTTAAAGGTTCGTACTCTAAAACCTCGTCCCAACTATCTGTGACGTTTGCCATTTCAAATTGATCAAAGCCATAGTCCATCATACGTGCTGTCTCTAAGAAACGAGTGAATTGATCATCACCAGAGTTTAGGACCACTGTAATTAAACGACGTCCATTTTCTTCCGCTGTTCCTGTAAACGTTGAACCTGCAAAAGTTGTCGTTCCTGTTTTTAGGCCATCCACGTTTTCACGCTCATATAATAATCCTGGTAACATCCAGTTCCAGTTTTGCATCGCAATCGCATCAACTGTTTCAGGACGGAAAGTTTTTTCAGGAATACTTGCGATTTCTAAAATTTCAGGATAATCCGTTAAAATACGGTAAGCAATGATTGCTGCTGAACGCGTACTCATCATGTTTTCATCCGATTCAGTCGAACCAGGATACACACGCCCACCTAAGTGGCTATTGTTTAAACCAGTCGAGTTCACTAAAAAAGCATCCTCAATACCAAATGATTCCACTGTTTCAATCATACGGTCTACGAAAGCAGGCTCAGAGCCTGAAATATGTTCAGCAATAGCGATTGTCGCACCATTCGCCGAATAAATAGCAACCGATTCATAGAGTTCTTCTAACGTATACACGCCACCGTTTCTTAAAGGAACATTTGATAACGAGTAATCTTGACTAATTTCATACGCATACTGACTAATCGTGATTTCCGTATCCCACGATAAGTTTCCAGCTTCTATTTCTTCAAAAACAATATATTCCGCAATCATCTTTGTCATCGAAGCGATTCCTAATTGCGTATCAATATCATCACCTTGTAAAATTTGGCCCGTTTCAAAATCAACCGTAATCGAAGCTTCTGCATCAACTTCTAAATCTGCTGCCTCAGCAGTCATCACAGTATTCGGTAAAAGGCTCGCAAAAAGAGCAGCTGTCGCGCCGCCCAACATTATATTTCTTTTCACATTTTTATAAAACATTTAATTGGTTTCTCCTTATAACTAGTCATAGCGTCATTCAATTGACGATTAGTTTAATATTTTTAGTCCATTTCGAGATATTCATCATCTATCAAAGAAATTCTCATCTTTGATTACATAGAATAATAACACATAATATATGAGAAATAAACGGGACTTTAGCAAGGTTTTGTTCTTTATTCCTCCAAAACAAAAAAACACAAGCTCATTTCTATGTGAAATACCTCAGTGCCTTCCTATTCGTCTGTTTTTTCTACTAAGCGAGGCAATGTGATGACGAACGTCGTCCATACATCATTGGTCTCGACAGTTATCATGCCCTTATGCAGCTCAACGATACTTTGGGCGATTGCCAAACCTAAGCCCGTACTTGCTGTCTCTTGTGTTCGTGAGGATTCTGCTCGATAGAAGCGTTCAAAAAGTTGTTCTAGCGCTTCGTTCGGTATCTTCTCCCCATTGTTTTTAATTCGTATTTCAACCGCATTGTCTTTTTGATCACGCACTTCAATCGCAATCAAGTCGCCATCTTTCCCATATTTCAAGGCATTTGTAATGAGATTGCTAAAAACACGTACCAATTTTTCCGGATCGCCTTCCATTAAGTAGCGTTTCACTGAAGAAGTGATTTCAATTTTCATAGCCGATGCGTCAGCTTCTATTTGAAAATCAATCGCGAGTTGCTCCAACAATTGAATCATATCAAACTGAATAACATTTAACGGCGTGTCGGTTTGCCTCACCGTTGTGTACTCAAATAAATCATTCACGAGTACCTTCATTTGGCGCGACTTTTGATAGGCCGTGTGAATATAATTTTGCGCTTCTTCTATGGTGTCAAAGCGCCCTTCTTCAACCAATCCTAAATAGCCAATAATCGACGTTAGAGGCGTTCGGATGTCGTGACTGACGTTTGTGATGAGTTCATCTTTTGTTTGCTCAATCCGTCGTTCTTCTTCCATAGCGCTCACGGTAGAGTCCACCAACACATGGATACTACGGATAAAGTCTTGTAAATTTTCATCAGAACTTGGTGGGATGCGGTGGTTAAAGTTCCCTTGTGCAATATAATGCAGTTCCGCAATAATATGCTTGATTTCATAGTTACGATAGCGACGACGTAAACGCCAAATAATCGCTGTCACAGCCAGTAAAATCAAGAAGATATAAACGAAGGGATTCACTTCCAATAAGGATTGGTCCTTCATTTCAATAAACAACCCACCGAAGACCCAAAAGTCTGCAAAGAAATTCGGAAAAGTGGACACGAGGATTTGAAAGATCTGGTAGGCTGCATAATATAGAAGCAAGATGATGCCTGCCGTTATAAAGCCTTCACCAACTAAAAACCATTTTTCATTCGAGGTTAATTTAAAGGTTGAACCAACTGGTGGTTGACTCCTAGTCTTCTTCAATGCGATACCCTACTCCCCAAACCGTTTGGATAACTTTTTCGCCACCGGTCGCTTTTTCAATTTTATCGCGTAAATGGCTCACATGAACCATTACCGTTTTTGATGGAATGTCGGTTTCTTGTTTCCAAACGCGTTCAAATATTTCATCCGCGCTATAGACACGATTTGGATTGCTGGCTAATAAGTGTAAAATGCCAAACTCTAGCGCGGTTAGGCGAATCGACACGCCATCGACCGTCAGCACTTCGTGTTCATTGCGACGAATAATAAGTGGCCCAATTTTGATTTCATTTGTATTCTCTTTCGTTTCACTACTATAAGAACTACGACGTAATAAAGACTTCACGCGCGCAACAACTTCCAAAGGATTAAAAGGCTTCACGACATAATCATCTGCCCCTTTAGATAAGCCACGAATTTTATCCATGTCGGCTGTTTTTGCGCTCAACATTAAAATGGGGACTTGGGACTCTTCACGGATCTTGTTGACCACTTCAAGCCCATCCATCTTCGGCATCATCACATCTAAAATGACACAGTCTGGTTCCGTTTCTTGGAATTTTTCATAGGCTTCTTTTCCGTCATAGGCTTTAATGACTTCAAAGCCTTCATTATTAATATAAATCTCTAAAAGATCACAAATTTCCCGATCATCATCGGCAATTAGAATACGCATCACTCGACCTGCTTTCTGCTTTATTTCTTCTATTTTACCACGTTTTTTTCTTATCGAAAATTTAATACCATTTTATACCATTCAGGGTTTATTTCATTTAAAATAGAGATACTAAATAAACAACGGAGACTGATTATGAAAAATCGCTTATTAAGAATTTTAAGTTTTGCGTTAATTTTAACTGGGATTATTTTGTTGGCCTTACCGACGATTAACCAAAAGAAAATCGGCGACCGGACTGCGAACAACTATGAAGTGACGCTGGACATGTCGGCCGATACGTTAAAAGATAATATGAAGACAGAAACGAGCTTCGACTTTGATAGCATCGAAGAGATTAGCACATCTGGTACGTGGCTATCACCGGAGTATATCGACCCGAGCTTAATGATTGGTCGATTATACATTCCGAGTATCGATGTGAACGTGACTGTATTTAACGGCATCACCAATGATATTTTACATGCGGGTGTCGGCACAATGCGGCCGGGCTTGACGATGGGGGAAGGGAATTTCCCGATTGCTGGCCACTACTCACATGATCCAAGCATTATCTTTGGGGACTTGACCTCAGTCGTTGCCGGTGACAAAATCTACTTAACCAACAACGAGACCATTTATGAATACGAAGTGTATGATACAAAAGTCGTGAAGCCGAATGAAGTACACTGGATTGAAGACAAAGTTGCCGAAGAACATGGCAAACCGGTTATTTCGCTCATGAACTGTTATTATGTCAATCGACAAAATACGGGAGACCGCTTCTTTGTTTTTGGTGAACTGGTCGACTCTTATCCAATGGAAAATGAAGACATCTAAATAGAAGGACAAAAACCTCATCCAATTTACTGGATGAGGTTTTTTTACACGTTATTCGCTTCTTCTATTGCATGCAAAACTAACCATAAATGGTAGCTGCGATCTTTTAAGTCATTTTCGGTCACTCCACGCTGAATCATAAACTGGCGTCCTAATTCCGGCAAGTTCGTATACCAGATGCCCGTCTTCTCTAACACAATCAACGGATAGTCTTCGCCAATATCGGTCTCTTCAAAATAAGGATGGACTTCTTGGAAATACGCCTCATTTTTTTCTGTTTCTACTATTGTATAATACTTATAGTTTTCCGAATCAAATTCAGGAAAAATCTCAATCTCCATTAAGTAGTCTAGCTCATCTTCTGAGAAGTGGTCTTTTATTTCACCAGGAGTTAGGGTCCTTACATCTGCGATTTGTTCTAGAATCGTCGCTGATGCTGGAAGGTGCTCTGAAATGATTAGCTGGTCTTCGTATTTTTCAAGGAGCTGATCCATCGTTTCTTGTGCTTCCTTATCGAGGGGCTGTAAATAATCCGGGATATAAACGTCATTGATGTTGTCGGGGTTGCGGAAAAGCGTGAAATGATCAGGTACTTCGTCGACCCCTCCATCAATGAATGGGTTACAGCGCAAAATCCGAGCCGTGCTCATTACGCCTCCTTTAAGGGCCCCGTGCTTTTCAATCGCCTGTAGCGCATAACTCGAACAAGTCGGGTGGTAGCGACATGATGGTGGGGTATTGGGCGAGATATGTTTTCGGTAAAATTTAATAGGGCCTGTTAATAGTTTTTTCATGGGTTTAAACCTCTAATTCATGATTTTATTCCTCCTTATTGTAAAGGAGATTTCACGATAAAAAAAGGGAAGATGCTCATTATAAGCAATCTTCCCTTTTTTATTTTGCTATTAAGCTTCTAATTCAAAGACGTCATCGACTGATCGTGTCACGTAACGTGCACTTTTCACGTCTTGGTATAGCTGAACCCCTTCATTTTCAAAGATTCCTTGTGCTGCGATAGCTTCCATCGCGCTCTGAACAGCTCCTGGCTCTAAATCCAATGCCGGTTTGTTAATGCTCAACGTGCGTGTCTTTCCTTCTGAAGTTCCAAATCTAAGTTCTAATTTTACTGTAGTATCCAATAACCTTCACTCCTTTAATATTTTTGTGTGGGTGTTTTTTTATATTATTTCTTAAGCGATGTAGCGGTACGACTCTGACACAATAGCGTGTGCTGATGGCAACTCATGGAGTGAGTCAACGGCCTGCACAAAAGCCCCAATCTCCTCTTCTGTCGCACCTTGGATTAAGTTGTTGAAGCCTTGGCGCACCAACGTTTCGTTCTCCAAATCCTCAAAATAAACATCTACCTTGCTATTTTCCCATACTTTAATCATGTTCTTCCTCCTCATTCTTTTTCGTAAGTGTCATGACTGCTTACACTACTAATAACGATTCTGTTTTCAAAAGTGTCACCCCTTTTTGTAAAATGTTTTAATTATCTTTAAAAAGTTTCGCGAATT
>CAZUZA010000054.1:0-8285 GCA_964624875.1 uncultured Carnobacteriaceae bacterium | reverse complement strand
TTTTTGATATTCGACGGCCAACCCATTAATAACGCCTGGACGTTTTGCGATACGGCGCGCCCAATCTAATAAGTTTTCGTATTCATCAACGTTTAAGAAGTCGGTTGAACCTTTATATAAATCACCTAGTACTAGGCGACCATACCATGGCCAAATCGCGATATCTGCGATTGTGTACGTATCTCCTGCAATATATGGACGGTCAGCTAATGTTTTATCTAACAAATCTAGTTGACGTTTTGTTTCCATCGTAAAGCGATTAATTGGATACTCCATTGGTTCCGGTGCATAGGCAAAGAAGTGTCCAAAGCCACCACCAACATAAGGTGCCGAACCAATTTGCCAGAATAGCCAGTTCAAGGTTTCTGTACGCCCTGCAATATCCGTTGGAATAAGTTGCCCATGTTTTTCAGCTAAATAAAGTAAAATCGATGCCGATTCAAAAATATCAATACGTTCATCGCCACCTTGATCAACAAGAGCAGGGATTTTTGAGTTGGGATTAATTTCAACAAAGTCCGATCCAAATTGGTCACCTTCGCCTATGTGAATTTGGTAAACATCGTAGTCTGCATCTTTTACATCGAGTTCTTTCAACTCTTCAAACATAACCGTTACTTTGATACCGTTTGGCGTGCCTAAAGAATAAAGTTGATAAGGAGCCTCGCCCACTGGTAATTCTTGTTCAAAACGACTACCTGCTGTTGGCCAGTTCCCACTTTTACTTGGATTTTCATCTTCCCATTTCCATACTTTTGGAAATTCATATGCTGTCATCATAACACTCCTCGTATAATATTACTTTAATCATACTATTTTATAGCCCTTTGTGCTCATTTTTTGTATTATTTTCAATGATTGCTTCTATTTCGTGCAATCCGTCTACCTATTGCGTTTCCAGTAAGTGCACCTAGAAATCCACCTAAGAGAATTCCAATCCATCCAGTTGCTTCATAGCCCGTCCAACTCCCCAGTTGAAAGGTTGGGTAGTAATTGCCACCAATATACGTCCCAATGAAAAACCCAATAATAACGCCCACAAATAAGAGAAGCAACGCACCTAGTAGCCCATATAACGTTTCTTGTTTCATCTTATTCCCCTCCCGTACTGCATTCTTTCAAGTTTATTATATTCTTTTTTCGAAACAAGAGGTTACAGATATGACTTTTACAGGACGCGATTCGTGTAATTGGTTTAAAAAGAAGCCTCTCTTTTAAGAATGGCTTCTACACAATGATATCAGTGTTTTCCTAAACGTCTTTTACACAGCGAAAACCCATATTGCTTCCAGCTGATGCACCTGTGTTTCCATTTCTGGCTGCTATTCTGTCACGCTTGCAATAAGATGGATGACATAAGAAAGAGCCACCTTTTATAGCGTACTCTTTGTCATCTACTTCTAGGTTGTCCCAATAATATTGCCCATCATGCGTTTGAAATTCGGTTAAGTCAATTCGAGCTGGGTTTGAGCACCATTCCCATACGTTCCCAATTACCTGGTATAAGCCATAGCCATTTTTAGTATATGTTTTTACAGGAGCTGTGCCATTAAAACCGTCTAAGCTAGTATTCTTCTTTGGAAATTCACCTTGCCAAACATTGGAATAGTATTTCCCATCAAGCGTTCGCTCCTCACCCCACGGGTACATATCATTGTCTGTACCACCTTTGGCTGCAATTTCCCACTCTGCTTCTGTCGGCAAACGCATACCAGCCCATTCACAATAAGCCATCGCATCATTTTGTGAAACTTGAACAACCGGGTGAGCTAAACGATCGTCAATCGAACTTCCAGGTCCTTCTGGCTGTTTCCAACTAGCCTGCTCAACTGCGAACCACCATGGCGCCGCTTGAACGACTGGGCTTATTTGTTTAATATCATCTAGTAGGAGATTATGGAAAACAAAGGACCAACCATATTTTTCTGAATCCGTTATATAGCCTGTTTCATCAACAAATTTTTCGAACATTTTATTCGTAACAGTTGTTGCACCAATATAAAAGTCTTTTACGGCTACCTCTACAGAAGTGCCTTCATTATCTTTCGGGTAGCCAATTTTCTCTTTCGTACCAATTCGGTAAGTGCCACCTGGAATCAAAACCATATTGTCTTTCATTATCGCATAATCCTTTCAAATCGTATTGATTGCTCGTTACTTCTATCAAATCAGTTCACAATCTGGTAGTGACCAGTCACCTTAACTATATATCGAATGTATTCGGAAAACAATTATAAGCAAAATGGACTATATTCTGAAATTTCGTAACTGAGCATGTTTCAATGCTTTTATAATTGGACTTTTTAATAGCTAACAAAAAGGAAGCGCAGGTTGTCTGCACTCCTTTTGGTTGTTTATCATTCCATTATTATTTTACCCGGTTGATCTCATTTTTTAGAACTTCTGCGAGTGCCCCGTAAATAACTTGGACACCTGTTCCGACTTTGAACATACCCTTGGCGTCGAGTTCGTTTTTCCACACGGTTTCGTCTGCTACTTTGTCAGTATCTTTTACTTTAACTCTTAAGCGAGTGATACAGGCATCGACGTTGACTAAGTTCTCTCTTCCACCTAGTGCTTCGATAACCCCTTCGACATCCACATCTTCTAAGAAACGATCTTTTTTCGTATAGAGTTTATTTTCAGAGTCTTCACCACGTCCTGGTGTTTTCAAGTCTAGCTTTTCAATCAAAATTTTGAAGACGAAATAATAAATGAGAGCTGTTGGGATACCTAAAATTAATATCCAAATATAATTTGTCTTCGCGTTCCCTTGTAAGAAACCAAAGAGCGTTAAATCGATTATCCCTCTTGAGAAGGTGACCCCTACTGCAACATCTAATATATAGAGTAAGGCGTAAGATATCCCTTCAAGCACTGCGTGAACCCCATAAAGTACTGGCGCTACGAAGAGGAAGGTAAATTCAATTGGCTCTGTGATTCCGGTTAAGAACGATGTTAAGGCTGCTGAGAATAAAATACCTCCGACAGCTTTACGGTTCTTTTCATCGGCTGCACGATACATCGCTAAGGATGCTGCAGGTAAACCGAAGATCATTGGTAAATAGCCACCCATAAAGTATTTCGTCGCTTCTGACGAGAACCTTGTTACGGTTGGGTCAGCTAATTGTGCAAAGTAAATATTTTGACCACCTTGTACGATTTCTCCTGCTACTTCTAGCTCGCCACCTAATGATGTAAACCAGAATAATGGATAGATCGCGTGATGCAGTCCAAATATATTTAGGAGTCGCATAAGTGAACCATAGAAGAAGATACCTATCGCTCCTGTTCGACCAAAGAATTCTGAGAAGGTTGAAATACCTAAGTGAATGGTTGGCCATACGAATGGAATAATTGCACCAACAATACTAATCGCGACAATTGAAACAATTGGGACGAAACGAACACCCTGGAAGAATGATAAGACCTCTGGGAGGCGTTTGTCATAATAACGGTTGGTTAAATAGGCCACGATTAAACCGACGATAATTCCGCCAAATACACCAATTTGTACGGTAAATATTCCTAGTTCACTACCAAATACGTTTGCTTGTTTTGCTGCTTCAACTGAATCTAACCCTTGGGCCATAAAGTAATCGATCGTTGTTGTTTCAGCTGAATAGCCTTGGAAACCTAAAATCATACTTGTTACTTTATGCATAATTAAAAATGACGCAGCTGCTGATAAACCGGCAGCACCTTTTTCGTGTAAAGCGAGTCCTGATGCGATTCCGACTGCAAATATGAGGGGTAAATTTCCAAATACTGTATCCCCAATTCCTGACATAATCGATAAGATATAGTATAAAATTGTGCCTTCGCCTAAAATATTTGAGAGTCCATAAGTTTCAATAGTAACGGGATTTGTAAAGGCAGCACCGATCCCTAGCATTAAACCTGCAATAGGAAGCATTGCGATAGGAATCATAAAAGCTCTACCTAAACGTTGAAGTCTTTCAAACATATCAACATCCTCCTTATGATAAATATTTTCATTCAATTTTATAACCAGTCAAATCATTTTCTTAAATCATTAAGCATCCCTCCTCTTCTTTTTTTGCCTTCCTGTCCTGTACGCGCACAAATAAGATAGCGCTTTCATATCATTATTATAGCATATTTGGTTTTATTTGTAATAATTTTCTCCTCAAAATCATTCGATCCATTTTTCAATCGATTCATTTTTAAGTCCTTTTTTATGTACAAATGTGGTACTATGTACATTAACGGAGGAGATAATCATGTTAGAATTCAAACAAAATATTCGAGGGAACGTTGCCCTAGGGGTAAACCCAGTCGGATGTAAACAAGAAGTACTCAATCAAATAAATTATGTAAAAAATAATGGCCGTTATGAAGGGCCTAAAAAAGTCCTTATTATCGGAGCTTCATCAAGCTATGGTTTAGCTTCACGTATTAATTTAGCATTTGGTGCCGGTGCCGACACGATCGGTGTTTCCTTTGAAAAAGGTCCACGAAGCAAACGATCACTAGGAACACCGGGTTGGTACAACAACATTGCCTTTCGCGAAGCTGCTGAAAAAGAAGGACTAATCGCTAAGAACTTTGTCCAAGATGCCTTCAGTCATGAAACGAAACAAGAAGTCATTGACTATATCAAAAATGAATTCGGGGGCAAAATTGACCTCGTCGTTTATAGTCTCGCAAGTGGACGTCGTACGGACCCGGATACAGGCGAAGCTTATTCTTCGGTCATTAAAGCGATTGATGAACCCGTAATAGGTCCAAATATCGACATGCAAAAAGAAGAATACTACACGCAAACACTAGAACCTGCAACAGAACAAGAAATCGCAGACACGGTCAAAGTCATGGGGGGCGAAGACTGGGTGCTTTGGATGGAAGCTTTGAAGGAAGCTGGCGTCCTGGCCGATAACGTCCTGACCACAAACTACTCCTATTTAGGTACGGAACTTAATCATGATTATTATGGTGGTGGAACCTTAGGTCGCGCTAAGATGGATTGTGATGTGAAGGCTGGTGAAATAAATGAATTGCTAGCTGATATAAACGGGAAAGCGCAAATTGTTGTAGCGACTGCTGTAACAACGAAAGCAAGTTCGGTGATTCCGTTCTTTCCAATATATTGCTTAGGTTTATATAAAGTCATGGCCGATAAAGGCACACACGAAACACCGATTATGCATATTGACCGCATCTACCGCGATATGCTTTATGGTGATAAACCAGAATATGATGAAGAAGGACGCTTACGACCAGATAGTTGGGAATTAGATAGCGATACACAAGCCCAAACGAAAGCACTAATTGAAAAAATTAACGCCGAGAATTTCACTTCAGACTTAACGGCTTATGATTTGTTCTTTAAAGAATTTTCAAATCTAAATGGCTTCATGGTCGATAACTATGAAGAACAAGAAGTGACTCTAGACGAATTAAAGGCCCTTGAATATTAATTCGTAAAAGCTAAAAAAGCTGTGATTACATGTTGTAGTCACAGCTTTTTTTATGCATTTATTATTTGTCTAAATAGTATTGGCGATGGAGTTCCCGTACTTCTTGTGCTAACTCGGGAATTGGCCCTGCTACTTCTGGATCTACAAGGACATCTTCAATCGCTAAACTTTTAACACGTGCCTTCTTCTCAACACCAAACTCTTCTAACCATTTCCCTAACTGCTTCGACGAACTCGCATAAACAATCCGACCTAAACCTGCATTCCCATGTGCCGCCGAACACATTGGACAATGTTCACCTGACGTATAAACAGTTGCTGTTGCTCGATCTTCGGCTGACATATTCTGTCCGGCCCATCTCGCAATATTAAACTCCGGATGTTGCGTATGATCGCCACCAGCGACATGATTATGATCAGAGAAAAGAATCTCGCCATCTTTGGAAACAAGAATTGACCCAAAAGGTTGGTCCCCTTTTTCTAAAGCTGTTTCAGCTAACACTATACATTGTTTTAAATAATTCATATCTGTTTCTGTAATCATAATTGTATCCCTCCTAAAATGAATAGAACGTTACACTTATAGATTAGCATGTCCTTTACCGAGCACAAAACGTTTAGATTTAAAAACACTGTAATCATTATCAAGCATCTCTTTATCGTCTAAAGTCATAATCTTTGCCTCCTTACAAGGTAAAATGAGTGTGGATCAAAGCCTTAAAAAGTATAGCATAAACGGCTTTCCAGGTGTGTTCATACCCATATTTGTATTCTTTGTGAATCTTTCACTTTAAAAATAATTACCAAACACTAATATATTTATAGCATAAAGTAAAGCTATATTATCAAAATACTCGTCTAAGAAAATGTTCTGGATGAAATAACCTTCTATTTGAGCCACATATGTATCGTTTGTTCTTATTCGTCTCTAGTGTATAGAGCGCCTCATTTTTTATATAATCGAGACTATTTTTGACGTGACTAACAAATGGTTTGCTTGTGACTTTCACACGTTCTAAAAGCGTATGGTTTATTATCCTTCTTTCATATTTTGTATAATGAACAGAGGAGGTCATTGACATGACAAAAAATCCAAGAGAAATCTCGAAAGAAGAGATTGAGCAAAAAATGACATCACTGGATGGCTGGAAAATCAAAGACACTAAGAAGATTTATAAGGAATTTTCTTTCAAAAACTTTAAACAGGCACTCGATTTTACAAATAAAATAGGCGATGTTGCAGAAGAAATGCAACACCACCCTGATATTTTCCTGACATGGGGTGAAGTAAAAATTGAAATATACACACACCATACTGGTAATTTAACACAATCTGATTTTGAACTCGCAGAGAAAATCGATCAGATTGGTTAAAAATATAACATTTTATTGAATAAGAAGATAGTGATATCTATCCTCTACCTCCCCATCATTACAGTATAGACATTGTAATGGTGGGATTTTTTCTATTCGTTTACTTCTTAGCTCTACGTACTTTCAGTTTCTTTCCTTTAATCGTACGGTTTTGCATTTCAGAAATAACATAAGGTCCTTTACCATTCATGATTTCAACATAGGTTACATTCTCTTGAATCGTGATGATGCCAATATCATCAGCTAATACACCTTTGATATTAGTCAATGTTCCTACGAAATCAACCGCACGCATTTTTTTCTTTTTGCCACCGTTGAAGTAAACCTTTGTAATATCCTTATTTAGTTCCATATTACGAGCAATTTTCGGTGCAACTCGTGCATTAATTTTCTTTTCAAAAGCTGGCTTCGCTCGGTTAACTGCACGCTCATTAGGTGCAAAAACTTCTGTAAGCTTAAGGCCATCAGAAAAAGCATAGTCACGAACTTCCTGCCAACGTCTTTGCTCACCATCTGTTACCATCGTTAATGCCAGACCCGTTTTACCTGCGCGAGCTGTTCGACCTGTTCGATGCGTATAGTTCTCTCTTTCAAAAGGAACGTCATAGTTAATAACGTGAGTCACATTATCAATATCAATTCCACGAGCAGCAATATCAGTCGCTACCAAATAACGAAGTTTACCAGAACGGAATTCCTCCATTACTTCTAAACGATCGTCTTGATACATGTCACCATGCAACTTATCAATTGGTAAATCGAATTTATTTAAATATTTTACAACGCCATCCACTGTATCTTTCGTATTACAAAAGATAATACATGCATCTGGATTCTCAATTGTTAATAAATCTAACAAACGCTTTTCTTTAGACGCTTCATCAACTTTAATATATGAATGTAAAATCTGAGGCGTATTCTCTTCTGATGCTTCCATTTTGACTGTTTCACAATTGGGACTCATGTAAAGTTTCGTTAACTCAATAATTCGTGGAGACATTGTCGCTGAAAACAGCATTGTCTGACGTTGTTTTGGTAAATAACGAATAACGTCTTCTACTTGATCAATAAAGCCCATATTTAGCATTTCATCTGCTTCGTCCAATACCAACGTACGGATCATATCTACCTGCAAAGTTCCTTCTTTTAAATGCTCTAGTATACGACCAGGCGTACCTACAACAATGTGACTTTTTTGACTCAGTTCAGATTTCTGTGTTTTAAATGATGATTTCCCAAATACTGCCGTCACCTTAATTCGTTTCAAACGCCCGACGTTCATGATGTCATCTTTAACTTGTAGTGCTAACTCTCGAGTTGGCACTAAGATTAACGCTTGTGGTTTATTTTCTTCCCATACTGCTTGTTCACAAAGTGGAACACCAAATGCAACAGTCTTTCCACTCCCCGTTTGAGATTCAACGATAATATCTTTGTTTTCTAAAGCCATTGGAATGACCTTTTCCTGTA
>CAZUZA010000053.1:0-8559 GCA_964624875.1 uncultured Carnobacteriaceae bacterium | reverse complement strand
TTAAATCCGTTTTTTGCAAAACTTCATCACTTAGTCCATTTGATCCACCGATAATAAATGCCATTTGACTTGTACCATAAGTCATCGTTTCATCAATATCTGCAGCAAAGGCTTCAGATGTTAAATTCTTTCCACGTAAATCTAAAGCAACTACTCGTGCACGCTCAGGTAATTTTTCAGTGATTCTTTTTCCTTCAGCATTTTTTACTTGCTCTACCTCTGCATCACTTAAAGTTTGACCCGCTGGTTCATCATTTACCTCAACAATTTTGACTGTTGCGTAACTTTTCATCCGCTTTAAGTATTCTGCAATTCCATCTTTTAAATATTTTTCTTTTAACTTACCCACAGCAATTATTGTAATTTCCATATGTCCTCCTATGTAGTTATGAACAGAGTTGTCCACATATCCACAAGTTTTTATTTTTATTCTTAAACTATTCCGATTAAACCAATGTTTATAAACTAACAGGAATGCTTGTTCGAGATAGCTATCAACAAGTTATGCACAGAGTTGAACACATTGTATACATGCATACATTCCTATACCTATGCATTCTTCGCATTAACATTTCACTGATATTCAAGACTATACACAGTTCTTTTCACCTATTGTGGATAGTTTATCTTTTCAAATCCCATTGTTGTCCACTTGTCCCCTAAGTTATACACAGGGATAATATATTAACCACAACTTTATTCACTATTCACAGTTGTGGATGACTCTATTTTTAATAAAAAACCACAATACCTCTATGCACAAGATATTGTGGTTGAATTTTCTTTAATTATTTTCTGCAGGCTGCATTTCCATTGAAGCAACTCTTGGTTCACCATTTCGGTAGTATTCTACTTCAATTGTTTCTCCAACGTTTGTCGTATAAATCAGTTGACGTAACTCTACTGAGTTTGATACTGTTTCTCCATCAAAACCAACGATGACATCTGAAGGTTCTAACCCTGCATTCGATGCAGATGTATTATTTGCTACTCTAGTAATTACAATACCGTCTACAACATCTTCTGGTAAGTTCAGCTCGCTTATTCTTTGGCTACTTGGAATGTAAGCCAAATCAATCATTGTAATACCTAAATATGGACGAATCACTTCACCATTTTGTTCAAGTTGATTGATAATATCCACTGCGTCATTACTAGGAATTGCGAAACCCATACCTTCAACTGTATCTGATGAAATTTTCATTGAATTGATTCCAACAACTTGCCCAGCGATATTAATAAGCGGTCCACCTGAGTTACCTGGGTTAATTGCCGCATCCGTTTGGATAGCAGTCATCTCCCAGTCGTATTCACCATCGTTATTTGTATCTACCGGTACAGTTCGCCCTATTCCGGAAATGATTCCAGATGTTACAGATGACGCAAATTCAGTACCTAATGGAGATCCAATAGCTATAGCTGGTTCTCCAACAGTTAAACTCTCTGAGTTTCCAAATTCAATGGCTACATCCACATGCTCTGCATCAATTGATAGAACAGCTAAATCGGTCCATACATCTGCTCCTTCAACTTCTGCTGGCACTCGATTACCATCTTGCAATAAAACCTCTACAGCGTCTGATCCATCAACTACGTGGTTATTTGTAAAGATGTATGCACGGTCACCTTCAATTTTGTAAACCGCTCCACTACCTGATCCAGCCTGAGTGTATTCCTCGCTATTTTCTTCGATTCCATAGAAGTTTGACCATGAATTAAAATTATTCTCTCGTAAATTTATGATAGAAACTACTGCTCCATCAACCGTTTCAACGGCTTCAGTTATCCCGCTTGATACGTTAACCTCTATATTAGAAATTTGCACTTCTTCCTGAACAACTTCTTGTTCTTCTGGCTCTGTTTCATCCGTAATCGCAGTACATCCTAATAATGTGAGAGGAATCACTGTAAAAGTGATAAGTGTTTTAAATTTACTTTTCATTTTCTTTTCCCCTTTTCCTATTTCAACTCGACTCATTGATATTTTTTATTTTCTCATTATTTTATGAAAGAATTTCGTGTTTTTCTTAAATTATATTATATATTCTAACATGGATAGTCCTAAAAAGCAGAAGAAGACAACCACACAAGATGATTGCCTTCGTTTTATATCTATTTAAAGTGTAAATATGGTTTGAGCATTATCTGGATCTGTATCATACAGATAAAATTTTTCATTTACACCCATATCTTTTCGAAGCAATACTTCTTCTACTGTATCGCGCGCAATTTCTTTCATATTGTTTTCTTTACTTAAGTGACCTAGATAAACACGCTTTGTTTTATCACCGATCATATCAGCTAAAGCAAGTGCACCATCTTCGTTTGATAAATGGCCTCTATCACTTAAGATACGCTGTTTTAACGACCAAGGATAGCCACCCATTCGTAACATGGATACATCATGGTTACTTTCCATTAGGTAAGCATCTGCATTTCTTAAACTATCTCTCATACGGTCACTTACATAACCTGTGTCCGTTAAAATAACAAATTGTTTATTGTTTTTTTGGAATGTATAAAACTGTGGATTTGCCGCATCATGAGATACGCCAAAACTTAAAACATCAATGTCACCAATTGTCTTTAATTCTTCGACATCAAATATAAATTTATGTTCTGTTTTAAGTTTACCTAATTTTTTCTCCATGGCACCCCAAGTTTTTTCATTCGCATAAATGTCTAAGTCATATTTACGTGACATAATCCCAACACCTTTTATGTGGTCAGTATGTTCGTGACTAACAAGTATGCCATCTAAATCATGAGGATCTCGATCAATCTGCGCTAATAATTCAGTTGTCTTCTTTCCAGTTAAACCACAGTCAACTAATAATTTAGTCGTTGCAGACTCAACATAGATCGCATTTCCCGAACTACCACTTGCTAAAATACTAATTTGTAAATCATCCAGTTTATTTAAACTTGATTGTTTCAATGTTTTCAATTATAAAATCCTTCCAAATTAAATGTATGATTAAATAGCCCACTACAATACTTTAGAAGCTTTTATTCGTCATCATACTCCGGTTTATTCATCGTTGTTATTTTCGTCAGTTTCAGTTTCGTCATCATCGTCATTATTGTTATCTTCTGATGAGCTCGGAGGTGTAACAGGCTGTCTTAATATTGTACCATTTACAGCGTCCACACGATAGGTGTTTATATCAGAAGCATGTTCAATAACCACTAACCATACGGGACTATACATACTTAAATCCTCTAAGTGCAGTACTCGCTGGTAAGACAGAATCGGTTTTGAAACCTTAGACCCTTGTATAATTTCATTATTTAAAAAGAGAATCTCAATTGCTCTTGTACCTTCAATTAGGTCTAAAGCATTCCCCTGACGCGTTGACGGCCCAGCATACGTTTGTTCATATGCATAAACTTCACCCGTATCATTTACAAATAATGAAATCTCTGATGTGCCATCTGCAATCGGAATATCATCTATATATTGGTTATAAACAAACCTTCTACCTTCTTCATCAAAACCAACTAAATCATATTCTGATCCATACATTACTTCATTTGACAAAACAAAATCTGAAATTACTTTAAAATCGTCTTCGTTAAACCCTTCAATTGGGTTCCCTTCTAACTCAATTGGATTAGATGGAAAACTTTCATAATAAACTGTTGCATCCTCATTTAAGTTTCCAGTCAATCGATCGTTCTCTTCTAAAAGAGTAGACAATAAATCATGTGTATTAATTTGAAGGGGATAAACTTCATCAAAACGACCTTCTAACCCCTCTAAATCGGGTAATTCAATATCCAATTCTTCCATATTTGAAAATACACTGTTTGTAGTGGGTTGCATCGTTGTATCTTGAATGTCTTGGCGTTCATACACTCCCGCTAATAAATATACATTTAGTAATGCGAAGGCCAAAATAAAGATTCTAGCAATTTTTTTAAAATCCATATGCAGCCTCCCTATATTGTCCTAACAGGCTTTCGAACTTAATCCAAGAGCCATCATACAATACATACCAGTCAGGAATAAAGTAAATAACCTGACTGGCTTCGACACTTTCTTCCCAAGTAAATCCAATCATAAGATTTTCTATTTTACCTAAGTCTTCAAAAGTCATTACTCGACGTAAGTCTTCCATAATCTCTACACCTGGTTGTAATTCTTTAATTGGTGAATCTTCAATCGTAATCGGTGTTGTTGAAAATCGGAGTGGTAACTTCAAATGCGTCACACCATTC
The DNA here is from genome assembly GCA_964624875.1 of uncultured Carnobacteriaceae bacterium. Classification (GTDB taxonomy): domain Bacteria; phylum Bacillota; class Bacilli; order Lactobacillales; family Carnobacteriaceae_A; genus Atopostipes. Next base: position 4,338 of record CAZUZA010000053.1, on the reverse strand, counting down.
TCAACTAATCCAATTTCTGAGACACTCTCTTGAGAAGCTGGACTGTATACCGGAAGTCCTTCAATTTCTCGTCTAAATGAAATTATATTTTCTTCGCGGTTATAATTCGATAAAGCAAATGTACCTGCCCAATTCTCAAATCGTTCAACTTGTTCAAAGCTTCTTCTATACCGTTCAGTCGAATTCATCTCACCTGGATCAGTAATTTGTCTCAAGTAAACCAACGTGTTCGTTCGTTGATTTATACTTACTTCTTTCGTTAAATCGATATATCTTGTGATAGAACCACTAGATCGAACGTCCACCAGAGATGTGTCGGGGAAAAAGTTACTTGTATACAATGAATTTTGTAAACGATCTAAGACATAGCTTCGATATGGAATCTCCACAACCTCTTGAGATAAGTAGATAAAATCATTTTCTAATACTTCAATTTGAGCAGGTCTATACCTTAAATTTTCAGTATTTAAGAAAGGTTCAATGTTCAACGACTCATCATCCTTTACAGATGCAGTGTACATCATGTCTGAATCTGTATGATAGAAATATATAGATGATAAATTATCGGTATTTATTAGTATACGATCAAAAAACTCACTCGCAATACCTTGAGGAAGTTCATTAAATTTTTGACCATATATGCCTAAAGGAAGTTCTTCTCTAAAGCTAAATTCAACCCACTGACCCGATTGTATAATCTCGACATACTCATGGGTAGTAATTTGTTCTTCACGCTCTATTTTCTCTAAATTCTCTAGTGTGAATCGGTTATTTAATAAATTTCTTACCGGAAAGGTACTCGCCATTAAAATACGATGTTCATCATCAAGTCCATGCAGAGTTATAATCGTGGGTCTATAAACATCACTTATTGAATGGTTCACAGTTGAAATATCGATACGTGATGACTGACTACCAATATTCTGATCATCACTTATTTCACTACCAGCTGTCCAAAGATTATAAGATAAAACAAAACTCAGGATAACTAAAAATACTAGTACAATGCTATAAATTCTATCTTTGTTTACTCCCATCCCCATTCCTCCTCTTCATATGGAATATAAGGAAGAGCAATATAGAGTGTCGTACCATTTCGGTCAATACTTTCTGCCCAGATTCTACCACCGTGCTGTTCAATTACTTCACTACTAATGGCTAAACCTAAACCAGTACCACCCATTGCCCGAGATCTTGCACGATCAACTCTGTAAAAACGATCAAAAATATGTGCTAAATCTTCTTCTGGAATCCCGATTCCTTCATCTTTTACAATAATAATTACTTTATTGCCTTCAATACGCATTGAACAAGTAATAGTTCCACCTTCAGGAGAATATTTCACAGCATTGTTCATTACGTTATCTAAAACCTGAACAATACGATCTGGATCAATATCCACAAAAATAGCTTCATCCACTAAATTGCGCTCAATTTTATAATTATTAAATTGGTATTCTTCAGATTGTAACAACATATCAAATCTTGTTAGTACCTGAGTAAATAGTGCAGTTAAATCAATTAACTCTTTTTGAAGTTCACTTCTACCAGAGTCAATACGTGATAAATGCAGTAAGTCCTGGATCATACGAATCATACGATCCGTTTCTGATTGTGCAACATCTAAAAATCGTGGAGCTAATTCTTCATCTTTCCATGCTCCATCAATTAATGCTTCTATATAGCTGCGCATACTCGTTAACGGTGTTCTTAATTCATGAGATACATTCGAAACGAATTCTTTTCTTTCCTCTTCAATTCGTTCTTCTTCTGTTACATCTCGAAGCACACAAACAATACCGCTAATGTACCCTGAATCAGCTTGTATCATCGAGAATGTCGCTCTCAGAATGAATATTTCATGTGTATGTGGGATACGTATTGTAATATCTTTATCTTTATCCACTAAATCACGTAAATTATAATTATCATTCAAATCAAGCAACATTAATATGTTTTTACCAATAATCTCATCATTTGTTCGGTTTAACATCTTAATAGCCATGTTATTAGCGATATCAATATTTCCACGACGGTTCGTTGCAATAATCCCTTCAGACATATTACTTAAGACACTATCTAAACGTTGACGCTCTGATTCAATTCTTCTTTGAGCAACCTCAACTTCATCCGACAATTCATTAATATTTTTGGCCAATAGACCAATCTCATCATTCCCATAAATCTTCACTTCTCCAGAATAATCACCTTCTCCGATTGCTTTAGCTTTCGCCTGCATCTCTTTGATAGGTTCTGTTAGTGCTTTAGAAACAATATGTGCTAAAACAGATGATAAAATAATTGCGACAAATGATGCTTGAAGGAAAATGACAGTAATCTCTGTAACTTCTTGATAGATGGATTCTATATTACTTTCCATAGTAATAGCCCCAATGATTGTTTGCGAATCACCTGAGGAATATACGGGCTCGACAATGCGCCATCTACGGGCATTTAGCTGGGGATTAAAAATTTGTCTTGATATAATATTACCTTGAAAAATAGTCGACCGAACATCGTCATCGTTTAATAGTTGACCAACCGCAACCTGTTGCGTTGTATCACTATTCCCGACGACTACGAAATTCGCATCCACTACAATAACACTTGTAATTCCCGTTCCTGAAAAATCAGAAATGAGATTATTAATTTCTAGTTCTGGATCAACATCTTCTGGTAATTCGCTAGGATCTTCAATCATCTCTAAATAAGGTCTAAATGAATTTACTAAAAAGTTCATTTGAACCTGCTGATTCTCACGAAAGTTATCTACTAGCTGTCTTTCAGTCTGAGTAATAAAATTCGCCCCAATTAATTGTAGGGCGAATATGATAACCATAGCGATAATAAAAACTATTTTTGCATTTATAGATTGGTAAAATCGAATCTTTTTCATAATCACTAGAGCTCCGTTTTGTCTGGATTCCTTAAGTAATAACCTACTCCACGCCTTGTAATAATATAATTTGGATGACTTGGATTATCTTCAACTTTTTCACGTAAACGACGTATTGTAACGTCTACTGTTCGGACGTCTCCTAAATAATCAAAATCCCATACTTCTTCAAGTAAATGCTCTCTCGTCATAACCTGACCAACATGTCTTGCTAGATAATAAAGCAACTCAAATTCACGATGCGTCAACTCGATTGTTTCACCATGTTTTGAAACATAGTACGCATCAGGATGGATTGTTAGATCTCCGACTTTAATATCATTCGTTTCTTTTTCTACTGGTTCAGCAGCTTGTGTCGACGTTTGTCTACGCAAGTTTGCCTTAACACGCGCAACCAACTCACGATTTGAAAATGGCTTCGTTACATAGTCATCTGCACCTAACTCCAAACCAAGAACCTTATCGATCTCAGTTTCCTTAGCAGTAACCATAATAATTGGCATGTTATGATTCTTACGCACTTCACGCACAACTTCTAGACCATCTTTTTTAGGCAGCATAACGTCTAAGACAATTAATTCAGGATTTTCTTCCTCTACTTTTTCAAGTGCTTCCTCACCATCAAAAGCCGTCACTACCTCATAACCTTCTTTTTCTAAATTAAACTTAATAATATCTGAAATTGGTTTTTCATCATCAACTACTAGTATCTTTTTCATATACTTCTCCTCAATTTTAAAAGACTCAATTATTTTGTCATTCGTTAGACTCGAGAAAGTTGTTATTTATCTACGGATTATAACACAGGATATCTCTCATTGCAATTAAGCGTTTTCACTAAGTAAGCTCATAAAGTCCGCTATTATGCCATTCTCAACAACACTTAGAACCACCCCTGTTCATCAATGAGTTGGTTTTGTTGTTAAAGCAATTGTTTTATTGGCAAGAGCATCTTCAGTTGGATAAACAGTTATCTCTTTACCTTTACTCGATTCTCCAAGAATAATGACAGAAACAACTGGATTAAATCCTTCATCAATAATATATTTAGGATCGAACTCTACAAGGACATCACCTTTATTAACAAACATGCCTTTTTCTAGATTTCCTTCAAAGCCTTTCCCTTTTAATTCAATCGTATCAATTCCAATATGAATTAAAATCTTTATATTATCTGAAGTAGATAAATATATAGCATGTTTTGTAGATGCAATTTGTTCTATCGTAGCATCAACTGGAGAATACACTTTCTTTCCATTCGGACGTATACCAAAACCGTCTCCAATCATCTTGCCTGCAAATATTTGATCTTCAACATCTTCTATAGGTATAATCTCGCCATCTACAACAGCAGTCAATTCTAGCGTGTTTTTTTCAGATGGTTTAATATCATTTTGGTCTTTTGTCAAATCGGTTAGCTCCTTGATTCGTATTTATTTTAT
>CAZUZA010000052.1:0-8574 GCA_964624875.1 uncultured Carnobacteriaceae bacterium | reverse complement strand
AGGCATCGGGTTTTGATCCCGTGTATCCTAGGTTCGAATCCTAGCAGCCCAGTATTAAAGAAGCAATGCATGTGATGTGCATTGCTTTTTATGCTTTTTAGGATATTTTTTAAGTATTTGACTATAATTTTATTCGGTCATGTTATACTAATAGTACAAATTTAACGAGAGTGGTGCTTATGACAAATTGGCTTGAGAATTTTGAGATATCGAATTTTTTTACATTAACAACTGTTGTCAATGTAGTAGACATTATAATCGTTGCCTTTTTTATCTATCAACTGATACGAATCGCTAGAGGTACAAAAGCAACGGAGTTATTAAAAGGAATATTAGTCATTATCCTTATCAAGTTTGTGAGTTCCTTTTTCCAACTACATACGACTGAATACATTGTAGATTTCATCATTCAATGGTCTGCAATTGCTTTGATTGTTATCTTTCAGCCGGAGTTGCGCCGAGGTCTACAACATATTGGACGTGGAAGTTTGTTTTCAATACGTAAAAAAGAAGACCCAGTTGAAAATGCCATTGATGAAATTGTTGATGCGGTTCAATATATGGGCAGGCGTCGAATAGGGGCTCTAATTTCAATCGAGAAAGACTCCCCATTAACTGAATATATTAAAACAGGCATCGAGATTGGTGCGAAAATATCGACTGAGATTATTATTAATGCGTTTATCCCGAATACCCCTCTGCATGATGGGGCAATGATTATTAGTCGCCAAAAAATCGCATCTGCTGCAAGTTATTTGCCTTTATCAGAAAGTGCAGCTATTCCTAAAAAATATGGAACAAGACACCGGGCAGCGATTGGTTTATCAGAAGAAACAGACGCAATAACAATTGTTGTATCGGAAGAGACCGGTTTAGTGAGTATTGCACATCGTAGTAATTTAATCACAGATGTCTCGACGGATGCATTAAAAGACTATCTAGTAGAAGAATTAGTACCTGTTCAAGAAGAACGCGAACCAAATTTTTTAGCAGAATATTTTAGTGGTATAATTGAGTCAATCCGAAAGGCGGTGGATGACGAATGAAATTAAACTTTGACAATCCTTGGGTTGCACGTGTTTTTTCAATCATTTTAGCAATCGGGATTTTTTCATTTGTAAACCTTGAAAATCAATCGCGTTTTCAATCAAACGAACCAACGGATGGAGCAAGTATTGATGGGTCGGAGATTATTACAAATTTACCGATAGAAGTGAATATTGATACGGACCGTTTCTTTGTTTCTGGAATTCCAGACTCAGCAACTTTAAGGATTCAAGGACCACAAGCCATTATCTTTCAAACGGTTGCTACACAAGGCTATACGATCACGACGCCTGACCTAAATAAACTAGGTGAAGGGTCACATGCAGTAGAGTTGCAAGTTGAAGGCTTATCGGATAATATAACGTCTAGTGTGAGCCCTGGAGTTGTCAACTTAACGATTGAAGAAAAAGTGATGCAAGAACATATACTTTCAGTCGAAGTAGATGACAATTTAGACTTAGCACCAGGCTATGAAGTTTTAGAACCAGCTTTATCAACCGAAGTCGTCCAACTTTCCGGAGCTGCTTCGACAATGAGCCAGATTGATCGCGTCATTGTCCGTGTGAATTCTCCTGAAGAAGGCATTAAATCAGATTTATTATTGTCGGCACCGGTACTTGTATTGGACCAAGCAGGGAATCCCCTGAACGTCAATGCAAACCCAAGCCAGGTAGAGATTAATGCGCCAGTTGTTCGAACACAAAAAGAAGTACCTCTTGTTCTAAGAGAGGGTGCTGGTCAGTCTTCGAATTATGAATATGAGATGAAATTAAGTAATAGTCAAGCAGACTCAATTGTTGTCAGAGGGGAACCTGAAGCAGTTGCCGTTTTAGAAAACTTCCCAATTGTTGTTGATTTTACGGGTATTACCGAGTCAACACTTATAACAATACCGATTGTGGACTATCCAGAAGGTATTGAGGAAATTAATCTAGACGAAGTTGAAATTCTCATTGAAGTAGAAGAAATAAATCAAAATACAAGAATTAACGATTAATTATAATTGATAATAAAAGGAGTATTTGAAATGATCAAATTTGGTACGGATGGTGTAAGAGGACAAGCAAATAGTGAGCTAACACCAGAAATGGCATTTAAACTAGGTCGCTTTGGTGGTTATGTATTAGCACAACATATTGAGGAAGACACGCCTCGTGTACTCGTTGGTCGAGACACAAGAATTAGTGGCCGTATGCTGGAATATGCATTGGTTGCTGGTTTACTATCTGTAGGAGCAGAGGTATTACGTTTAGGAGTCATTTCAACTCCTGGGGTAGCGTATTTAACACGCCAACAAAATGCAACAGCTGGAATTATGATTTCAGCATCGCATAACCCTGCTGAAGATAACGGAATTAAGTTCTTTGGTGCAGATGGTTTTAAACTATCTGACGAACAAGAAGCTGAAATAGAAGCATTATGTAATGCAGATGAAGATACTTTACCACGCCCAAGTGCTATAGGTATCGGAACATCTGAAGAATACAAAGAAAGTATTTTAAAATACACGCAATACTTAAAACAAACGGTTTCTGGTGACTTAGCAGGGATTAGCGTTGTCGTTGACGCTGCTCATGGAGCAACGGCGCCAATTGTTAACCGTTTATTTGCGGATTTAGAGACAGACTTTTTCGTAATTGGAGACTCGCCAGACGGCTTAAACATTAACGAGGGTGTTGGAAGTACACATCCAGAATTATTAGCTGAAACGGTTCTTGAAAAAGAAGCGGATGTTGGTCTAGCTCTTGATGGTGATGGGGATCGCCTAATCGCTGTTGATGAAAAAGGCCAAATTGTAGATGGAGATAAGATTTTATATATTTGTGGAAAACACTTAAACGACAATGGTCAACTGAAAAACTCAACAATTGTTTCAACAATTATGAGTAATATTGGTTTTTACCATGCCTTAGATGAAATTGATGTAAAATCCGTTAAAACAGGTGTTGGTGACCGTTTCGTAGTAGAGGAAATGCGTGCAAATGGCTACAACTTAGGTGGCGAGCAATCAGGACATATTGTGTTCTTAGATCATTCGACAACTGGTGATGGCTTATTAGGAGGGATCTACCTCTTAAAAGTTATGAAAGATACAGGTAAAACATTATCTGAATTAGCTGCTGAAGTGACAACGTACCCTCAAGAGTTAATAAACATCCGTGTAACAGATAAAGAAGGTGTTATGGAACATTCGCGCGTTCAAGAAGTAATCGCTGAAGTGGAAGCTGAAATGGCTGGAGACGGACGTGTATTAGTACGCGCAAGTGGAACAGAACCTTTATTACGTGTTATGACGGAAGCACCAACGCAAGAAGCTGTAACAGAATATTGTACACGCATTGCAGATGTTGTTCGTGAAGAATTTGGATTAGAAGAGTAAAAAAGAAAAGGGTGTCTACATGAATTTCAAAACACAACCCACACTTTATTCATCTGGTGATATTAAAATAGAAGCGAAAGCACAACTTCAAGGGAATTGGAAAGAGGCCGTTCTACTTGGTATTGTGCCGACAGTCCTATCGCTTTTTCTAGTCGGAAATACAGCCGATGGGAACACAGAATCAAGTTTACTTGTTCAGTTGATATTCAGCTTTTTTGGAACGGGTGCAGCCTATACGTTCTTAGTCTTGCTACGAAACGAAGACTTTCAGATTACACCATTCCGCGATATTTTCAGAGCGTTCAGACGCGAATATTTCTTAAAGTTACTTTTCTTGAAATTGGCTGTACGTATTTACGTTTTCCTCTGGGGACTGCTCTTTATCGTTCCGGGCATCATTAAACGATATGGCTATTCGCAAGCTGAGTACATTTTCAAAGATATTGTCGATCGAACAGGTGAACAGCCCTCAATTCGAGAATGCCTCTCTGAAAGCGAACGAATCATGCAAGGACAAAAAATGAATTTGTTTAGTCTAGAATTAAGTTTCATCGGTTGGTATATTGCCTCTATATTCACTTATGGACTTTTATATTTTTGGCTACAACCTTACCTATTTATGAGTCGCGTGGTCTTTTACGAGCACGTCTCGCAGTCAGAGTTTAGTGGCTTAAACACAACCTTTAAACCTAATCCAAACCCTGGTGAAATGGGTGACCGTTACGAAGAAGTTGGTAAAGACCCAGACGATTTCCGGGATTTTGATGACTTTTAAACAAAATAAAAGCGTGGACCTAAAAAGGTTCACGCTTTTTTACATGAAAATATTTAACTTTTCTCGTATTTCATCTACAATAGAAGGTGAGTATTTAATTACGCCTTCTGTTGCCGCCGAATAGTAAGACTAAACGTAAAACGTTTAAGAAAGCACCGATTGCAGCTGCAATATAAGTTAAAGCAGCAGCGCGTAAAACTTTACGAGCACCATCTAGTTCTTCGCCGCTTAAAATTTGTTCGGATTCTAAAATAGAAATGGCACGATTGGAAGCATTAAACTCTACAGGCAGTGTCACGACTTGGAATAAAAAGGTTAACGAGAACAAGATTAATCCAAGATTAATTAAAAACTGACCTGAACCTTCTCCGAGAAAGAGACCAATCATTAAAATAGGGAATGCAGCTGTTTGTCCGATATTTGTAATCGGAACAAGTCCAGCTCTTAAACGCAAAAATAAATAATTGTCACGGTCTTGTAAAGCGTGTCCAGCCTCATGTGCTGCTACACCAATCGCTGCTACAGATGTTGAATCATTTGTAGAGTCTGATAGACGTAAGATATTATTTTTTGCATCATAGTGATCGGTTAAATTCCCAGGCACGCGTTCAATTTTCACATCACGAAGATCGGCGTAATTCAATATATATTGTGTTATTTCGGAAGCGCTATATCCTAATTTCGAATGGACCGAGCTGTACTTATTAAAGGTACTATTGACATAAGCCGATGCGAGTCCAGAAAGCACTAAACCAATAATAACAAGTATATATGTGGAATCAAAAAACATAGGGAAAAACATATTGTAACCTCCTATACATATTAAGGATTGCTTAATCATTCAATCCTTTGGTTGCAATTATTATAACATAACCATGCGATTTAATAATGATTATAGTTTGAAGATATTATTACGAAAAAATACATATTGAGGAAGAGGATAATAAATGAAAAGCAAAGAACAGTTATTTGAACGTTTTGAATCAGTCTTTAATACTGCAGGAGAAGGCTATTTCTTCTCGCCAGGGCGCATTAACTTAATCGGAGAGCATACGGATTACAATGGTGGAAAAGTCTTTCCAAGTGCCATTACATTAGGCACTTTTGCTGTTGTTTCAAAAAGAGACGACCGTGAAGTCCATGCTTTTTCAGAAAACTTTGCCGATTTAGGGACACTTTCATTTTCACTTGACAATATTAAATACGAAGAAGAGAGTAACTGGACAAATTATGTCAAAGGTATGTTGCTATATATTCAAGAAACGGCTGGCGAATTCGAACACGGCTTTAACTTATTAATTTATGGAACAATTCCTAACGGTGCCTCATTATCATCTTCTGCCTCTTTAGAAGTGCTAACAGGTGTGATAGCTAATGATTTATATGGAACAGATTTAGATGGTCCAACGTTGGCTAAATTAGGTATGCGTGTTGAGAACGAATTCTTAGATTTAAACTCAGGGATTATGGACCAATTCATTATCGCAAACGGTAAAAAGGGGCATGCGTTATTATTAGACACGAACACATTAGAGTTTGAGCAAGTTCCCGTTGACCTACCAGATCACAAAATTATTATTATGAACTCATTAGTTCGTCGTGAATTAGTGGATTCAGAATACAATATCCGTCGAGAACAATGTAATGAAGCGGTTAAGAACTTACAAGAAGTTGTTACGATTTCAACTTTAGGTGAATTGTCAGAATCAGAGTTTGAGCAATATAAATATGCAATCGCTGACCCAGTTGTTGCGCGTCGTGCAAAGCATGCGGTTTATGAAAATAAACGTACAGAAAAAGCCGCACATGCATTAAAAGAAGGGCAATTAGAGGTTTTTGGCGAGTTAATGAATGACTCACATATTTCACTACACGAAGATTACGAAGTAACCGTTAAAGAAACAGACTTACTTGTTCGCTTAGCGTGGGATCAAGAAGGTGTTGTTGGCGCTCGTATGACGGGTGGCGGTTTCGGTGGGGCATGTATCGCAATCGTTGAAAATGATCACGTAGATGCATTTATCGACAATGTGGGCACGAAATTTAATGATGAAATTGGCTATACACCAGGATTTTACATTGCAGAAACAGCAGATCACGCTAAAAAATTATCATAAAAGAGAGTGGGGCATAAACAATTGAAAATTGATCAATTAATGACAGGTTTTATTATAAAAAGTATTGAATTAGGCGACTTAGATCCAATAGATGCCGTTTATACAACGAACCGTTTGTTAGATATTTTAGAAATAGACGAGTTTGAAAAGGATGAATCACCAGAAGTTCTTGCGACAAATCGTTTAGATATTTTAGATGAGCTTGTGGAATATGCTGTGGATAAGAAGCTTATCGAAGATCTTTCAGCCTATCGAGATGTCTTATCTTCAAAAATCATGGATTTAGTGACACCACGTCCTTCTGAAGTGAATAGCGCATTCTGGGAAGCTTATGAAGAGAGTCCAGAAAAAGCGACAGACAACTTTTTTGAAATGAGTAAACAAAACAACTATATTAAAACACGTGAAATTGCTCAAAACGTGGCATTTAACTATGACGATGATGAGTATGGCGAAATTCAAATAACGATCAACTTATCTAAGCCAGAAAAAGATCCAAGAGAAATCGCGCTAGCTTTAGAAGAAAAGAAATCATTCGCTTATCCAGCTAACGCCTTAGTGGTCGAGAACGAAGGGTTTGCTGGACACTTAACGCATCCTGGTCGTACAAACCACCGTATTATTCGTATGGATTTACTCGATGACCCATGGGGCTTCCAGTATTCACCATATGCTTACTACAATGAGCATTCGATCTTTTTATCAATGGAGCATCGTCCAATGGATGTTGGTCCACAAGCCTTACGTAACCTACTCGAAATCATTAACCAACTTCCGCATTATTTTGTAGGCTCAAATGCTGGTTTACCAATTGTTGGGGGCTCGATCTTAACACACGATCACTACCAAGGTGGAAGACATCACTTCCCAATTGAAGACGCAAAATACACGTACACATTTGAAATGAAAGACGCACCAAACGTTGAAGCGGGTATTGTGAAATGGCCTATGTCAGCGATTCGCTTAAGAAGTGAAAATATGGATGACTTAGCGACAGCAGCTGAAAAAGTGATGACCGAGTGGGAAGCTTATTCGGACGAATCCGTTGGGATCTACGCTGAAACTGAAGAGGGCCCACACAATGCGGTTACTCCTATCGCACGTAAAAAAGGCGATCAGTTTGAAATGGATGTCGTATTAAGAAATAATCGGACGTCTGCTGACTTCCCAGATGGTATTTTCCACCCACATCCTCATGTTCAGCATATTAAGAAAGAGAACATTGGCTTAATTGAGGTTATGGGGTTAGCTATTTTACCACCTCGTCTAAAAGAAGAAATGCTTGAAGTTGAAGAATTCTTATTAGGAAAACGTGATGCTGTAAAAGAGATTCACCAAGAATGGGCAGATGCACTAAAGGCAGATAACGCTGAAATTACAGAAGACAATGTCCGAGAAATTGTTGAAACAGGTGTTGGAAAGGTCTTTGTAGAAGTCTTGCATAATGCAGGGGTTTATAAGACAGACGAAGAAGGGCAAGCAGCCTTTGTTAAATTTATAGAAGAGACGTTAGTATAATATGAAGCCATTAGTAGAGAATGATTTTATTCATCAAGATTTAGAGAATACTAAAAGAAATGAAACAATTACGCTGAAACCAAAGCAAACCGTCCTTTTTATTGGGGATAGTATTACGGATGTTCAGCGCAATCGTGAAGATGCAAAAGACTTAGGTCGAGGCTTCTCCCTCTTACTAGGTTCTTATCTTCTAAATAAATACCCAACATATGACCTAAATGTTTATAATCGAGGAATTGGTGGCGACCGTGTTGCTGATTTAAAAAAACGTTGGGAAAAAGATTGCTTAGATTTAAACCCAGATATTGTGACGATTTTAATTGGCGTCAATGATGTTTGGCATATTGTTGCTGATGATGAAGATATAGCGGATGATGCAGCTTTAGAGCAGTTTGAAGAAGATTATCGCTGGCTACTAAAAACTCTTGCTCATCGAACAGATGCGCGCGTCGTCTTAATGGAACCTTTTGTATTACCGTATCCTAAAGATCGTGTGCAGTGGCGTAAATTTATTGATCCTCGTATCCAAATTGTTCGCCGTTTAGCGAATGAGTATCATGCGAAGTTTGTGCCACTTGATGGCATTTTAAATGCGAAAGGTATTCAACATAAATTCCAAACCTATACAGGTGAAGATGGGGTTCATCCAACTTTTGCAGGTCATCGCACGATTGCCGATACATGGATTGAATATGTCGGCTTATAAAGATTGAAATAAGAAGAGCGATTTATACGGC
>CAZUZA010000051.1:0-8638 GCA_964624875.1 uncultured Carnobacteriaceae bacterium | reverse complement strand
ATAAAATAAACGTTATTTTTATTCAATTTCATGCGACGTCGCACACTGATATCTGCTTTTATATCAAATAAGCTTTTAACCAGTGAAAAGATACGACGGGCGATCGAAGCGTTCTCTGTTTGAATCGTAACAAAAATAAGTCCTTTTGTTTGTTCTAACACACCATTCATCCGAATAAGTGCCGCTAATTCAGCCTTTGCATGTTCTGGATGGACTTCAAGCATCGTCAATTCTTTTTTTACATCTGATGCAAATGACATTCCATCATCTCCCTTTTATTCCTACTTATTATTACATACGTACCTGTCTATGATTAAAGGATACGGAGCGTAAGATTTCATCCACAACTTTTTCACCGTCATGGTAAACCCCTTTTTCCGTAATATTTAAAAAATCACTTGATATGACCATCGGTACTTTTTCTTGTAAACCTTTAAAATCATGTTCTACTTGTAATAAATATTCATCTGAAGATATTTCAGCGACGTGTTTTTTTGGTACCTCAGCATTGTTTACCAACACGGTGTCAATAAACTTATCGCCGAGATGCTGGCACAGAACATCGACGTGATGTGCATCTGTAAAGCCTTCTGTTTCGCCTAGCTGAGTCATAATATTACATATGTAGAGTACTTGCGCATCTGTTTCCATAATTGCTTTGCCTACATCTGGAATCATAAGCGTCGGTAAAATACTTGTATATAATGAACCTGGTCCTAAAACAACCATATCGGCATTCATTATAGAAGAAACAACTTTTTTACCGGCATTCACGATAACCTTTTCTTTGCTTGTTGTTGATACCGTTACATAGTCAATCTTTTTATCTTTACGAGCGATTTTTGATTCGCCCGACCCAACCGTTCCATCTGTATAACGGGCATTTAAAATTAAAGGCTCATCCGCTGCAGGATAAATATTCCCTGTACAATGCATCATTTTCGCCAATAACTGAATACCTTCATACATACTACCGTTCATTTCAGAAGTAGCTAGTATAATTAAATTACCTAGTGAATGTCCATCTAATGATTCATCTTCCGATTTAAAACGGTATTGGAAAATATCTTTTTGCATTTCGGGCACATCACTTAAGGAAACTAAGACGTTTCGAATATCCCCAGGTGGGACGGTGTTATATAACTTTCTTAACACCCCACTACTTCCACCATCATCAGCAACGGTTACTATCGCTGTTACATCCGCATTTTTTCTTTTAAGGCTGCTCAGGATAACAGGCAGCCCGGTTCCACCACCAATAACTGTTATCTTTGGCCGGGATCGTTTTGGTCGATATACTTTCATGAGTTCACCTTAGATTCCTTTATATAATCAATATCGCGATGCGTCACATTCACAGAATAACCATCTGCTTCAAGTTGCTTCGCAATTCTTTCAACCAGTGCGACCGAGCGGTGATGACCACCGGTACAGCCTATCGATACCGTTAAACTACTTTTTCCTTCACGACGATAGCCTGGTAAAGTAAATTCAAGCAAATCCATAAAACGAACATAAAAATCTTCTGTTTCTGTTTGATTCATGACATAATCGTAGACAGGTTTATCTGTTCCACGTAACTCTCTTAAGTTTTCATCATAATATGGATTTGGTAAAAAGCGTACATCCATCGCAAGATCTGAATCAATTGGTAAGCCATTTTTGAAGCCGAAAGAAACCAGCTCAACTCGGAATGGCTGTGTCTTTTTGTCGCCAAATTCTTTCATCAATTTCTGACGTAATTCTCTTGGTGTCGTATCTGTTGTGTCTAGATAGACATTGGCGCGCATACGAATTTGGTCTAAAAATTGACGTTCTCTTGTAATCCCATCAATAATGCGTCCTTGTTGTGCTAAAGGATGGGATCTTCTTGATTCTTTATAACGAGAAACTAACTCTTCATCTGTTGCATTTAAATATAGAATTTGTGTTTCAATCGATGTTTTTTTGTCAATATATTCCAGCGTATCATAAATCTCTTCAAAAAATAATTGTGATCGTAAATCCATAACTAAAGCAAGCTTATCGAATTTTTGTGTACCTTGTGCTAACTGTATAAACGTTGGCACTAAATTCGGAGGCATGTTATCAATACAATAATACCCCATGTCTTCAAAACTTTGGACAGCAACTGTTTTACCAGCACCACTCATCCCTGTAATGATGACAATATTTAATTTGTTCGTCATGTTTATCACTCCAATTCAGTCAGTTCTTACATTTTTTGACTCTCCCCATATCATAACACATCCGGGCGTATCATTACACTAAAATTTTACTCTTTTATCGTTTGGAAATAGAAAAAACTTGCAACAATCGCAAAGACTGTCGCAAGCTTCGTTTGTTCATTTTTTATTCTGCATCAATGATCGCGTTAATCGCTTCTTCGAAATCAACGACTTTTTGATCAGCTGCTTCATCTGAATCAGCGACAACACCGATATAGAATTTAATTTTCGGTTCTGTACCAGATGGACGTGCTGCAATCCAGCTGCCATCTTCTAAGTAGTACTTCAAGACGTCTGCCGGGCTGAAGTCCATTTCTTCAACTTCGCCATCTTTTGTCTTACGTGTACCTTCCTTATAGTCTTCGACCGTTTCAACATTCACATTCGCAAATGACGTTGGTGCTTCTGCACGTAATTTCGCCATTAAACGTTTTATGTTTTCTGCTCCAGAAATACCACTCATCGTAATTGAAATAGTCTTTTCTTTGAAGTAGCCATACTTTTCAAACAATTCTTGTAAACCGTCATACGTCGTTTTACCTTGTTCTTTATAATAAGCCGCTAATTCTGCAATTAAGATAAGTGCTTGAATCGCATCTTTATCACGTACAAACGGCTTCACTAAGTAACCATAACTTTCTTCAAAACCGAATAAGAATGTTTTCTCGTTCGATGTTTCATACCCTTTGATTTTCTCAGCAATGAATTTGAAACCTGTTAAGACATCAACTGTATCTACGCCATAACTTTTCGCAATAGTCGTTGCCATTTCACTCGAAACGATGGATTTAATAATCGCACCTTTTTCAGGTAGTGTGCCTTGTTTGTCATAAGCCTTTAGCAGGTAATCAATCATTAACGCACCAATTTGGTTTCCTGTTAATACTTGGTACTCACCGTTTTCCAGTAAAGTAGCCATCCCTAAACGGTCCGCATCTGGGTCCGTTGCGATTAAGACTTCTGCACCGATTTCTTTTCCTAATGCAATCGATAATTCAAACGCATCTGGGTCTTCCGGGTTTGGCGATTTAACGGTTGTGAAATCTGGATCGGCAATCGCTTGATTCGGCTCTAATGTCACATTTGTGAAACCTGCATTGTCTAACGCACGTGTTCCAATCATTGTAGCCGTCCCATGTAGAGGTGAAAAAACGATATTTAAATCGTGATTACGAGCAATTAACTCTTTGTCGATATTCACTGTTTTTAACTTTTCTAAATACGCTTCGTCCACTTCAGCGCCAACAAACTCTAGTAAGCCTTCTGCTTCTAACGTCTCTTTGTCGCCAACTTCAATTTCTAAGATGTTTTCTACTGAACGGACATATTCTGTTAACTCATCTGCTTCAGCCGGTGGGAATTGACCCCCATCTTCACCATAAACCTTATAACCATTATACTCTGGCGGGTTATGCGAGGCCGTCATCATAATTCCAGCAAATGTCCCTAAGTGACGAACCGCAAACGATAACTCAGGCGTTGTACGTAAACTCTCAAATAAATACGTCTTAATTCCTCGTGCACCCAATGTTTTCGCAGCTTCTAATGAAAATTCAGGTGACTTATGACGCGAATCATATGCGATAACAACACCACGTTTTTTAGCTTCTTCACCACGCTCTTCGATAAAACGAACAAGTCCTTCAGTCGCTTGACGTACGATATAACTATTCATACGGTTCGTACCGGCACCAATTATCCCACGCATTCCAGCCGTACCAAATTGTAAGTTCGTGTAAAACGCATCTTCTAAAGCAACTTGATCCTGCTCTATCTCAGTTAAATTATCTTTAAGATCCTCTTCCAAACCATCAAAGTTCTTCCAATTTTCGTATGTAGCTTGCCAACTCATAATAATCCCTCTCTCTTTTTTGTATATTCCTATCCATTATATCATGTTTAGTGACTTTCACACGCAATTATCTGATTAAATTTTAGATATCCAGGGCATTCTTAGTGAAATGGCTGCCGTTCGTGGTTGTATTGGACGGTGATAAAGAAAAAAACCACCCAGCTTCAAATGGTGGTTCGAAGCGAGATGGTTTGAATATTCGGTCTTATTTTGTTAAAGCTAACTCTTCTTTTAGAGATTCAACATACTTATATGCTGCGTCTCCTGCGATTGATCCGTCACCGACTGCAGTAGCCACTTGACGTAGAACAGTGTCGCGAACGTCACCGACTGCGAAGATTCCTGGTACCGATGTTTCCATAGAAGTATCCGTTTTAATCCAGCCTTCATGATCCGTAATGCCTAAACTTGTAAATGCACTCGTATTCGGTAACATACCGACGTAAATAAAGACGCCGTCTGCATCAACCGTTGAAACTTCGTCCGTTTTCACATTGCGAATTTGAACCCCTTCAACAATGTTTTCACCAACAATTTCTTCAACAACTGAATCCCAAATGAAATCTACTTTTTCGTTATTGAATGCACGATTTTGTAGAATCTTTTGTGCGCGTAATTCATCACGACGGTGAATAATTGTTACTTTGCTTGCGAACTGTGTTAGATACGTCCCTTCTTCAACAGCTGAGTCGCCTCCTCCAACTACTACTAGGTGGCGCTCACGGAAGAATGCTCCGTCACAAACCGCACAGTATGAAACGCCACGCCCATTTAATGTGCCTTCGCCAGGAACGTGTAACTTTTTATGTTCTGCACCTGTTGCGATAATCACTGAACGAGCTTTATAAACAGCGTTTGAAGTAATAATTTCTTTGTATTCTTTCCCGTCTTTTACTTCACGAACATCGCCAAATGCATATTCTGCACCAAATCGTGTTGCACCAGCATACATATTGTTTGCTAGTTCGGGTCCTTTAATGGATTCGAAACCTGAATAGTTTTCTACTTCTGCTGTATTGATTAGTTGCCCTCCAGGAACACCTCGTTCAATTAACAATGTAGATAACTCAGAACGTGATGCATATAAAGCAGCTGTCATGCCACCAGGTCCTGAGCCGATAACAACAACATCATAAATTTTATTTTCATTTTCTTTCGTCATGCTTACCTTCCTAATCTATACCTTCATATATCAAATATTATAGTCAACTTTAGCCAAACTATCGAATGAAACGCTTTGCCTTACTCGGCTTTCCCTTCACGTCTCATTAAACCTAAAATGGCTTCTTTCACAGCCGCATCCTCATAAACAACTTCATAAATCGCTTCTGTGATAGGCATTTCCACGCCACTTTCTTCCGCTAATTCTTTGGCTGCAATCACTGTGTTTAAGCCTTCAATAGCCATGCCAATGTCTTCTTGGATCTGCTCTAAATTATAGCCTTTTCCAAATAAACGCCCCGCACGGAAGTTTCTTGAATGTGGACTTGTACACGTTACGATTAAATCCCCCACACCACTTAGACCCATAAAAGTTAGTGGATCAGCACCTCTTTCCGTACCTAAGCGTGTGATTTCCGCTAACCCTCTTGTGACTAAGGCAGCTGTTGCATTATCGCCAAATCCTAGTCCATTTAAGGCACCAGCACCAATTGCGATAATATTTTTTAAAGCCGCACCAAGTTCGACACCAATAATGTCTTCATTGCGATACACGCGTAAATAGTCATTCATAAATAAATACTGTACTTTTTTCGCTGCATCCATATCGGCACTCGCTGATGTAATACTAGTTAAATCCTCGACAGCAACCTCTTCTGCATGGCTCGGCCCTGATAAGGCTACGATTGCTGACCGTTTATCTTCTGCAATCTCTTCTTCCAGAATCGTTGAAATACGCTGATGTGTTCCTTGCTCTAACCCTTTAGAAGCATGGACAATCAGCTTTGGTATTTCAATCATTTCATTCAGCGTTTTTGCCAGGCCACGAATTCCGACCGTCGGCACAACGATGACTAAAATGTCATGCTCACGGACAACTTGCTCTAAATCCGTTGTGGCTTGAATTGATTCGGGTAAAACTAAATCTTTTAAATAGCGTTTGTTTGTGTGCTGCGTATTGATTTCATTAACGATTTCCGCATCGATAGGACGCGACCACATCGTGACATCATGGCCGTTGTCAGCTAAAACTTTCGCCAAAGCTGTGCCCCATGAACCTGCACCAAGTACAGCTACTTTTTCAATGTTTGTGTGACTCACTACATAACCTCCTAAAGTTATACAGGCTAGTTTTTATCGCTTGTTCTTTTTTTCATACGCTTCTTTTTTACGCGCAAATTCTAATTCAAAATTCATCCCATCTGTGTAGAATTCTGGTTTTGGATATTGGTAACGTCGAAAATAAACAACCATTCCAATTCCAATTAAAATAATAACGGCTGATACGATTTGTGAGATACGGAAAGGTCCGAGATAAAGGCTGTCTGTGCGCATACCTTCAATTAATATACGGCCAATACCATACCAGATAAAGTATCCGGCTGTTGTTTCACCACGTAATAAGAATTTTTCGCGATTGCGAATCACGAGTAAAATAGCGACCCCTAGGAAACTCCATAGGGATTCGTATAGGAACGTTGGATGGTGATACGCTCCTTTGATATTCATACCTTCTATAATAAATTCAGGTAACATTAAATTCTCTAAAAATTGACGACTGACTTCGCCCCCGAATGCTTCTTGGTTGATAAAGTTCCCCCAACGTCCGATCGCTTGTGCGAGTAATAAGTATGGCGCAATAACATCAGCCATTAAAAGCACCGGCACGTTTTCTTTGTTCGAACGCCAGTATAGCGTGATTAGTCCCGCGATGACTCCACCATAAATAGCCAAGCCACCTTCCCAAATCGCAAAAATTTGAGTTGGGTTTGCTAAATAATAATCAAGTTCAAAAAGGACGTAATAAAGTCGTGCCCCTAAAATTCCCATTGGTAATAGCCAAAAAGCAGTATCAACGACAAAATCTTCCGAGACGCCTCTTTTTTCACCTTCACGAATGGTTAAATAAATAGCGAGCATCATTGCTGAAACAATGATTAGCCCATACCAAGCAACCTTAATTGGTCCAAATTCGAACGCAATGGGGTTGATGGCCATTAGATTTATATTCATCTTTACACCTTCTACATTTCATTAAATTTCTTTTAAAGACACTTAGTCTTGCTTCGAATTCTTTTCAATTAAGTTCGTTAAGTTTTGTTCAAATTTAGCCGTTGCATCGTAACCCATTTGTTTTGCACGTAGGTTCATTGCTGCAACTTCAATAATCGTTGCTAAGTTTCGTCCAACTCTGACCGGAATTTGTAACAATGGGATGTCAACGTTAAAGACACGCATCGCTTCAAAATTATTGCCTAAGCGATCATATTTTTGGTTACTATCCCAATGTCTTAAGTTAATCACCATATCAACAACCGTATAGTCACGAACCGAACCGACACCAAACATATTTAAGATATCAATCACGCCGACACCTCGAATTTCAATTAAGTGACGTAAGATTTCAGGCGCTTCTCCTAAAATGCGGCTCTCATCCATCATGTATAATTCCACTCGGTCATCCGCTACTAAACGGTGGCCTCTTTCAATCAATTCAAGCGCTGTTTCCGATTTCCCGATTCCAGACTCACCAATGATTAAAACGCCCATCCCGTAAATTTCAACCAGTACACCGTGTTGACTTTGACGTTCAGCCAATCTCTCTTCTAAAAAGTTCATGACGTTTGCCGATAGACGTGTCGTGTTTCTGTGTGAAACAAGCACAGGAATGCCATTCGCAGATGCAATTTCCGTCAATTCTTTTGGTGGCTCAAGTCCTCTAGACACTAGGAACGCCGGTGTTTCAGGCTGACATAAACGTTTAATAATAATTTTTCTTTCTTCAATCGTCATACGACCTATAAATGATATTTCAGTCTCGCCAAATAATTGGATTCTCTTTTGCGGGTAGTAATCAAAATAACCCGTCAGCTCGATCGCTGGTCTTGATAAATCACTCTGCTTTACTTCTCGGTCCAGAAATTCTTCGCCGGATGCCACTTCAACATAGGGCATATTGTCAATAAGTTCTCTCAATGATACGGTTTGGTTTGCCAATTCTTTCACCTCGTCAAGTTTTAATGTCTCTTTTAAATGATTCATAAATTCCGTCTAATATCTAATTAAGATAAATATAATAATAGCATATCTAAGGACCAGTTGCGAATGGTCCTTCCGATTTCTTTACAAAGAATTCATGACTTCCTGGTGAAGATAAAGCAAGCCGTCAAACCCATTATTTCTTTCCCGGTGAAATGGCTACAGTGTGTAGAAAGATGACGTGTAGGCGTGCCTGACTTAGAGGCGCTAAAGTTATCAGTAGCTGTTGAGCGTTTAACTATCGATAATGTGGGTGTATAGCGTCGTATCCGGTGAGCTATACGACCGAAAGCGTGGGGATTACGTCATATCCGGTGAGCTATACGACGCAAAGCGTGAGTATTCCGTCGTATCTGGT
>CAZUZA010000050.1:0-8781 GCA_964624875.1 uncultured Carnobacteriaceae bacterium | reverse complement strand
ATTAAAAGAAACCCGTTGAAGTCATGTGCTTCAACGGGTTTTTGCTTCACTATATTCTTATTTCTTTTTCTGTAAATCCCAATACGTTATCTGACCGGTAGCCTCTGCCTGCAAAGCAATCTTGTCTTGCCCAGGCTCTGGGTAAACACGTGTCGTTAAGACATATTCGCCATTGTTCACAAAAATTTCAATGGATGATGTATCCACAAAAATTTGTAACTTCGTCAGCGCTGATACTTCTGTCATACGCTTACGTCTGCCATACCCACTTATTCCGTGTTGCAATGTCAATACTTTCCCATCATAAATGAGTTCTGTATCTTGACGCAACTCGAGGTGAAATGGTGCCGATGTGTTGAAGGCAATGTCTAATTCATACACTTCACCAGCTAAATCGTCTGCTTCGCCAATCGATCGTACGGTTTCATTTTGACGAATCGCTTGATATTCTTCCAAAGGTCGTTGGTATAACTGACCATTTTCGATAATCAATTCTCGTGGTAAAGCCATGGCGTGTTGCCAACCTCTTGCGATCGTTGGGTTGGTATATTCTGGCATAATGTCGCCAATCCCCATCCAACTCCACATAATCCGACGACCGTTTTCATCCACAAAGGTGTGTGGTGCGTAGAAATCAAAGCCGCGATCGAATTCTTGGAAGCCGCCTTCTGGTTGGAAAGAAACGTCTTCCCAATTCGCTGAACCTAATAAATAGCCAGCCACATGCGGATTGTTGTAACGGTATGTTTCTTCCATAATTCCTTGTGGCGACAAGATCAGTACCGTCTCGTTACCTAATTCAAAGATGTCGGGACATTCCCACATATATCCTTGTTCTTCCGTACCGTCTAACAGCGTGCCATGGTACGACCAGTCGACTAAATCCTTCGAATGGTAAACCATCACACTTCCTTTATTATCAAAGGTGCGAGCCCCAAGGACCATAAAATATTCATTCTTGTATTCAAATATTTTCGGGTCACGAATATGGTCCGAGAAGCCTTCTGGGAATTCATCGTGATGAATAATGACTTCTCTTTTCTCAATCGCAAAACCGTCTTCACTTATTACGTGGACAATATTTTGCTGGCGTCCATTATAAATATAGTCATAGTCCCCTGGCTTCTTCACATTTCCGGTATAAAAGAAATGAAGTTTGCCATCTTTTTCAATGGCTCCTCCCGAGTAAACTCCGTCAATATCAAAAGGTTGATCCGGTGACATGAAAATAGGTTCCTGTTTAAAGTGCACCATATCTTTTGAGGTCATATGCCCCCAGTGCGTCGCTCCTCCACTGGGATCATTGGGTTCGTATTGATAATACAAATGATACAAACCATTAAATTGAATCGCGCCATTGGGGTCGTTCATCCAACCCGTTTCGGGCATGACATGATAATGTAGACGCCAGTTATCAAGTTCTAATTTCTGCTTTTTCATTCATCTCTTCCTTTACAATGCCACAATCGTGAACGATCTTAAGCTATTTCACTAATGATTGCTTTTCTTTGAGCTTGTACGAGTACGAAACTTGTTGCGAATGCTACGACGATAACGATTAGATACTGTAGCATCGCTGAGTTGTTGCCGATATATAAGAGTAGGCCGGGAATGAACGTGATGCCCATGCCTGGTGCTGCTAAGTTAAATAGATATGTGATGAAGCCACCTAGTGCGCCTCCAACCATTCCTGAACCGAATACGCGTAGTGAGCGTAAGTTAACCCCGAATAGAAGCGGTTCTGTGATTCCGAATAGTGTTGGAACGGCTGATGAAATCATGTTTGTACGTTTTATTTTGTCTTTCATTAGGAATGCTGTACCGATCGCCGCTCCAAATTGCCCAGCCATACTTGCTGTTGTTAGAGGGTTCAGTACGTTGAAACCTGTGTCGCTAATTAAGCTCAGCTCGATAATTCCGAGTGAGTGGTGTAAACCTGTAACTGTTAGTGCTTGTTGCAGCGCTCCGAATATAATGTAACCAATTCCGAGTGGTGCGTTGATCACTGCCAGTAAGCTGTTAATGACGACCGATTCCGTTGTTTGAATAATCGGTCCTAAAACGAATAAAATAATTCCGATTGTGATTGTCAGCGTTAAGAATGGCGTGACGACTAAATCCATGATTTGTGGCACCCATGACCGTAGCCATTTCTCGAGTTTCGAGACTAACCAACCTGCGATTATTGCTGGGAAAATCGAGCCTTGATAGCCATATACGTTTAAGCCGAAAATCGACAGTGGCGTTGCATCGCCACCTAATACGTCATAAGCGTTTGGTAATTGTGGCGCAACCATCATCAGTCCGACAACGATACCAATCATCGGATTTCCACCAAATTTTCGCGTCGCGCTATAGGCAATTAAAACCGGTAAGAAGGCAAATGCCGTATCCGTTAAAACGGCGAACAAGCCCGCGACGTCGTCTGTCATCGTCAAACCGAGTTCTAATAATAAACCACGGACACCCATTAATAATCCTGTTGTAACTAAAGCTGGAATCAACGGCACTAAAATATCTGCTAAAATTCGCACAACTTTTTGCACGGGATTTAAGTTTGCGTAAGCATCTTCTTTAACCGAACTATCTTTGTTCGCTGCATCCGTTCCACTCATCACCTGGTCTAATTCGCCGTGAACCTCGTTAACTAAGCCCGTCCCAAAAACAAATTGATGCTGTCCTGTCGAGTAAAAGTAACCCTTGCTCTTCGCAATCGCCTCTGCTTCTTCCTTGTCCACTAAATCGTTGTCCTTCAAAACAATTCGTAAACGCGTTGCACAATGCTCGTAGTTGGAAATATTCTCTTTCCCACCTACAACATCTAGCAAATCTTTAATTGTCTGTTCGTGTTTCATTTTTTTCTTCCTCCTCTTAAAATTTCAGCATATTTATCTGCATCATTTCCGGCTGACGCTGGCCTTTTATTAAAATAACAGCTTTTTGTGAAATGAATCGAGTATCCAGAACCGGGTGTGGCTTCGTATTGTCGCGTCTAGTCATAGATGATTATAGTATCGACTCGGGCTAAAACCGGAACCGGTTCCAATTTCACTACCATCATAAACCAAAGTTTTTTATTTTGCAAGGGCTTTCTAAAAAGAATTGCGTTTTTTTGAAATAGCTGCAAAAAGTAGTTTTACTTGTAATTCCCTAGCAATTAAGTTGTACTAAATGGGAGAATACAATATTGAAAGACGAAAGGATGTTTACATGAAAGTATTTGTAGTAGGTGCAAACGGAAAAGTTGCCCGTCACTTTTCTGACTTTGTAAAAGAAGATGAGACGATTGAGGAAGTTGCGATGATCCGTAAAGCAGAACAGAAAAGTTTCTTTGACGAGCGAGGCATCGAGACCGTTCATTTAGATTTAGTAAAAGCTTCTATTGCTGATATAGCGACAGCTATGAAAGGCGCAGACGCGGTCCTCTTTAGTGCAGGTGCTGGTGGAAGTGGTTATGACGACACGATTCGAATCGACTTAGATGGTGCGATTAAGGCGATGGAAGCAACAGAACAAGCAGGCATCAAACGCTTTGTAATGGTCAGCACCTTCCGTACAGGTCGTGAAGAAATAGCAAAAGAAAATAGCTTACAAGTTTACACAATCGCTAAGCATTACGCCGACGAATGGTTGAAGAATCGTACCAATTTAGATTGGACGATTGTGCACCCAGGTATTTTAGTCAATACGCCAGGAACAGATCAAATTAAAGTCGGTACAGACTTTGAAATCAATGAAATTTCACGTCAAGACGTCGCGAGTGCCCTCGTTTCCGTCTTTAAGAACGAGAATACCATCAAAAAAGAGTTTGAACTCTTAGCTGGTGACGATTCCGTCGAAGACGCCATCTCAAAACTATAGGCTTTAGTCCTATTCAGCTAAGAAAATGAAATGATTCATTGAATAACCAATCTATATCCACAAAAATAGCCTCCAATCATTCGTTTACATACACAAATCGTTGGAGGCTTCTTTATCTTCTTTACGAACTTAGTCAATAACCGTTAAATCTTTTGGTGAGATGACTTCACCATCATAATTTGCTTGGACATCACGAATCATTTCCAATTCGTTTTCTTCCTCAGTTGGCACGACCCCATGCTCATCGGGCAAAGTCATAAATAACTGGTGAGTGAACACCACTTTACCGGGATTCGTCAATGCAGCGATTTCACCCAGTTCTTTACTGGTTGTATGTACGGTTTTGTGGTATTTTTTCCAAACCGGATCGCGCCGCTCAACGCCGCTCGCTGAAATGACCTCGTGAATGAGAATGTCACAATTTTTCGCGTGCTCGATCAGATTTTCGTTGTAATTCGTGTCACCCGAAATCACGATGACCTTATCAGGCGTGGTGAAGCGAAAACCAAAAGCATCAAAAGGCTCGTGCTCTACACGGAAAGCCTCGACCTTGACCAAGTCATCTTCATAAAAAAGACCTTCTTCGAATTCTGTCGTCTCGACTCGAATCCCCGTTTCATTCGCATTTTCTAGCCCATGCATCCGCGCATCTCGGTCTAATGAATAAGCAGCCGTTAAATGGTGAATCATATTCTTCGTACCTTTTGGCCCATAAATTTGCAGGGGATCCACTCGCTCCAAAATCCAAGGTGTAGTAATGAGATCAGGTAAACCAATCGTGTGATCCGAATGCAGATGCGTTAGGAAGCAGCGTGTTAAATTCGATGCCTTCAACGCCGAAAAGCCCATTCGATTCGCATGTTCCGCTTGGCGCACAATTCCCGTTCCAGCATCAATCAAGTAACTTTGATCATCTACGACAATCGCAATCGCCGGGCCTTGTCTTTCAGGTGTCGGATTCGGCGTACCTGTTCCTAACATAATTACTTTTGTTCTCGATTCCTTACTCATTTTCTAAAACCACTCCTTCTAAATCTTCGTCGTTCAGTGGGCGCATTGAAAAGCCCGTGTAGCCGTAAATAATGTTAATGATTAAAATCGCGTAGGCAAAAATAATGTATGGAATAAATGAAATGGCTGAGACGCCAAGGACACTTTGTGCGAATAAAGCCGGCACACTCCATGGCACTAAGTTGATACAAATCGCTCCAATCGCAACCGATACTCGACTCAAGTTTTCTGGATGCAAGTCGGCTTCAATATAGGCATTGTGGTACATGCGCGCTGGTAACATAATCGCCAACAACTGAGCCCCCGTTGAAATCCCAATAATCAAACTACTCAATACCGTTACCGTCACTAAACTTCCGTCTGATTTCACATAAGCTAACACTTTATTTAAAATTAAATCCAACGAACCAATCGCCTCTAAGATACCACCCAAGGCCACTGCTGAGATTAATAAAATCACCGTGTTCCCCATCGAGTTGATGCCCCCACGTGATAATAAATTATCCACTAGTTCGACACCCGTTTCACTCGAAAAGCCATTCGTCATTGCTTGTACGATATTCCCAACACTCTCGCCTTGCACAAACAACCCAGCCAAAGCTCCTAAAATTGCAATCGCAATTAACGACGGCACCGCTTCAACCCCACGGATCGAAAAGGCCATCGCCAACAGTGGAATAAATAATAACAGCGGATGAATCACAAAAGAATTTTCCAAGCCCGTCATAATCATCTCAATACTACCTAAATTGCTGCCCGAACCATCAGCATAAGGCTGCCCTAAGAAAAAGAACACCACTAGTGAAATGAATAAAGCGGGTAGATGGGTTTTAACCATGTGTTTGATTAAATCGTATAAGTTCACATTGTTCATTGCAGCCCCTAAGTTCACAGAGTCCGATAACGGTGAGAGACTATCGCCAAAATAAGCTCCAGAAATAATCGCTCCTGCTAATAATGGCGCTGGAAAACCTAAACCGACTCCAGTCGTCATGAGGGCCAAACCAATTGTGGCCAAAGATGTAAAGGACGTTCCAATGGCTGTTGATATAATAGCCGTAACCAGAGCAGTCGCCGGCACAAAGATTTGTGGACTAATCAATCTTAAACTGTAGTAAATGAGTGAAGGAATAATCCCACCTTGAATCCAAGTCGCAATAATAATCCCAACCGTCATAATAATAAAGATCGGTGTTAACGCTCGCGTTACACCATTTGTTAGTCCTTCAGACATATCATCCCAACTATAGCCACAATAAGTCCCCACAAGAGCTGCAACAATTATTCCTGTAATGATTGGAATATTCATCCCACTGTTCCAATAAACAACCGACATCAATCCGGTCAAAACAATAGACAATATAGGTAATAGGGCTAAAAATAAGTTTAACGGTCTTTTATTCGTCATTTTAATCTTCCTCCAATGGCTTTATCTGGTGCTTTTCTTACGACTTAGGCAAAATAAAAACGCCCATCCTCTTTGCTCCTCAAAATGAGAAACAAACAGGATGAGCGTGCTCATGTTACCACCTATGTTTACTGATTCCTTGCGAAATCAACCTTATCAAGTACAAATAATACTCTAGCGCGATAACGGGCGCAAGCAGTCCGGCAAAACCTTATGTTTATACAAACAGTTCAGTCAGCAACTCTTAAGGTGTATTCGAAATCGTATTCTGTAACCTCCCACCAATCGATTACTCTCTGGATAGAACACGTTATTTCTACTCTGTCTTAATAAAAGTCTTTTACGTTTTATAGATTGAATGAATAGTACCTGATTCAAAAAGGATTGTCAAATATTTATTAAAACAATATGAGAATCATTCCGAAAAGAAAACTAGGAGCTTATGCTTCTCCTAGTTTGGCTGTTGATCCTTGTGAATTTAAATGGACGGGTAACGTCGTTGTGTCTTCTAACGGCTTCCCTTTAATGGCTGCGATTGCTTCGCCAACGATTCGTTCACCCATTTTATAAAATGGAAATTGGACTGTCGTAATATGAGGCATCACGTTTCTTGTTTCACTATAGCCACCAAAACCACTTACCGATATTTCACGAGGTATTTCAATGCCCAATTCAAAACCCGCATTCATAATACCTAAGGCAATATGATCCGTTGCAGCTGCAATATACGTGGCCTTCGTACGAGGTAAATATTCCAAGGCTTGTTCGTAACTATACGATTTTGTAAATTCTGTTTCGATAAATTCTACCGTGGCGCCATTGGCTTCGGCAACATCATAGAAACCTTTCTTACGTAACACACCGACAGAATAATCTTCTTCTGTTACCCCAACAAATAATAAATGACGGTGCCCTAAATCAATCGCATGTTGTGCAATAATTTGACCCGCTTCATAATCTTGATACGTATACGAAGGAATACCTTCAACCGTTTGCCCGATTAATAAAATGGGTGTTTTCGAAGTTTTAATTTGTTGCGCTAACTCTTCATCAATCATCGTAGCACTTAATAAAATCGCTCCCACCTTTTGGCGCTGCATGACACGGATATTTTCTTTCGTGCGATCCAAATCTAAATTTGAATTCATAATCATGAGCTGCATTTTCTCTGCATAAGCGACTTCATCAATCCCCTTAAGGACCTGACTCATCGATGGCGAATCGTAACGTGGGATAATGACCCCAATGAGATGTGACTGTTGTGCCTTCAAACTTTGTGCCAGAATATTGGGTTCATAATTGGTTTCTTTAATAATCTCTTCTATTTTATCGCGTGTTTTTTTACTGACCGGTCCATTATTTAAATAACGCGAGACCGTACTTTTGGAAACATTTGCCATTTTTGCAATGTCACTCAATGTTACCATTCTATAACCTCTCTTCAACTAAAATCACACTAATCATACCACATAACCAATCTATTTCATGAACCATATCTGGATGGTGAAATAGAAAAATCCACCCTACACGCATATAGATATGCATGAGGATGGATGATATTCATTTTATTATGCCACGATTCTATTTTTTTCTTTCAGCTAATTTACGAACAATAATTGGTGTCACAAATACTGAAATAATGTTACACATTAAGATTTGCGCAATCGCACTTGGTACGTATTGCTGTAACTCTGGAATTGTTTGTGCAATAATCGCTGGAACCGAAGTGGACAATGCCGCTACCGAGTTCATCGCCATTGCAGAAACCCCATCATTTTTAAGAATGTTCTTATCAAAGATAACTAATGAATACATAATGACAAAGTAGAAGATTGCCAATATAATTCCAGATAGACCTGCATTAAAGGCATCAATCAAGTTCATGCTCTGCCCCATGTTCCACCCTAACATTGGTAACATAATTGGAATCGCACCACTGAAGAAGTCTTTCATTTCAGGATCAAGGTTCCCTAAGGCAATTCCTAAGATTAACGGAATAATCGTCGAAAGAATCGGCATCCAATCAACAGCACCTTGGCCATCAAATGAATAAATCAATACTGGGATAATCGGAATACTGAACAAACCAGTGAAACCAAAAGCTGCTTTATCCACTTCTGCTCCAAAATCATCCACTAACGATATATATAAAGCTGGGTTCATTGAAACCATTGCAACTGTGAAAGCTATGGCACTTACACCAAAGATTCCACTTTGACCAAATAGGGATATAAATAAGATACTCACTGCTACAGAGACGACGACTTTCAATAACATAATTAATCCTTGACGTTTCAATACTTTTTTCAAGTTCTCAAAATCGATGCCTAAACCTGAACTAAATGTCAGCATACCAATTATAAAGTTAATGCTGCGTCCACCAAGGAAGTCTTCCGTAATTCCACCAATATGTAGGAGGTCTGGCCACAACGTGTGCAATAAGGCACTCAACAACATCGGAACAATTAGTGTTCCGGCTGGTATTTTTTTCATAAATTTCA
>CAZUZA010000049.1:1584-8783 GCA_964624875.1 uncultured Carnobacteriaceae bacterium | reverse complement strand
TTCAGCACAGCATCCTCAGATGCACGGCGTAAGCCCAGTGGTCCCATGGCGCGGATATATGAATAAGCACGGACAATAACACCGAAGTTCCCGTGGTTCCCTTTGATGCGACCGATTGAGTTTGGGTGATCGTTATTTAGGATAAAGTCATCCCCAACTTTTTCAACTCGCGGGATTGGAAGATAAGGCGCTAGTTCTTTCGTCACACCAATCGGACCAGACCCTGGACCTCCCCCACCATGTGGACCTGTAAATGTCTTATGCAAGTTCGTGTGAACAATGTCAAAGCCCATCAATCCTGGGTTTGTAATGCCAAGGTTCGCATTTGAATTTGCACCATCATAATACAACAATCCACCTACATCATGAATAATATCCACAATTTCTAAAATATCTTTTTCAAATAATCCAACGGTATTTGGATTTGTCAGCATAATTCCAGCTGTGTCGTCTCCAACTGCTGCTTTCAATCCTTCAATATCTACTGTCCCATCTTCATTCGACGGAATTTCAATCGTTGAGTATCCCGTTACAGCTGCGGTTGCTGGGTTTGTTCCGTGCGCAGAGTCCGGAATCAGGATTTTTGTACGCTGATCACCTTCACCATTCGCTTCATGGAAAGCTTTAATCACTAAAATTCCAGCCAATTCCCCATGCGCTCCTGCTGCAGGTTGTAAAGAAACGGCATCCATCCCTAGAATTTCTCCTAGGTAATTTTGCATATTATACATTAATTCTAAAGCACCTTGAACTGTTTCTGGACCCTGGTTTGGGTGGATATTCGCAAAACCATCTAAGTTAGCAATATCCTCATTCACTTTTGGGTTATATTTCATTGTACAAGAACCGAGCGGATAAGGGCCCGACTCAATGCCAAAGTTTTTATTCGATAACTGTGTATAGTGGCGCAACAATTGTAGTTCTGAAACTTCTGGAAGTTCAGCTGCCTCTTTTCGAACAAGATGCCCTTCTAGTTCCACATCCAAATCGTATGCTTCAATTTCAGATGCCGGCAAATCATAAGCCGTATGCCCTTCACTAGAGATTTCAAAAATAAGTTTATTGTAATCATTCAACATTATTTAGCCACCTCCACTAATGCCTGAACCAAAGCGTCCATTTCATCTTTCGTGCGTTTTTCTGTTGCACACATCAACGCCATGTTCTCTTCTCCATAAGCCGTCGATGCATCAAAACCACCAATAAATCCTTTGTCGTAAATGTCTTTATTTACCTCTTCAACGGGTTTATTGAATTTCACTAAAAACTCATTGAAGAAAGGGCGTTTATTGACAATGTCAAAGCCATTTTTTTCAAGTTCTTGTGCTAAATAATGGGCATTTGTGATATTACGTTTGGCAAGATCTTGAATCCCTTGCTTTCCGTAAGCTGTCATTGCGATTGCCGAAGCAAGAGTATAAAGTGCCTGGTTTGAGCTGTAATTACTTGTCGCTTTCTCACGGCGAATGTGCTGCTCACGAGTCGTTAAAGCCATGACGTATCCGCGTTTTCCATTCACATCCGCTGTTTCCCCAACGATTCGAGAAGGTAATTTACGCATCAATGAATTCGTGACTGCTAAGTAACCAGCATGCGGACCTCCAAATGACATCGGAATTCCAAAAGGCTGCATGTCTCCAACCACGATATCCGCACCTAATGCACCTGGGCTTTCTAACTTCCCAAGAGCAAGTGGGTTCGATGAAACAATCAACAACGCTTTTGAGTCTGCCATAGCTTCTTTAATTTCTTTTAAGTCTTCGATTGACCCAAAGAAGTTTGGATACTGTACGACAACTGCCGCAGTCTCGTCATCCAATTGTGCCTTTAGATCCTCAACACTTGTACTGTCAACATCTAAAGCCACCTCGTCAACCACATACTCTTTTCCAAATGCATAAGTTTTTAAATTCTCAATTCCTTGAGGATGTACGCCTTTAGAAACTAAAATTTTATTGGATTTTCTTACTTTACCAATCGCTAAATTCGCAGCTTCTGCTATAGCGTTGAAGCCATCGTACATTCCACTGTTGGTTACATCCATCCCCGTCAATTCACAAACCATCGACTGCCACTCAAATAAAGCTTGCAGTTCACCTTGCGAAATTTCAGGTTGGTATGGCACATAAGCCGTCAAAAATTCCTGTCTAGAAATAATGTGACGTACAACGGATGGAATATGATGATCATACACCCCTGCCCCTAAAAAGTAAGGCATGTCTGATGCTGTCGTATTTTTCCCAGCCAAACCTCGCGCATGTTTCAATAACTCATACTCACTCAAAGCATCCGGCAAATCCATCTTCTCGTTAATACGCACACTCTCAGGAATATCAGAAAATAAATCCATCACATTTTCTGTCCCAATCTTCTCCAACATCTCAGCTCGATCTTTATCTGTATTCGGTAAATATCTAAAATTCGTCATAGAACCTTTCCTCCCAAACCATTCGCTCTTCATCGAAAATGATATAGAAAATGCTCTCAAGCTAAATTTAATTTAGCGATGAGAACATCCTTCTACATTTAAAATCAAACTTCAATTACTCAGCGATAAACGCTTCGTATTCTTCTTTGTTCATTAATTCTGAAGTATCGATGTCCTCTTCTACTTCAACTTCAATAAACCAACCTTCACCCATAGGGTCATCGTTTACCATCTCTGGTTCGTCATCGATTAAGTCATTTACAGTTACAACTGTCCCTGCAAATGGTGTTAAAATTTCTGATACCGATTTTACGGATTCAACCGTACCAAATTCATCCCCAGCATCAAACTCATCGCCTACTTCTGGAAGTTCCACATACACAATGTCACCTAATTCATCTTGTGCAAAATCTGTGATCCCAATTTTAATTTTATTTTGTCCTAAAACCTCAACCCATTCGTGGTCTTCTGTATAAAATACATTTGACATTTTAAAACACGCTCCTTTTAATCCATTTCATTTTTTTGTCATTGTTGAAGAATTTATCTTCTTAACCAATCTTTTTTTACCAATACCGCTGGAACCAATTTGTTTCGGATATCGATAAATACTTCGTTCTCAAATTTCGCATGATTTTTATCGATCATTAAAAATCCGATGGCTTTTTTGAATGTCGGACTCTTCGTCCCTGATGTAACGATACCTACTTCTGTTCCATCCGCTAATTTAACTGGCATACCTTCTCGTGCGATTCCTTTGCCTAGTAACTCAAAGCCTCGTGAAAGTTTTTTGTCCTCTGCTGCTCGATGGGCTTCTAATGCTACTTTTCCAGGATAATCCATTTCTTTTTTGTCGCCAGTTTTTACAGTAAACCCAATGCCACCCTCAATTGGGTTGATGTCTTCTGACAAATCATTCCCATAAAGCGCAAGCCCTGCTTCTAGTCGTAAAGTATCACGCGCACCTAGACCACATTCTGTAATTCCAAATTCTTCGCCTGCTTCAAGGAGTTGTTTCCAAATGGTTAGCTGCTCATCAAATGGAACGTACAATTCAAACCCATCCTCACCCGTATAACCCGTGCGAGATATAAGCACTGGACTTACTCCAGCAACGGTTTGATCCGCTTTGAAATAGAACGGCTTAATGTCTGATAAGTTTGTATCGGTTAGTTTTTCTAAAGCAGCCACCGCTTTTGGTCCTTGGATTGCGATTAGTCCGAAATCAGCTGATACATCTTCAATCACGACATCTTCATCCTGGTTATGTTTGTTGAACCAGTTCAGAATTTTTCCTGTGTTCGATGCGTTTGGTGTGAACGTGAAATGCTCATCGGATGTTTTGTAGAAAATCACATCATCTAATGTACCACCCGCTTTATTTGTAACAGCTGTATACATTGATTGGTTGTCTTTCACTTTCGTCGCATCGTTTGTGATAACTGAATTCACAAAATCAAGCGCATTTTTCCCAGTAATTCGGATTTCACCCATATGTGCACAATCAAAAATTCCTACTGCTTCACGTACCGCTTTGTGTTCTTCCATGATTTTTGTGTATTGAACAGGTAAAGCCCAGCCACCAAAATCCATCAATTTTAATCCTTTTTCAAGGTAATAGTCGTATAAAGGCGTTCTTCTTAATTCGGTCGTTTTCTTATCAGCCAAATATATTACCCCTTCCATCTATTTTTTCATACAAATTTTAAATACATATGTAGTTATAATTTATAATTTAAAATCTTTGCTGCTTTAATGACTTGTGAAGCTAGAACTGATGTCGTCACTGATCCGACTCCGCCTGGCACTGGAGTAATTGCTGAAACATGAGGAAGCACCTCATCATATTGTACATCTCCTGTTACTTTTCCATCTTTGTAGCCAAAGCCTACATCAATAACCGTAGCACCTTGTTTAATATAACTTGCATCCACTAAGCCTAATTGGCCAGTTGCTGAAATTAGGATATCCGCTTTTTTTGAATATAAAGTATTGTCTTTTGTATAAACATGAAGATTTGCGACTGTTGCTTTTCTGTTTGAAAGCATCACCGAAAGAGGTTTCCCTACTGTCGAACTGCTTCCAATCACAACAACATCCGCTCCTTTTAAATCATACCCATAGAAATCAAGCATCTCAATAATTGCTTGTGGTGTACTTGGTGCCATTGCATTCGAATTTCCTTCAACCAAACGTCCTAAATTAATTGGACTTAATCCATCCACATCTTTACGTGGATCTAAACGGTCTGATAATTCATTTCTTGAAATACTCTCTGGTAAAGGCTGCATAATAATGACCCCATGCACTAAATCATCCGCATTTAATTCGTCAATAATATCCAATACCTTCTCCGTTGCACAATCCTTATCTAGCGTGATTGTTTGGGTTTCAATATTGGATTCCTTCATTACTTTCATTGCGCTATTTTCATAACTAATGGAGGATTCATCATTTCCGACCCGAAGAATTACTAACTTTGGAATGATCCCTTCTGTTCGCAATTTTTTCGCATCCGCCGCTGCTCGTTTCCGTATCGATTGCGCGACTTCTTTTCCACTTAAAATGTCTACCATTTTTTCCTCCAATCCCAAATAATTTCTATTTGTTTCTCTAGGGTAATTTTACCAGAAAGGATAGAAATTTTATAACATAGTTTAAAAATTATCATTCTTCCCATGAAAAAAAGTGCCCATGAATGATTGATTCATCGGCACCTTTAAACTTTTCATTATTTCACTTTTTGTCTTTCTAATATTGGTTTTAAATATTGACCGGTATAACTTTCAGGAACTGCAGCAATTTCTTCAGGTGTCCCTGTTGCGACAATCGTTCCCCCGCCATGTCCACCTTCTGGACCGAGATCAATCACATAGTCTGCCATCTTAATAACGTCTAGATTATGTTCAATAACTAGAACGGTATTTCCATTTTCTACCAAGCGATTTAACACATCTAGTAAACGAGCGATATCATCGCTGTGTAAACCGGTTGTCGGCTCATCTAGAATATAAAAGTTTTTACCTGTTTGAATTTTTTGAAGTTCACTTGCTAATTTCATTCGCTGAGCTTCTCCACCAGATAAAGTCGTAGAAGATTGCCCTAATCGAATGTAGCCAAGTCCTACATCATAAATTGTTTGGAGTTTACGTGCAATTTTTGGAATATTTGTAAAGAATTCTAACGCTTCTGTTACTGTCATTTCTAAAATGTCAGCAATCGTTTTTCCTTTATATTTTACTTCTAGTGTTTCTGAGTTGTATCTTTTTCCATTACATACTTCACATGGAATGTAGACATCTGGTAAAAAGTGCATTTCAATTTTCTTAATTCCGTCTCCACGACATGCTTCACAGCGTCCGCCTTTTACGTTAAAACTGAAACGTCCTTTTTTGTACCCACGTATTTTCGCTTCATTCGTTTTCGCGAAGATATCACGTACATCATCGAACAAACTCGTATACGTTGCAGGGTTACTTCGTGGCGTACGTCCAATTGGGCTTTGGTCAATACTAATTACTTTTTCAATTGGCTCATATCCTGTAATTTCATCAAATATTCCTGGTTTATCTGTTGAGCGTCCAACCACGCGGCCTAATGCTTTTTTCAATACATTATTTACAAGTGATGATTTCCCTGAACCAGAAACTCCTGAAACAACAGTAAATTTCCCGATTGGGAACTCAGCATCTACGCCCTTTAAGTTGTTTTCCCGAGCACCTGTTATCCTAATCGCACCATTATCTTCCGTTCTACGTTCTTCTGGAATAGCGATTGATTTTTTTCCTGATAAATATTGACCGGTAATTGAGTTTTTATTTTTTGCTACTTCTTCTGGAGTTCCTTGAGCGATAATTTCTCCACCCAATTCTCCAGCACCTGGACCAATATCAATTAAGTGATCCGCCGCTAACATCGTATCCTCATCATGTTCAACTACGATTAAAGTGTTTCCTAAATCGCGCATTGTTTTCAATGAATCAATTAAACGGTTGTTGTCACGCTGGTGTAATCCAATTGACGGCTCATCTAAAACATACATCACACCCGTTAAGTTAGATCCAATTTGAGTTGCTAAACGAATACGTTGTGCTTCCCCACCGGATAATGTTCCAGCTTGTCGGCTCAATGTCAGATAATCCAGCCCTACATTTCGTAAGAAGTTTAGACGATCTGAGACCTCTTTATGAATCGGTTCAGCAATCATCTGGTCATTTTCTGATAAAGTTAATTGATCAAAGAATGCTAGTGCTTCTCCAACTGAGAAATTACTAACATCTGCAATATCCAATTGATCGACTTTCACACTTAATGCTTCTCTGTTTAGACGTTTTCCTTCACATACCGGACATGCTAATTCAGTCATGTATTCACCCATTACTCGTCTTGTATAATCACTTGATGTTGAGTGATAACGACGTGAAATGTTGTTAATGACGCCTTCAAAAGGCATAACTGAGTCACGAACATTTCCAAAATCATTTTTATAACTGAAATGAAATTCGCGGTCATCAGAACCGTATAAAATTAAATCACGGTCTTTTTTTGATAATTCATTAAACGGAACATTCATATCAATTTCAAACTGCTCACATGCTTGGCGTAACATTTCTGGATAGTATTGTGAACTAATTGGTTGCCATGGCAAGAGCACTCCATCTTCTAAAGAAAGAGAATCATCCGGAATAACTAGGTCAATATCCACAATTAGTTTTGTTCCTAAACCATCACATTCTCCACAAGCACCAAATGGCGCATTGAATGAAAAGAG
>CAZUZA010000049.1:0-1484 GCA_964624875.1 uncultured Carnobacteriaceae bacterium | reverse complement strand
CGTCTTTGCCCTTCAGCGTATAGTGTATCAAAGGCTAATGAACTCTTCCCAGATCCAGATAAACCAGTAATAACTACAAATTGAT
Source organism: uncultured Carnobacteriaceae bacterium (assembly GCA_964624875.1). Classification (GTDB taxonomy): domain Bacteria; phylum Bacillota; class Bacilli; order Lactobacillales; family Carnobacteriaceae_A; genus Atopostipes. The sequence goes on along the minus strand of CAZUZA010000049.1, from coordinate 1,399 downwards.
CACGTGGAATTGTCACATCAATATCTTTTAAATTATGAGTCCGTGCACCATGTACTACTATTTCGTTATTTGCCACTAAACATCATATCCTTTTTATTTTCTTCGTTTCGTTATCAGCAATTAAATAAATGTGTTCGTTCTCTTATTATAACAAGAATATATTCAAATATATAGAAAATACGTTCCCATAATATATATTTTATTCTATTTTTTCCGCCTTTTCAATCCTCTACCTTATTTAACCACAAAGTAGCCCAATATTTCCTTAACTATGTTTACCCTATCGAAACTAATTCAAAAAGACGGTACAAAATGAGGTTAATCTTTATAATTTATGTTTAGGATAATATTAAAAAACAACTAACTGGGTCGCAGTTAGCTGTCTGTTCTTATATCTAAGATTAATCTAAGTCAGTGATTTCTCCGGTATCCAGATACACGATCCATTCACCAATATTTTTAATGTAGTCACCAATTCGCTCTAAGTGCATACCAACGAATGAATAGTCAGATGCGGCCAATACCGCTTCTGGGTCTGCCCTCATTAATTCTATTGAACTTTGACGCAGTGCGCGATATTCTTCATCAATCTCCATATCACGTTTTGCAGTTTTTCTTGCCTTGTCTACATCGAACTCTACAAAAGCATCGATAATATTCGTACACATTGAGCTAATCTTATCACCCATTTGAGCAATGTGACGCTCTAAATTTTCATCTCTTTTATTACCTTTTACTCGAATCGTAACTTCTGAAATATTTTGCGCATGATCAGCCATGCGTTCTAAATCTGAAGAAGCACGCATAACGGATAAAACTCGTCGTAAATCGGAAGTGTTTGGTTGTTGAAGTGCAATAATTTCATAACACTTACGATCAATATCATTCTCTTTTTGGTTAATCTTTGGATCACCATCAATGACTTGTTGCGCTAATTCAGCATCATGATTCACTAAAGCTTTAACCGATTTATATATTGCTTCATTTACCATTCGACCTAATTGTGATAGATCGCGGTGAATCTCAGCAAGTTTATCATCAAACACTGTTCTCATAACTAGTCCTCCTCATTTCAAGTAAAATATTAACCAAATCGGCCAGATATATAGTTCTCCGTCTGTTTTTGATCTGGATTTGTAAAGATTTTCGTTGTATCGCCTGTTTCAATCAATTCTCCACTTAAAAAGAATGCCGTACGATCAGATACACGTGATGCTTGTTGCATGTTATGTGTAACCATCGCAATTGTATAATCCTGTTTTAAAGAAGAAACTAACTCTTCAATTTTAGCTGTAGAAATTGGGTCGAGAGCACTTGTAGGCTCATCCATTAGTAAGACTTCTGGTTCAACCGCTAAAGCACGAGCAATACAAATACGTTGTTGCTGTCCACCAGAAAT
>CAZUZA010000048.1:5880-8964 GCA_964624875.1 uncultured Carnobacteriaceae bacterium | reverse complement strand
AGAGCTGTTGCTGCTGCGAAACCTGTTGAGTATTGGTAAACATAGTAGTTCATGTAGAAGTGTGGGATACGAGCCCACTCTAATTCGATACCGTCTGTGTTTTCCACAGCTGGTCCGTAGTAACGGGCGTTCATTTCACCATAAGTTTTGCTTAGTTGATCAGCTGTTAATGGTGTGCCTGATGCAGCTGTTTCGTGTGCCCAGTGCTCGAACTCTGCGAATTGTGTTTGACGGAAAACGGTTCCTTTGAAACCATCTAGGTAGTGGTTTAGGATTTGAGCTTTCTGTTCGTTTGTTTCTGCATGTTCTAATAGGTAGTCTGTTAGAATGTTTTCGTTTGTTGTTGATGCAACTTCAGCTAGGAAGATTGAGTAGTTCCCATAAACGTATGGTTGCGTGTTACGTGTGTAGTAGCTGTGCGCGCTATGGCCTAATTCGTGAACCAGTGTGTATAAGTGGTTCAGTGAGTCGTGCCAGTTCAACAGGATGTAGGGGTTTGTGTCGTACGTTCCTGATGAGTATGCGCCACTACGCTTGCCTTTGTTTTCTTCAATATCAATCCAACGGCTGTCGAATGCTTTTTCTAGGACTTCTTTGTAGTCTGGTCCTAATGCATCTAAAGCTTTGTACGTGACGTCTTTTGCTTCGTCATACGTGTATTTCATGCCTGCTTCACCGATGATTGAAACATATAAGTCGTACATGTTTAATTCATCTACGTTTAACAGCTTTTTACGTAATTCCATGTAGCGATGTAGTAAGTGTAAGTTTTCGTTTACCACTTCGATTAAGGTGTCGTGAACGGCTTCTGGAATATGGTTGTTTGATAACGCACGATGTCTTGCTGAATCGTAGTTATGTGTTTTCGCTAAGTAGTTGTTTTTCTTCACGTTTGTTTGGAATGTACTTGCGAAGGTGTTTTTCAACCCACCATATGTTTCGTATAAGGCTTCAAATGCACCTTGGCGAACATCACGGTCTTTGCTTTCTAGTAATTGACCGTATAAGCCGTGTGATAATTGAACATCTTTCCCATCTTCATCTTTAACCGTTGGGAACTCTAAGTCCGCGTTGTTTAAGATAGAGAATGTTTGTGATGAAGCTCCTAAAATTTCACCAGCTCCTGCAAGTAAGCCTTCAATTTCTGCTGAAAGAACGTGCTTACGGTTTGCTGTGATGTTTGTGATTTCATGACGGTAAATTTCTAGTGCGTCATTTTCTTCAAAATACGTTTTTAGTTGTTCGTCTGATAATTCTAATACTTGTGGTTCGAACCATGAAGTTGCTGCTTGTGCGCTTGTAATTAATGAAGTCGCACGGCTGTTCATTGCTTGATATGTATTGTTTCCTGTATCTTGATCTGATTTTAAATGTGCATATACATAAACGACACTGACGTTACGTGATACATCTAAGATCGCTTCAAGGGCTTCTTGGAAAGCGTCTGCTCCGTCGCCTAGTGTGCCTTCATATTTTGAAACAGCTTCTACTTTCTTTGCCATTTCTTCATATGCTGCTTCCCACTCGTCGTCGGATTTGTAAATGGTTGTCAGGTCCCATGTTTTTTCTACGGGAACTTCTTCGCGCAATGGTAATTGTTTACTTTCTTCTGTCATCAAAATTCCTCCAAACATTTTAATAGTACTATCATAACATACTCATTTTAAAATAGTAAAAGAAGCACCAGAAAATGCTTAAAATCCTATTAATCTTTTGGTTTGTGTTCTATAATGATGTACAGATAAGCAAAAATGATGATGAAAGACGGAGGCGTTTGTAGTGAAAAAGACAGTGCTAACTTTGAGTTTAGCTTTGTTATTGTTTGGCTGTAGTGATGAAGGTACGGACAACGGACAAGAAACACCAGTAGATGAAGATCCAGTTGAAGAAGTTGACTCTGGTGAAGAAACAGCTAATGAAGATGAGAATGAAGATGAAGGAACTGACCCGGTTGATGAAGAACCTGAAGAAATTCGTGTTTCTTTCTACGGTGCTGGGGACAACTTAATCCATCCAACAGTTTATGACGATGCACGTTTACCAGATGGTTCATATGACTTTGCGCCTATGTACCGAAATATCCAAGCAGACGCGCAAGCGGCTGACATTGCATACATTAACCAAGAATCCTTAATCGGAGGCGATGAGCTCGGTATTTCAGGCTATCCTGTTTTTAACACACCAAGCGACATGATTCCAAGTTTAGTAGAAGTCGGTTTCAACTTAGTCACAAGCAGTAACAACCACACGTTGGATAAAGGGACACTCGGAGTTATGAACACAGTGAAATTATGGCGTGAATATGAAGAAGATATTACTTTTACAGGTGCGTTTGAGAGTCAAGAACACCGTGATACGATTCCAGTGATTGAACGTAACGGCGTAACATTCTCTATTTTATCGTACACTTATAGTACGAATGGTGTAACGCCTGAGTATCCTTACTTAGTGAACTACTTTGATCCTGCATTAATTCGTTCAGACGTTGAACGCGCAAAAGAAGTGAGTGACTTTGTGATGGTTGCAGCGCACTGGGGCGACGAAGATACGCATCAGCCGAATGCTTTCCAATTAGAATACGCAAAACTATTTGCAGACTTAGAAGTTGACGTTGTTTTAGGGACACATTCACATACAATCCAACCAATGGAATGGGTCGAAGGTGAAAGTGGCCATGAGACACTTGTTATGTACTCAACAGGAAACTTCTTATCGGGTCAGATTTGGGACCAAAACGTATTAGGTTCAACGTATGGCTTTGAGTTTGTCAAAAAAGGTGACGAGAAATCTATTGAGAATGTTTACGTCGAACCCATTGTAACGCATTATAACTATGCGATTCCTGGAGACGTTATGACACGTGAAAACTTTGAAATTATCAAATTAAAAGACTACACACCTGAGCATGAAAGAGCGCATGGTTTATACACGAATCCAGCTGAGACCGTTACAAAAGCTTACTTTGATCAGCTCGTAAATGAAGTATATGACCAAGAATTCTTAATTACTGAGTAATTTATAATAGACAAATAGGAACATGCCGTGTGACTTTTGAGGTCACACGGCATTTTTTGTTTATTTGAA
>CAZUZA010000048.1:0-5780 GCA_964624875.1 uncultured Carnobacteriaceae bacterium | reverse complement strand
TCATAGCCATGTGTATGAAGCATCCATTCCGAAGGCACGACTTCGTACAACTCTTTTGGCATCGAAACTAAGGTTTCTTTTTGGTTATACAAAGTCTCTAAAAAGACTTTACCGAAATTCTTAGAGTATGTAATTTGACGCAGTAACTTTGTATGCTCTAACTCTGTATTGACTGCCCTCTTTTGAAGCGGTCGTTTCTCAGTTACGTTCAAATTCAGCTTTTGACCATACTTAATACTTTTTTTCGTATGTCGCATCTTCTTCGTTTGCTTGTAGGTAAAATTATAGCGATAACTGAGTCGTTTCTTCGTCACAGAATAATGAAACAAAACGAGACGATCTTCTAAATTGGTAAGACAACTTTTCTGAAAAGCTGTCAATTGGTTTTTCCACTCAAAATTGTCACCTAAAACCCAGATGACTTCATAGCCATTATTCAAATAGCCTTGTGTGCGCTCAGCGATTTTATAAATCGGTATCTGACTACACTGGAACTCGAGCGCTATTTTCCGATTATCGATTGTGGCCAATAAATCCGGTCGCTGTCTCAGGCCTGGCAAGTAGGCTTCTAATTCAACTGGAATCTCTTGATCTTCTAACCACTGTTTCAGCTGTAGTTTCCCTTGAATGTGCTCAGCCGTCTCTCCTTCTGAGAAGACATCACAGTTGGCATTTTGATAATGGGCAAAATGTGGACGCATAATCGCCCCTACTTTTAAATGCACAGGACTTTTACAAGAGGGACATTGGTAGTCATCCGCTTTACATAAATTCCTACTGGCTTCAATCAACTGCTGGTTACTCTTCATCGCAACGATCATTTGGCATTCTCCTTTACAAATCTCCTATATATTAATCTGCAAAAGAATTGATTTTTCGCGAAAAAAGATGAAACCATTTTAGAAAATAGAAAAAACCACATGAAGAGTTGACGGAATAGCCATTCTTCATGTGGTTCTTATTTTAGTTTATTTGAAATAAAATCTGACTGTCTCTAATGCAACGTCTTCGATAATTAACTTTCCATGTTCAATCAATACATCGGCCGAGAGTTTACTCTCTTCACCAAATTCTAGTACGACTGCTGTTTCTTCTTGTGCTGTGCGTAGTGATAACTCGTCATTCAAGAAACTCAATTCTAAATAATACTTATTATTGAATTTGTATAAACTTGAAAAACCACTTTCGATTTGGAAGATTTTAGCTAATTCGACGACTTGTTCAAAGTAGGTAAATTCAACAACTATTTTATGGTTACTGGATTCATTTTTCGATGCATCGGACGACGCTTTTTCACGCTTATTTGATTTTCCGTTTTGTTCAAAACGATTGTAATCGTGGTCAGAGTGTGTGTCTTCTTCATAGCCATGAAAATCCATGTTCTCAAAAAGGTTTTCATGCATGTCTGAATTTTTACTAATAAATAACTCTAGACCATCACGATTTGGCATGACTTGAAAAGTAACAGCATCAGATTCTTGGAATTCATCATCAATATCGACTTCTTCTAAAATACTATAGAAGAATGTTTCAATTTGTTTTTGGTTCCCTAATAAATCTAAAAATGTATACCCACGCGCTTCTAAATCTGCTGTTTCAATACGTACGCGTATCGTATCATCATTAATATGTTCTATTTCCATCGCTTACACCTCATTCCCTCATCTGATGTTTTTATACATTTTGAGCATTTTTGTGCTCTATTCATTGTAGCCTATTTTGATAAAATGTAAAGTCTTTCCCAATGAAACGCGCTTTCGGGCTCCCTATACACTCTACCTTAGCTAAAGTATACCGATAATAACAAGAGAACTCTAATACATTGCCCTTTTCTCAGGCTGTCTCATGCAATAGAAAAATGCCTTTAATCTTATCAATTAATGGCATTTTTTATCGTATGTTCATGATCGTTTGATTCAAAGGCTGCGATCATCTCTTTTGCTTTGTGCAGTTGTCTTCTACGTACTTTACGAGGTACGAATTGGCGAATTTCACTTTCGTTGTAACCAACTTGGATTCTACGCTGATCCAGTATAATTGGCTTTCTTAAAATCTCTGGATGGTGATGCACCAGATCGTAGAGTTCGTGAAGGGATAATTCATCAATATTGATATTCAACTTCTTAAACGCTTTGGATCGTGTTGAAATAAGCTCATCTGTGCCTTTATCAGTGAGGCTCATCATTCTGTTGAGTTCGAGTTCTGTCGGTGGATTTTTCATAATATTTCTTTGGATAAAAGGAATATTATATTCTTCTAGCCATGCATTAGCTTTGCGACAAGACGTACAGCTAGGAGACATATAAATAATTACCATCGTTATATCTCCTCTCTAAAATTAACGTTCCATTAAAAAATATTATACTTAATATAATGAAAAAACAGGAAAAATGCAATGCTATTCCGAATATTTGTTTGATAATGCTTACAAACTCACTAAAAATTCAAAAAACATTCATATTTAGGATTGTTACATGCAAAATGGGGTGTTTTTCATTTTGTCCATTAGAAAAGAGGCGCCTCAATAATGAGTTGCCTCTGAGTTTTCTAATTAGTATATAATTTTCGCTAATTCTTGAGGGGTAACAGAACCGATATATTTATTGATATCGACTTCTTCTAATGCTTTTTCAATCGATTTCATTTCATATTTTGTGCCACGAAGTTTGTCTTCTACGTCAGTGATTTCACCTAGACCGAAGAAGTCGCCAAACATTTTAATGTCTGTGATTAAGCCATTTTCAACGTTTAACTTCACTTCAACTGTTCCAACACCTTCTATACGTTCACTACGCTCTAAGTCAAAGTTTGGTGACTCGCCATAGTTCCAGTCCCAGTTCGCTGTGTACATCGCTGCAAACTTGTCAATGTTCTCCCAGTCTTCTTCTGTTAAAACATATTCTTTTACGTCAGAAGTTTCTTCAACGTCGAAGATATTTAATAATAGACGCTCGCGGAAGTCTTTCGTGCTCATGTTTTGGTATTCATCGTCCATAAATGGCGTGATGTTTGTTACACGACTACGCACCGATTTAATTCCTTTAGACTCTAACTTATGCTTTTTCGGTCTTAGTGCACCGACTACGGCATCAATTTGCGAATCAAACATTAATGTACCGTGGGCCGTCATACGACCGTTTTTCGAGTACATTGCGTTCCCTGAGAACTTTTTATCGCCAATTACTAAGTCATTACGACCTTTTAGTTCGGCATCTTCAACACCCATTTTGTGTAAGGCATCGATTACAGGTTGTGTGAATTTTTTAAAGTTACGGAATGAGTCGCCATCATCTTTTGTAATGAAGCAGAAGTTTAGTACCCCTAGATCATGGTATACTGCTCCTCCACCACTGAAGCGACGGACAACGTTTACGTTATTTTCTTCCACATATTCTGTGTTTACTTCTTCATAGGTGTTTTGGTTTTTCCCAATAATAATTGAGTTGTCGTTAATATAGAAAAGAAGAAGTGGCTCGTCTAATTCGATTTCATTTAATAGATAATACTCAATGGCTAAGTTCACACTTGCGTCATGAATCTCTTTGCCATTTCTCTCGTTTTTTACGTAATACATTCTTGAATACTCTCCTTTTGTCTAATCAGTCTGCATCCATTTTACGAAAAGTTCTTTAAAAAAACAGCTAATTTCGTCAAATTGACTTCAATTAGCTGCATATTTTGGGTTTAAACGCTGTTTTTACGGGTTATGAACACAATTTTGTTCTTTAACCGTAAGTGATTTTCTCGACGGTGTCTTTGTCTAGACGCTTCACGACTTCTGTCACGAGTTTAACGGTGTTGTGGTAGTCGTCTTCGTGAATGACCGACGAGTGTGAGTGTAGGTAGCGCGTTGGCACTGTGATCGCAAGTGACGGAACGCCGTGACCTGAAACGTGCTGTGCGCCTGCGTCTGTTCCTCCACCTGGAATAAATTCGTATTGGAACGGAATGTCTAGCTCTTCAGCGACATCGACAACGAAGTTAAGCAGTGCTTTATGAGCAATCATGCTTGCGTCGTATACGATGATTTGTGGACCTTCTCCTAATGTTGAAGAAGATTCTTCTGGTGTCATTCCTGGTGTGTCACCAGCTGTACCTGTATCTAGTGCGAATGAGATGTCCGGGTTGATACGGTTTGATGCTGTTTTCGCACCACGTAGACCGACTTCTTCTTGAACGTTCGCTACTGAGAAAATGGTATTTGGTAAGTCTTGATCGCTTAAGTTTTTAAAAACTTCGATCGCAACAGCTGTACCGATACGGTTATCCCATGCTTTTGCTAATAGGAATTTCGAATCATTTAGGCGACGGTATGGTGAGTAAGGTGTGACCATGTCTCCTGGACGGATACCCCACTCTTTTACTTCGTCAGCGCTTGTTGCACCGATATCAAAGAACATGTCTTCAATTTTATATGGCTTGTCACGAACTTCTTTTGATAGAACGTGAGGTGGTTTACAACCGATTACGCCGTGATAAATGTCTCCAGAGCTTGCTTTTACTTCGACTTGTTGCCCAAGTAAAACTTGACTCCACCAGCCACCTAGTGTTTGGAATTTTAAGAAACCTTCGTCTGTTATACGTGAAACCATGAAACCTACTTCATCCATATGCCCTGCGAACATAATTTTTGGTCCAGTTACTGGTCCTTGTTTTTTCGCAATAATACTGCCAAGTCCATCTTGTAGCATTTCATCTGCATGTGGTTCGGCATATTTTTTAAATACTTCGCGAACTTCCTCTTCGTTTCCTGGAACGCCACGCGCTGTAACTAGATCAATTAACATTTGGTCATCTTGTAATGTCATTCATTTCCCTCTTTCTATTTTAATCATTCATTTACTATTCTAGCATATAATTTATATAGACTCTCGTATCCTATAGAAAAATTTAATTATTTATATTCTAATGCTATAGATTTGCAATCTTTCTTTGTATTTCATACGATTAATGGAGTATAAGAAAGGTTGGAGTCGTTATGAAGGATATTGAATTACTTAAGAAAGAAATAATGATGGATCCGGAGAATAAGGCGTTCACAGATATAGGTTGGGAGCCGATTTTTCAAGCGCCTCCTACTGCCCGAATTTTGATTGCGAGTCAAGCTCCTGGATTAAGGGCACAAGAGACGAATCGTACGTTCTACGATGTGAGTGGAGACTTGCTGCGTGAATGGCTCGGTGTCGATATGGATACCTTTTATCATTCAGGGATGTTTGGGATTGTTCCTATGGACTACTACTTTCCTGGTAAAGCCAAACACGGGGATAATCCACCTCGTAAAGCATTCGCCAATAAATGGAATCAACAAGTGCTGGATACGATGCCTGACCTTGAATTGAAAATCATCATTGGTGCTTATGCACAGAAGTTTTATTTGGGGAAAGAGATGAAACGCAATTTAACGGAAACTGTTCGAAATTATGACGAATATTTACCGGAGTATTTCCCTGTCGTTCACCCTTCGCCTCTAACCATTGGCTGGCGTCGACGCAATGATTGGTTTGATACAGAAGTTGTCCCAGAGCTACAAAGACGTGTACACGACATTTTAAATCGATAAGACAAAACAGCGTAGTTCCTCTATATAATACGAGGGGCTACGCTGTTTATTCAAATATAAAGTCAATGCCTTTATTGAACTTCTTAAACAACTTATTAATTGGTCGAAAGAATACAATCGAAAGCACGACACAAATAACGAGCATTCCTAAAATATCAAACACACTATCCCGATAGCCGGTTACACCTAAAAAGTCTAACAAGCGATAGCTCAATTG